>NZ_JBHYNC010000033.1:0-52104 GCF_042743165.1 Gordonia sp. NPDC058843
GCTCGTCGCACCTCAGGGACCAGGGGTTATGCGGTTCTTTCGGATTAGGGAGCAAGGGGGCCGTCACTTCTTTTGGATCAGGCCGCAACAGGCTGAGCTCCCTTTCCCGTCGGCTGAGCCTGTCGAAGCCCCCCGTCTGGTAACTCTGGACCCACACATCGGCGATCGAAGGAGATCCATGGACGTCGCAGGCAAGGTGGCCATCGTCACGGGTGGCGGTGGGGGTATCGGCGCGGCGATCGCGCACGCACTCGTCGATGCGGGCGGGCGGGTCGTCGTCACCGATCTCGACGAGTCGGGTGCCGGTGCCGTCGCCGAGTCGTTGGGGGATGCGGCGACCGCGATCGGTGGCGACGCCTCGTCCGACGAACACATCGACGCCGCGGTTCGATTGGCAGAGAGCACTTTCGGGCCCGTCGATCTGTACTTCGCCAACGCCGGCGTGGGCGTCGGCGGTGGTGTCGACACCGAGGAGAGCGTCTGGGACCTCACCCTCGACATCAATCTCCGTGCCCACATCCGTGCCGCGCGGCGTCTGGTCCCGGGATGGGTGGAGCGCGGCAGCGGTTACTTCGTCTCCACGGCGTCGGCGGCGGGTCTGCTCACCCAGATCGGCAATGCGCCCTATTCGGTGACCAAGCATGCTGCGGTCGGTTTCGCGGAGTGGCTCAACATCACCCACGGCGACGACGGGATCCGGGTCAGTTGCCTGTGCCCGATGGGCGTCGACACCAAACTGCTCCGCCCGGACGGTGATTCGGCCACCGAGGAGCAGCGGCTGATGCAGCGCGCCGTGGAGAGCGCAGGGGCGGTACTCACCCCCGGGGCCGTGGCCGCGATCGTGCTGGAGGCCGTCGCCGACGAACGCTTCCTCATCCTGCCTCACCCGGAGGTCCTCGACATGTACCGCCAGAAGGGCGCCGACTACGACCGGTGGCTCCGCGGCATGCGGCGATACCAGACCAGCCTGCGCTGACTCCCCGGCTTGCGCCGAACCCGACGCCGACGCCGTGTCGCGCCGCTACTCGAAGTAGCGTCGCGGCACGTCGACCAGCATCGTCGTGATGTCGGCCTCGCTGACACCACGCTCCCGCAGCGCAGGCAGCACCTCTTCGCTGATGTGCCGGTAGTTCCATTTCGGAAGAGCCTGCTTCTTCGCTTCGTGATCGAACCAGTCGATGAAGCAGGCGGCATCGTGCGCGAGCGCCATCCGGTCGGCGTATCCGCGCTTGCACAATTCGGCGACAGTGTTCACCCGGTCCTCGAACGGCAGGAGGAGGTCGAGCCCGAAGCGGTCCATGCCGAGGATCGAACCCGCGTCGGCGAGCTTCATCAGGTAGTCGAGGTCGACGCTGTCGCCGGAGTGGCCGATGACCACCTTCGTCAGGTCGGCCCCCTCCTCGGCCAGCACCTTCTGGGCGACCAGACCGGACTGACTGTGCGGGTCGGTGTGGATGGTGATGGGCGCGCCGGTCTGCGCACTGGTCTGTCCGACCGCGCGCATGACGCGCTCGACACCCGGCGTCAGTCCCTGGGCTTCGATGGCGCACTTCAGGAAAGCCGCTCGCACACCGGTGTCCGCGATGCCCTCGGTGAGGTCTCTGGTGAACAGGGTGACCAGTGGCTCGGGGACGTCGAACAGCATTCCCGGTCCGGCATAGTGGAATTGGAACGGGATGTCGTTGTAGGTGTACAGGCCTGTTGCGACCACGATGTTGAGGTCGATCTGTTCGGCGATCCGTTGGATGCGCGGGATGTACCGGCCGAGACCGAGAACCGTCGGGTCGAGGATCGTGTCGATCCCGAGCTCCTTCAGTTCCGTCAGATCGCGAACCGCTTCGGCGACCTTGTCGTCCTCGTCCCAATCGTCCTGGTAGTTCTGGCGGAATTCCTCGCCGACGATGAACACGTGCTCGTGCACCAACACGTTCCCGAGGTCGCCGGAATCGATCGAGCCGGTCACGGTGTGGACGGTGGCCATGGAACCTCCTACGCAGGAGGCTGCGTTGCCTCCCACTGCGCCGAACCCTAGTCGACGCCCCGACGCGACGGGGTGCTTTCGATCGTCGTTCGGCGGGGGCTCTCGATCGTCGTTCTCATCGAGACGACCGCGCGACTCGCCCCAGGGTCATCGGGCGACGCGCGGCGCTGTGAGCGTCTCCATGGCCCAGTAGGACGTGCCGGCGACGACCGCCCCGGCAAGCCAGGACAGGTCGATCCCGCCCAGGGCGACCGCAACCGGACCCTGCAGCGCCGGCAGCATCCCGTACATGAACATCCAGGTCGCCGTGACGCCGAGCGCCAGCGCGACGAGAGCGGTCGGCCGCACCATCGGCAGGACGCTGTCGGCCGGTGCGGCGAACAGACTCTCGGCGTCGATCTGTTGCCGGGCGATCGCAAACCAGTGCACGAGAACGACAGTGCCCCAAGGGCTCAACCATCCGACGATCGACACCAACCAGAAGTCGATGGTGGTGGCGAAGTCACTGTTGAGCACGAAGTAGACGACGATCGCCATCGCCACGACGCCGATCACCACGTTCAGTACACGTCGGTCGACGCGGATGTCGAGTGCCTGCGTCGACACCGTGCACGTGTAGATGTTGAGAATGTTGGTCGCCAACGGCCCGTGGACGACGAGCAACAGAACCGGTAGTGCGAGAACGCCATAGGCGTCGACGATGATCTCGCCCGGATCGGCGGAGTCGCTCAGGGTGGCCAGGGATGCGCCCAGCACACCGAGCCAGACGACCGGGATGAACTGTCCGAGTGCGCTGGCGAGAAACAGCTTGCGCGACGGCACGTCTCGAGACACGAAGCGCGAGTAGTCGCCGGCGTAACCGAGCCACGTCAGGCCCCAGCCGATGCCGATCGCGGTCATCACCGCCGTGATCGCACCGACGTGTGCCGACCCGGTCAGTTCCGGAGCGGTCGCCCGCCCCCAGTCGACGTCGAGACCGACCCACGCGACCACGGTCATGACGAGCAGGATCGCGACGGTCGGTGGCACGGTCCATCGTTCGAAGGCGGAGATGACCCGATACCCGAACCAGGCGATCGTCACCTGCATCACCATGATGATGGCCGCGACGACGATGCGTGCGGCGTTGTTGTCCAGATCCGGGTCGACAAGCCCCATCTCACCGAGCAGCGCCATCACCAGATCGAGGACGATCCAGGTGTTGACCGCGCACCACCCCATGCAGACCAGGGCCTGGACGGCGGCGGGAACGTAGGCGCCGCGACGCCCGAAAACGGCTCGCGAGAGCACCATTCCGGTGACTCCGGTGCGTTGACCGATGACGACGAAGATACCGAAGATCGTCATGCCGATGGCGTTGCCGACGACGAGGACCGCCACCGTCTCCCACAGCCCGAGGCCCATGGTGACGCCGAGCGCGCCCAGCACCCAGTTGATCGGCGCGATGTTCGCGCCGGCCCAGATCCAGAACTGCCCGCGGACATCGTGGGTCTTGGCGGATTCGGGGATGAGTTCGAGTTCGGCCTCGGCCTGCGGGACCGAGTGGTTCGGTCCGGGTGCCGACGGGGACGCGGCGTCGAGTGCGGTCATGGAGTCCGTCCAGAGGATGTCGGCCCGATGGGTCGGGTGCGGTCACAGCGGGGCAGGGCGCGCGGCGATGCGCAGTGCATCCATACTGGTCCGGCCGCCGATCCCGCGACACCTACAGAACGTCCGTAGTCGATCGTGCGGACACAGACAGTCTGTCGGGCCGTCACCTCCGCTCGGGACGATCACTCCAGATCACGTGCGCTTTGCCCCGACAACCGGGATGAATCGCACCGGGATCAGGCCACATCCTGCACGTCGGCGGCCGACGCGCCGGTGATGATGTCGAGGACTCGCGGGTATTCGGGAGCATCCGAGGTGACCACCGACCCATGGCTGCCGCCTCGGATCAGGACGGCTTCGGCATCGCCGCCCTGTTTGACGACGGCGTCGACATAGCGCTGGGAGTTCGCCGGCGAGACCATGCGGTCGGCGGTTCCGTGGACTGCGACCACGGGGGTGTCGGGATCGATGTTCTGGATGGGATCGACCATCATGTACCGCTGCGGAACCTGGGACGGGGTGCCGCCCAGTGCCGTCACGATCCGGTCGTCGCCGTGCGTTGCCGCGTAGGTCATGTCGAGTGGGCCGGCGAGCGAGACGACGCGCGTCGGTCGGAACAGTGGCCGGGCACCGACCTCGTCGTCCTCGAGTTTGTGCCTGGTACCACCCCACACCGCGAGTTGCGCACCGGCACTGTGTCCGACGATCAACTCGTCGTCGGTGTCGATCTGCGGGTGCCGCCGATCGACGACCACGACGTGATCCAGTGCGCTCGCGACGTCGCGGAACGTCGTCGGCCATCCACCGCCCGAGCCGACGCGGCGGTACTCGACGTTGTAGACGGCCATACCCCGGCCGGCGAGATCTCGGGCCAGCGGCTCGAAGATGTCGGCGCCCAGCGCACTCTGCCACGCGCCACCGTGAACGAGGACGACGAGCGGGATCGTGTCGACCCGCTGCTCACCCGCGGGCAGATACAGCTCCGCCCAATTCTGTTCGGTGTCACCGTCATCCGGTGTGGGGTACTCGAAGCGGTGGACGGTCACCTCATCGAGGTACTCGACCGGCGCAGCGGCGGCACTGCTGCTGGTGGTCGGGGCCGCCGTCGTTCCGCTGGAACACGCGGACAGCCCCAGCACGCCGGCGACGATGACGCCCCAGGCGATGCGACCGCGACGCGACGAGGCCGTCACCGCGCGCTCAGGGGCACAGGCGTGATCGACGCGCCGCTGCGCAGGGTCGCCGGGAGAGGTCCGAATCCGGGCCACAGATTCACCGGCACCGTGACCGTCGCACCGGCGGGCAGCGAGATCGACGTCGGGCTGACCGCGATCCGATCGGTGAAGGTGTCACTGCGTTCGACCTCCAGTCGCAACCGCTGCGCGCGCCCCTCGGATCGGACAGTCACTCCGGTCGGGGAGGTGGCGCCCACCGAGACCGCCGAACCCGGGCCGATCGCCAGCTGCGTGGTCTCGGTCGACAGCGAGCGCAGTGAGTTCTCCGTCGCGACCGCGAACTCCGCGGTCGACGGCGCCGACGAGGTGACCCGCATCCCATGGCGCGCCGGGTCGGCGTCGACGACCGCGACCGCGCCCGCGGGAACCTCGAGATCGCCCATCGCCACCACACCACCGGCGCTGAGTACCGTGGCGTCGATGTCCGCGGTCCGACCCGCTTCCACCCCGTCCACGATGATCCGGAACTTGCGGTTCGCCGGGACCGTGAAGGTGCCGGTGTTGTCGTTGTTGAAGAGGATCTTCTTGTCGACGCCCGGGATCGCACGACCGGCGGGGTCGGTGACCCGCACGTCCCAGTCGACGTCACCGACACCGCGCGCGCCACCGTTGTTGTCCGACACCATGACCACGGTCTCGTCGTTGCGCAGCTCCGGATCCTGATGACGGGCCAGGATCGGCGCCAGCGGCACGAGCATCATCTTGTTGGCCGGCGAGCCCTGGAACAGCAGTGTCGGTTCCGACGGGTTGGTGGCCGTCGAGTAGTACCAGCTGTTGGCTGCCGGGTCGACGACGACCATCTTCTCGACACCGGGGAAGTTGTTGTCGTAGACCACGATGCCGCGCTTGCCCTGCCCGAGGTCGCGGATGGCGATCGGGTTGATGGCGTGTCCGGCGCTCTGCTCCTCGTCGGTGTAGATCGCCAGCACGTAATTGTCGTTGCGCGCCCACGCCGAGCGCAGTCGAGACAGTGCCTGGGTGACCGTGACCTCCGACTCGAGGAGGTCGGTGGGCGGGAAACCCTGCGTGATGAACATTCGCGCGATGAGCTCGTCCAGCGGCGCCGACGGGCCGATGCTGTAGACGGACTGCCACGGCATCGCGAGCGGGAACGGGTTCAACCGTTTGGTGGCATACAGTCCGGCCAGCGCGGCCATCCCGAAACAGTGCCCACCCGCCATCGACTCGTTGAACTCCTGCTGCACGACTTCGGCGACCGTCGTCGGCGAGCACACGCCGAAGACGATGCGAGCGCACACCTCGTCACCGAAGACCGCACGCATACCCTCGATGCTCAAACCGCGCGTGTGCAGGGCGTCGTTCGGCCCCCAGTTCTCGAACGAGAAGCCGTCTCGCTTGACCTGGAAATCCGCCTGGGCGACGAGCTTCCCGGCTTTGGGATTCACCACGGGCGCAGCCTCGGAGGGGCCGGTCGCGACGATCGACAGGCCCGCGGCCACCGCCAGCACCAGCGCCGACACCGCAAGACGAATCGACAACCGTGCACCGCGTGAGCCTCTGAGCATCGCTAAACACTAGCGGACATTTCAGACATGCCCAGTGGAGCCGATGAATTCACCGGATACATATCGAGAACACGTCTCGAAATCGTCGTTCCACCCTTTCGGGAATGCGTCGAAACGGCGGGCGCGCACATACCGACGATGCAGTTCGAGACCGGCCTGAAACCGGGCGGGGTTGTCGAACAACACGAATCACCGGGATCAGCGACAGACCACCGAGTGCTTTGTGCCGCCGATCTGCGTGATGATCCCCGGAGGAATCAACACGTCGCCGAGTGAGATGTCGAGATCGCACGCATAGAACTTCACGTAACTGCCCTCGCCGACGACTTTGGCGATGGAGCCGAGGAAGATCGGCATCACCTGCGCCATCCGATCCAGCCGGGCACCGTTGTCGATCAGCGTGCGTGTCGCGACACTCGCATCGACCGCACTGTCGGACAACGATTGCCGGCTCCGCCCGAGCACGTCGGCGAACCCCTCGGCGGTCCGGCCGAGGTCTGTCGTCGCTCGACCGAATGCCGCGGAGTTCGTGTTCAGGTTCTCGATCAGGCGGCCGAGGCTGTCGACGACGACACCGACGTCATCGCCCTGCCGGGCCAGGTCTCGCATGACCGCGCTCAGATTCGCGATGACCGCACCGATGACGACATCCCGGTTTGCCATGTCCTCGGCGAGTCTCCCGACCTCGGAGACCGTGCGGCTCAACGACACCCCGTCGCCCTGGAATGCCTGCAGCAGTCCCTCGGACAGCGCATTGACCTGATCGGCGTCGAGGGTGTCGAAGACCGGCTGAAAGCCCGCGAGCAACGTGGTGACATCGAAGGAGTCCTCGGACGGCTGGACCAGCTCCGCCCCGGGCGCCAGTGGTACGGGACGTACTCCGGAGGCCGGCGTCAGCGACACATATCGCTGTCCGATCAGGTTCTGGTAGCGGATCGCCGCCTTCGTCGCCCTCGTCACCGTCTGCTCGTTGCCGACGGCGATGCGCACCCGGGCCCGGTCACCGTCGCGTGAGACGTCTTCGACTCGCCCCACTCGGACTCCGGCGATCCGTACGTCATCGCCGCCGAACAGGCCCGAAGCGTCGTCGAAGAATGCCGTGTAGGCGGTGGTCGATCCCGGCACGGTGCGTTGCAGGGTGGACCACACGACATACGTGGCGGTCAGCGAGAGGACGACGAAGACGGACAGGCCGACCAGTCGACGATGCTGGGTCCTCTCGGGGACAAGCCGGTCCGACGCGACCGATCGCAAGAGTTTCCGCAGCGCCATCGACACCCCCATCGGGCACAAGTCTGTACCACATGTACTGGTACCGGACTGTGCCAGATAGTCGGGACGAGTGTCAATGATCACAGCACCGGCGGAGTTCCGCCGGTGTGTGCACCTCCGGGCCTCGCGCTTTGTCACCCAACGACACAGCCGCCGGCCACTCGTGAGAGCGGCCGGCGGCTGATTCGACTCTTGCTTTCGGAGAGGTCCGTCAGCCGAGAAACCTATCGGCCTCGGTGGTCCCCGTCCGGGCTCCTACTTGACGCCGGAGAACACGTACTGAAGTACCGCCAGCGCCAACTCGTTGTCCTGAATCGCTTGCCACAAGATGTTGTCCACCATGTTCGTCTCCGTTTCGGTGTTCGCGCGAGGGGTCGGGTCCGATATCCCGAGCAGGAAACCGTGGAGTCACCCCGACCCGGCGCTCCCGATCCTACGTCGCCTGTCGGGCCAGGGTTCTGCGGGCGATCCGCGCAACCGCCTCGTCGATGAGGCGCCCGGAACTGTCGGTGGCCGCAGCGCCACCCGCCGCGTCGAAAGCGGACAGGACATCACGGGCCGTCGCGACCTCGGACTCCGACGGAGCCATGCCCGCTCGCGCGGGAGCGATCTGGCGTGGATGGATGCAGGCTCGTCCGAAGAAGCCGAGGCCGGTGAGCTGCCGGGTCTCCACCTCGAAAGCCTCGTCGTCCCCGATCGCCGGCGACGCCGCGGCCAGGGGTGGACCGATCCCGGCGGCTGCCGATGCCGCCACCACTTGCGAACGTGACCAGAGCAATTCGTTGCCGACCACAGGCGACACCCCGAGGTCCGCGGCGAGGTCGACCTCGCCGATCTGGACGAACACCACCCGCGGGCCGGCCGCGATCGACACCGCGTTGCACAGACCGGCACCGGTCTCGATGAGCGGCGACACCGGCGTCCGCGGGCACCCGAACTCGGACTCCAGTTCGGTCAACAAGCCGTGCACGCGGTCGAGGGTCGTCGCGTCCTCGACCTTCGGCAACCAGACGCCGTCGGCGCCGGCCCGGACCGCCATCGTCAGGTCGTCGAGCAACTCGGGTCCCGGGTTCACCCGGACCCAGGCGGCCACACCTGCGCGGTCCCGGTTCGCGAGCCACTCGCCCACCGCGATCCGCGCGGTCTCCTTCGCCGACAACGGAACCGCGTCCTCGAGGTCGAGCACAATCGCGTCGGCGCCCGAGCCCGCCGCCTTGTCGAAGCGCTCCGGCCGGTCCCCCGGGACGTACAGGAAGATCAGCGCCGGGTTCATCCGACCGTGACGGTGCCGTTGACCAGGGCCTTGGCGATGACGGTCCGCATGATGTCGTTGGTGCCCTCACCGATCGACATCAGCGGTGCGTCCCGGTAGTAGCGCTCGACGTTGAACTCGGTCGAGTAGCCGTAACCGCCGTGGATGCGCATCGCCTCGAGGCTCGCGGTGATCGCCGTCTCCGACGCGAAGTACTTGGCCATCCCGGCCTCACCGTCGACGCGGGCCCCCGAATCTGCCTTGGCCGCAGCCCAGTACGTCATCAGGCGAGCGGCCTGCAGCTGGGTGGCGATGTCGGCGAGCTTGAGCTGGATGGCCTGGAAGTCCGAGATCGGCTTGCCGAAGGCGGTCCGCTCTCGCGAGTAGTTCAGCGCCGCGTCGTACGACGCCTGCGCGATGCCGACACTGCGTCCGGCGATGTTGAGGCGACCGATCTCCAGGCCCGAGAGCGCCTGCTGCATACCACGGCCCTCGACGCCGCCGAGCAATGTCGACTGCGGGACGCGCACCTCGTCGAGGAAGATCTCGCAGGACTCGGTGCCCTTGTAGCCGAGCTTGCCCAGATCGCGCTGGACCTCGAACCCGGGGGTGGTGGTGTCCACCAGCAGAATGCTCATGCCCTTGTGGGCAGGCGACGTCGACGGGTCCGTTTTCACCAGCACCGGAAGCACATTCGCGTGACGTGCATTGGTGATCCAGGTCTTGGTCCCGCGGATGACGTAGTCGTCGCCGTCCTTGGTGGCGGTCGTCGAGATGCCCTGCAGGTCGGTGCCCGCCCCCGGTTCGGTGAGGCCGATGCCGGTGCGGCATTCGCCGGTCGCCAGCCGGGGCAGCCACTGTTGCTTCTGGTCCGCGGTGCCGTGCCGGGCGATCATCCAGCAGGCCAGATTGTGGCTGCCGAGGATTCCGGCGATACCCATCCAGCCGCGGGCGAGCTCCTCGTAGACGAGGGTGAACGACACCATGTCGAGTTCGAGTCCGCCGAACTCCTCCGGTGTGGTGATGCCGAACAACCCCATCTCACGCAGTCGGTCGACGATCTCGGTGGGATACCGTCCGGTTCGCTCCCATTCGTTCGCGACCGGCATGATCTCCTTGTCGACGAGCTGGCGCAGGGCGGCGCGGAAGTCGCGCTGTTCGGAGTTGAAGCTGAAATCCATTGGGTGATCCTTGATCTGAGAGATTGGCTGAAGAGGACCGCGGCGGGTTCTGGGTCTCGGCGCAGGTGGCCGGCCGGTTATCAGCCGGCGACGACGGCGGCCGCGAGGGCCAGAATCGGCCGGACAGACGGTGCGTCGCACAGACCGAAGACCGCGTCGACCAGAGCCTCCGCGTCATCTCCTCCGGCGCTGCTGTTCCCGACACTGTTGCCCCGGAACTTGTCGGCGACCGCGTCGTCATCCATGGGCTGTCCCGATGTCCCGCGGCTGCACGGCACCTCGCCGATGATCCGGTTGCCGTCGTCGAAGGTGATGACCGCCCGGCCGGCGGCGTCGGCGGCCGGGCGATCATCGGGTACGGACACGACCTCGACCAGACCGGCGGTCGCGGCGACCTCCGGTCGGCCGATCGACTTCCCGGAGTAGGTGTCCACGGTGACGGCGCCATAGTGGACGAGCGCCGCGACGCTCCACGGCAGATCGAACTTCGCGTCGTAGACGCTGCGCGGGGCCCGGGTACCCGTCCCGGGTCCGCACACGATCTCCAGGCTGTCGGGGTGGACGTCGACGGTGATCGCGGTGATCCGCGTCGGCGAGATGTCGACTCCCTGCTCACGTGCTGCGTCGAGCACAGCACCGACGGCGTCGAGCGCGGCGTGCATGAGCTGGCAGCTCGGGTACGGCTTGATGCCGATACGCGCACTCTCCCAGCGTGTTCCGAGGTCCGCGACGATCACATCCGGGTCGATGTCGCGGTCGGCGAGAGCGCGATAGAGTCCGCGCCTGCCCTCGAGTACCGACTCCGGGCCGCTGGCGCCGGCCATGGCCAACCGAGCGGCCAGGACACCACTGAATCCGGCGTTGCCCGGGTGCAGGGTCTTGGTGTTCGCGCCGGTGTCGAGGAACTCGAGCAGTCCGCCCGACGACGACGCGGCGATGCCGATCGCGTCGGTGAGCGCATCGGTGTCGGCACCGTAGAGCAGTCCGGCGGCGACGGCACCGGCGAGCGGACCGACGACCGCGGTGGCGTGCAACCCGCGGGAATGGAAACCATGAGGCGCGGCCGCGCCGAGACGACAGGCCACTTCGAGGCCGGCCACCAGCGCGGTCACCGCCTGCGCCCCGGTGGCGCCGACCTCCTCGGCGACCGCCAGCACCGCCGGGGCCACCACCGTGGTCGGGTGCACCAGCGCGCCGGCGTGCGTGTCGTCGAAGTCGAGCGCGTGCATCAGAACACCATTGGCGAACGCCGCCGCCGGGGCGGAGATGGCCTCGGAGTCACCGAGGGGATGGGCTTGCGCCGGACCGCCGAGCCCGCGAGCGACCGACAGGCCCGGGCCTCCCTGGTCGCGCCGGCGGGCGCCGATGCCGTTTCCGATTCCGTCCAGCAGGTGCCGGAGTGCGGCGCGACGGGTGTCCTCGGGAATGGCGTCGATGCTCAGGCCGGTGGCCCAACTCGCGAGCCGGCGAGCGGTCACGACGAGGCCTGACCAGAAGCGCTGTGGCCGGCGGAGGCCTGGGCGATCGCGCCGAACGCACCGCCGTCGACGAGACCACTGATGTCCTCGGCGCTGTATCCCAGCAGACTCATCACCTCGTCGAAGTTCTCGTTGCGATGTGGTGCCCGACGATACTCGGGCTGCTCGGCGCCGAAGCGCACCGGTGAGGTCACCTGGCGCACCTCGCCCCACACCTCGTGTTCGGTCGTCGCGATGAGTCCACGCGCCAGCGTGTGCTCCTCGGTGAGTGCCTGCTCGACGTCGTTGATCGGCCCGGTGGGCACACCGGCCGCGGTCAGCAGCGATACCCAGTGATCGACCGAGGCTTCGGCAAACCGCTTCTCCAACAACGGGAGCAGCTCGTCCTTGTGCTGCCCGCGGGCGGCGAAGTCGGTGAATCGCGGATCGTCGAGCAGCTCGGCCAGTCCGATCGCCTCGGCGAGACGCACCCAGAACTTCTCCTTGGCACAGCCGACGACAAACCAGCCGTCGGCGGCCTCGAAGGCCTGGAACGGGACGAGGGAGGGATGTGCGGAGTTCTTGGTCCGTCCGGGCTGGTAGCCGGCGTTGAGGTGCCAGGCCGCCGGGTAGGTGAGCATCGAGACCGCGGTGTCGTAGAGAGACACGTCGCAGTCGCCACCGATGCCGTCGCGCCGGGCTGCGTGCAGGCCGGCCAGCAGACTCAGCGCGGCGACGAATCCACCGGAGAAATCCACTAGGGACAGACCGGATTTGGTGGGTGGGCCATCAGGATCGCCGGTGAGATCCATCCAGCCCGCGAGACCTTGCAGGATGTAGTCGTACCCGGGCTGTTTCGCCCGCGGGCCGGTCATCCCGAAACCGGTGAGACTGCAACACACGATCGCCGGGTTGAGGTGCTTCAGGTCGTCGTAGGTGATCTTCATCTTCGCCGGGACGTCCCCGCGCAGGTTCGAGTAGACGGCGTCGCTGGTGCGCACGAGATCTTCGAAAACCCGACGCCCACCCGGTGTCCCGAGGTCGAGGGACAGGCTGCGCTTGTTGCGGTTGAAGGTCTCGAAGAAGAGCGAGTCCTCGCCGGCGTTGTACGGGGGGACGTACCGGCCGACGTCGCCGCCGGACTTCGGCTCCTCGATCTTCAGCACGTCGGCGCCGAGGTCGGCGAGATGGACGCTGCCGAACGGGCCCGCGCCGTACTGCTCGATGGCGATGATGCGGACGTCCTCGAGCGGCCTCATCGGGCGATCTCCGCCGAGTTCTCGGCGGTCAGCTCGGTGAGCGACGGCGCCTTGACCTCGGGGAAGTAGTTCTGACCGATCCCGCTCTCGCGGGTCGCGACCATCACCGAACGCTTCCAGGAGATGACGACCTCGCCGTCCTGGTTGATGCCGCGGGTCACCATCGACACGATCCCCGCGTAGGGACGGGACTGGGACAGACGCAGGTCGGTGCAGATGCTCTCGGCGTAGATGGTGTCGCCGACGTACACCGGGTGCGCCAGCTTGACGTCGGTGAACTGCAGGTTGGCCACCGCGTTCTGGCTCATGTCGATCACCGAGAGCCCGAGCACCAGGGCGATGGTCAGCCCCGAGTTCACGATGACCTTGCCGTCGGTGATGGGATTCTGCCGGGCGAGGTGCTCGTTGAAGTGGTTCTGGTTGGTGTTCATCGACAGGCATGTGATCCACGCGTTGTCGGTATCGGTGATGGTGCGACCCATCGGGTGTTGGTAGACGTCGCCCACGACGTAGTCCTCGAAGAAGCGTCCGAGCGTGGCGGGATGGGTGGTCAATGGTCCTCCTCAGGGTGCGGCGTCGTGGAGAGCAGACAACGAGCCGTGACGCGGACCACCATAAACATCTGATCTTTACGACGTCAAGGTCCGGATCAACCTGGCGATACCTCGAATTTACATCCAGGTGTTGCCGAAACCATCCGATGTATTGCATGATGCTCCGGAGCGCAGCTATGGCTCAGATCACTCCCGTCATCGGGTGCGAACACTGCTGAAGACGTCGGGGTGACGGCATGGACAGAGGAAGCGAGTTTCGATGAAGCGAATCGGCGTGGATGTGGGCGGCACGTTCACCGACCTGGTCCTGTGGGACGACGACGGGACGGTCACGGTGCACAAGACGCCGTCGACCAACCACGATCCCTCGATCGGCACGATGGACGGGATCGGGGTGCTCGCCGAACGCGCGGGCATCGACGTCGCCGACATCGAGATGTTCTTCCACGGCACCACCGTGGCCACCAACATCGTGCTGGAGCACAACGGCAGCGACGTCGGCATGATCACCACCGACGGCTTCCGGGACATCCTGCACATCGCGCGTAAGAAGCGCCCCCTGAACTACTCGAACTACCAGGATCTGCCCTGGCAGAAATGGCAGCTCGTGCCGCGCCGCAACCGGCGCACGGTCGCCGAGCGGATGGATGCGGCCGGCAACGTGCTGACCCCGCTCGACGAGGACGCCGTCCGCCGCGAGGTCACCCTGCTCCGTGAACGCGGGGTCGAGGCCATCGCGGTCGCCTTCCTGCACGCATACCGCAATCCCACGCACGAGCAGCGCGTGCGCGAGATCATCGCCGAGGAGTACCCCGGTGTCTTCGTCTCGCTCTCCAGCGACGTCGCGTCGCAGTACCGCGAATACGAGCGCTTCTCCACCACGGCCCTCAACGCCTTCGTCGGTCCCAAGACCTCCCGCTACATCGAGAACCTCGCCGGCAAGGCGAAGGACGCTCAGGTCGGCGAGGACGTCCATCTCATGACGTCCGCCGGCGGTCTCGTCACGTCGCGCAGCGCGAGCGAGGTGCCCGTCTCGCTGCTGACCAGCGGCGTCGTCGCCGGTCTGCTCGGCGGCTGCTTCATCGGCAAGGCGTCGGGATATCCCAGTGTCATCACGCTCGACGTCGGCGGTACGTCGGCCGACATCGGCGTCGCACCCGACGGCAAGCTCCGTATGAAGCACCTGCTCGACACCCGCATCGGCGACTACCACGCGATGGTCCCGATGGCCGAGGTCGACACCATCGGTGCCGGCGGTGGCTCGATCGCCAGCATCGACGAGGGCGGCATGTTCCGCGTCGGACCGCGCAGCGCGGGGGCCATGCCCGGACCGGCCTGTTACAACCGCGGCGGCACCGAGCCCACCTCGACCGACGCGATGGTCGTCATGGGCTGGCTCCGCGAGGACAGCTTCCTGTCGGGAACCATGGAGGTCAAGACCGAACTCGCCACCGAGGCCGTCCAGACCCACATCGCCGACAAACTCGGCGCCGACATCGAACACGCCGCGATGGGTATCTTCCAGATCCTCGCGCACTCGATGACCGAGGCCATCTCGCTGCACTCGGTACGCAAAGGCTATGACCCGCGTGAGTTCTCGCTGGTCGCCGAGGGCGGCGCCGGCCCCCTGTACGCATGGCAGATCGCCGAGCACCTCGGCATCCCCCGCGTCATCGTCCCGGGCCATCCCGGCATCACCTCCGCGGTCGGACTGCTGACCACCGACGTACGCTACGAGGTCCCGACCACCGTGTGGACCTCCTCGGCCGAGCCCGATCTCGATCTGCTGCGGCGTGAGATGGACCGCCTCTCCGAGCAGGCGGTCGCCCAGCTACGCGCCGACGGCATCGCCGACGACGCGATCACCCTCGAGCGCAGCGTCGACTGTCGTTATGTCGGACAGGGTTACGAGCTGCGGGTACCGGCTCCCGCCGGTGGGATCACGGCCGAATGGGTCGAGCAGACCGCGGCCACCTTCCACGAGGTCCACGGCCGCACCTACTCGCAGCGGTTCGACGACAAGCCGGTCCAACTGGTCAACATCCGCGTGACCGGCGTCGGGGCGGTCGAGCACATCCGCATCGCCGAGATCGAGAAGAGCGACGCCGACGCGTCCGGGGCCATCAAGGCCACCACCCGGGCACTGTTCTGGAAGAACGACTCGGCCGATCCCGAATGGGTCGACACCCCCATCTACGACCGCGCACTCTTCAAGGCGGGCAACACCTTCGACGGTCCCGCGATCGTCCAGCAGTTCGACTCGACGACCATCGTCGGCATCGGACAGAAGGCCACGGTCGACGCCGTCGGTCACATCATCATCGAGAGGAGCGCCTGACATGGCGAAAGCTCTGATGCCCACGGACGGCGTTTCGCTTGCCGCCGAGGCCAACCGGACCTGGAACACCGTCGAGGTCGATCCGATCACCCTGCGAGTCATCGGTGGTGCACTCAACTCGATGGCCAAGGAGATGGCCCAGGTCCTCTACCGGATGGCGTACTCCAGCCTGATCCGCGAGTCCGAGGACCTCGGCGCCGGGATCTTCGACGTCAACGGACGTGAACTGTGCGAGTCGGATTCGACGCCGATGCACTGCGGGTCGATCCCCGCCTACATCCGCGGCGTCAACCGCAAGCTCGCCGGCACGTACAAGCCGGGTGACGTGATCCTGCACAACCACCCGTATCACGGCGCAGCCCACTCCCCCGACTACGGCGTGATCATCCCGATCTTCTGGGAGGGTGAGCACATCGGTTTCGCCGGTTGCACCGGACACGTCTCCGACATCGGTGGCAACTTCCCCGGCCTGTGCATGGACGTCGTCGACGTCTGGGCCGAGGGCAAGCTGATGGACTCGATGAAGATCTACGACGGCGGTGTCCGCAACGACATGCTGATCCAGCACATCCTGGACAACGTGCGGACCCCGGAACAGAACCGCGGCGACCTCGAGGCCCTGATCGCGTGTTCGCGGATCGGCGAGAAGCGGTTCGTCGAACTGCTCGAGAAGCACGGGCTCGACGTCGTCATGAGCGCCGCCGACCGCTGGATGGACTACTCGGAAGAGATGCTGCGCAGCCGGATCCGGCAGATTCCCAACGGCAGCTACGAAGCACCGATCGGCTACCTCGACGACGACGGCAAGAACCGCGGTGTGCCGCTGAAGGTCGCGGTGCGCGTGCAGATCGAGGACGAGGACGTCCTCATCGACCTCACCGGTTCCAACGACCAGGTGCCGACGGCGTTCAACGTGCCCTTCGAGGGTTCGGTGCTGCCCGTCGCGGTGAGCGCGATCCGCACGATCCTGCTCGACGAGCACCTGACCGAGGAGTTCGTCCCACAGAACGACGGCTGTTTCCGTCCGGTCCGGGCATACGCACCCGAGGGATCGATCTTCAACCCCGACTTCCCGGCGTCGTGCTTCGCTCGGTTCTCGCAGGTCAACCGCATCTTCGACTCGATCAACCTGGCGCTCGCGCCGGTGCTGCCCGAGCGAGCGATCGCCGGGTCGTCGGCGGCGCTGTGTGCCATCGCCTACTCCGGGCTGGCCGAGGACGGCGAGTCGTACTGGGTGTACATCGAGATCAACGAGGGTTCCTACGGTGCCCGCAACGGCAAGGACGGCATGGACGCCGTCGACGCCCTGATGGCCAACACCCGCAACAACCCGATCGAGGAGCTCGAGCTCAACCACGCGATGCGTGCCGAACGCTACGAGCTCCGCGACGAGTCACCGGCACCCGGGCGGTGGCGGGGCGGCATCGGCAGCGTGCGGACCTGGTACATGCAGACCGACACGTTCCTCGGTTCCGAGGCCGACAACCGCACCGACCCGCCCGCCGGCGCTCTCGGCGGCGGCGACGGTGCATCGGGTTCCTTCATCCGTAACCCCGGCACCCCCGAGGAAGAAGTGCTGTTCTCCAAGGTGACCCAGGAGGTCATCCGCGAGGGCGAACGCCTCGAGATCCGGATGCCGTCGGGCGGCGGCTTCGGCGACCCGTTCCTGCGCGATCCGTTCGCGGTGCTCTCCGACGTGTGGGACGAGTACCTGTCGGCGGAGGAGGCGCGCCAGGACTACGGTGTCGTCGTGAACACCGACGACTGGACCGTCGACGCAGCGGCCACCGATCTGCTGCGCTCGTCGCGGGTGGCGTCCTGAGCAGTGACTTCGGAGGGGCCGGTGACTCTGTCGCCGGCCCTTCCGGCGTCGGTGACATTCCGCCCGCTCGCTCCGCTCCCGGCGCGGGCGGAAGCCCCTCTGCCGAAATCGTCTCGGTCGCTGAGCAATTGAACACGGTCATCTCGTGGGTGCCCGAGCAGGTCGGCATCGACCCCGGGGTTGCGTCCGGCCCGCTGTCCGGCGTGCGGATCGGGGTGAAGGACAACATCGAGGTCGGCGGGGTGCTGTCCACCTGCGGGTCGGAGTACTTCGCCGATCGGGTGGCCGAATCCGACGCCGCCTGCGTCCGCGCGCTGAAGCGTGCGGGCGCGGCGATCACGTCGACGCTGAACCTCGCCGAGTTCGCCGTCGGGGTGACGAGTCAGAACTCGGCGTCGGGCGGGTCGGTGAACCCTTGGGATGCGTCCCGGGTGCCGGGCGGCTCGAGCGGCGGGTCGGGCGTCGCGGTGGCGGCCGGGATCGTCGACGTGGCGCTGGGTACGGACACCGGCGGGTCCATCAGGTTGCCCGCCGCGTGCTGTGGTGTGACCGGCCTGCGGCCATCGGTCGGCATGCTCGACATGACCGGGATCTTCCCGGTCAGCGCGGATTTCGACACTGTCGGACCTCTGGCACGTTCGGCGGCACAGGTGCGCGAGACGTTCGCGGTACTCGCCGGCGCCGACCCGGAACCCGTGCGGACCGGGCCGCTCCGCATCGCGCTGCCGTGGCCGTTCGTCACCGACGAGGTCGACCCGGCAATACGCGATGCGGTGGTGACCGTCGCGGACCTGCTTCGCGAACTGGGCCACAGCGTCGTGAACGTGCCGGTGCCGCAGAGCGAGTCGGCTCAGGACGTCGTGTACACGCTCATCTACTCGGATCTGGCGAAGATCCACGCTGAGCGTCTACTGGACGAACCCGGCCTGTTCCAGTCGGCAACACGCGAACGGATTCGACTGGGCCTGAGCATCTCCGACGATCAGGTAGCCCATGCGAAGCGACAACGAGACGTGTTCCGAGCGGCCACGACAGCGCTCTTCGAGGAGGTCGACGTGGTGCTCACCCCGGCGATGCCGGTGGACGTCCCACACCTCGGAGGCGGTGATGCCGTTGTCGCGCAGGCGCGTCGAATGGGACAGCTGACCTATCCGTGGTCGTTGCACGACGGACCGACGCTCGCCCTCCCGGTGGGTGTTCATCCGTCCGGTATGCCCACAGGCGCACAGATGACCGCGGTGAGGGGTGGCGAGGGCACGCTCTTCGTTCTCGCCGAACAGTTCCAGAAGCACACCGACTGGCATCGACGACTTCCGCCGGTGCGGGTCGGTGCGAGCTGAGTCTGCTCAACCCTGCCGTCTGAGCAGGTCCATCTGTTTGTAGACGTCCCCGAGGTGGTCGAGGTGGCGACGCATGAGCGTCATCGCGGTCATGGAATCCCGCTTCTCGACCGCCTCGAGGATGGCGCGGTGGTCCTCGTCGACGCATTTCCAGAAGTCCTCGGGTGCGGTGTCGCGGCTGAACCGGCTCCCGATCACGCGGAAGACCGGCACGGTGATCAGGTCGAGCAGCGGGTTGTCCGCGGCCCGGAGCAGCACGCGATGGAATTCCTGGTTGTTGGCGTAGACCTCGGGACCGATCTCGCCGGTCGGATCGAAGATGGTGGCGCGCAACTCTTCCAGGTGTGTGTCGGTGTGGCGATACGCGGCCACCCCGGCGGCGGGCACCTCGGTGAGTTGCCGGACCTCCATCAGCTGGTCGACGGTCACCCCCTCGGCCGCGGCGAGCAAGGTGACCCCGGCTTCGAGGTGGGCACTCAGCTGGCTGATGTCGGGGGTGGCGACGAAGGTCCCGCCCGTGACCCCCCGCGTGGTGTGGACCAGGTTCTCACTGGCAAGCGATCGGATGGCCTCCCGAACGGTGCTCTGCCCCACCCCGAACTCGGCCCGCAGGTCCGTATCGGGTGGCAACCGCGTACCTGGTGTGAGTTCACCCGCCAGGATCCGCACCCGGAGCGCGTCGGCCACGACCTGGTACGCCGGGCGCCGGGGAGACTTATTCGCTTCCGTCACAACATGTTCCGATCGTGTATGGGTGTGACCCAACTTACCAGATCGACGATGCGGGGACGCCGCTGCGGCAAGGGTTTTCGGATGCCCTCGCCGCCGGTGGACCGCCGGCGTCCGCGCACTTGCAGACCTCGTCGCTGCACCGGATGATCGAAATGCGCCCCTGATTTCGACCCGCCAGCGGCTCACCGACGACATATCGTCCTCGGCGCCGTGCTGGTGGGCGGGTTTCAGGGGCGCATCTCGATAGGGGTCAGGTCGCGCCCACCAGGACCGCGGCCCCGAGCCAGACGAGCGCGACCACCTTCACGACTTCGAAGCCGACGTAGACGAAGTGGGCGTGACTGCGAGGTCCTTCGTGTCCTGCGAGAACCGCGTCGGATCGTTTGGTCAGCGCCGGTCGCACAGCCACCAGCTGAACGACGAGCACGGCGATCGCCACGCCGGCCGCGATCGGTTCGGCGAGACCCGCCCACGACCCCAGCACGACGGTGATCAGAATGCCCACAGCCCAGAGGATCTCGGCCGCGTTCAGCGCCCGGAACACCAACCGGCCGATGCCCAGACCGATGGGGAGGGTCACCCCGGGCGCCCGGAACTTCAGCGGTGCCTCGATGAACGAGATCGCGAACACCATGCCGAGCCAGAGAAAGGTCAGCGCGGTGACGACAGCGCCCGCCGTGCTCATCGAGCGCCGGTTCGCAGATACCGATCAGAACAGGGAACGGCGGTCACGCGTGTGCGTCCGGGCGACTACTCGGCGGCGGTGCCGCGGGCCGGGTGTGAGCGGTCCAGGTCTGACCGTCGTGGTAGCGGTCCGCATTCGGGTTCTGCGGGTCCGGGTACCACCCACCCGCGGTTCCGACGGCGCCGTCACCGGCCGATCTCTTCGATCTGCGCGACACGAGCACGACGATTCCGGCGATACCGGCACCGAGAACGGCCAGCAGCACCAGCAGGACGACGAGCGCCAGGATGATCGACATGTATGCACGGTACCGAGCGCGGCGGGTGAGGCCACGGCGTCCGCGCCGACTCGGCTCGGGTTCCGTCGAACGACGGACCCGCCGGTACCGGATTGTCAGACGGCAAGCGTCGTCGGATCGGTGGCGAGGTCATTCTCCGACGGTCTTCACCGGTATGCCCATCCGCTGGGCGCGGCGAATCATGGTGACCGCGTTGTCGATCGCGGCGCATCCCGGGTCGTTGTTGAAGTAGACGTAGACGTCGCACGAGTCGTCGTACGCCTCGGTGAGACGGCGCAGCCAGCTGTCGATGGCGCGGGCCCCGTAGCTCATCGGTCGGCGCGACGTACCGTCATGAAGTCGCAGGTATCCGAAATCGGCTGTGCGCCAAAGTGGATTGAGGATGCGGTTCTTCCGGTCGGCCCAGCACAACGCTGCGTTGTGCTGCTCGAGGACCGACCTGATCTCGCCGGTCCACCATGACTCGTGCCGGGGTTCGACGGCGACCTGGACCGTCTTCGGGAACAACGTGAGTGTCTCGTCCAGGGCCTCCGGTGATGCGCGGAGATTGGGAGGTAACTGGAGGAGGACCGGTCCCAGCCGACCGTCGAGCCCCGCCGATCGATCGAGGAAGCGCTGGACGGGTTCGGCCGGCTCGTTCAGGCGTTTGACGTGCGTCAGATACCGGCTCATCTTCGCGGCCATCCGGAAGTCGGCGGGGACGGTCTCGGCCCAGTTCTCGAACGCCTTCTTCTCCGGTAGCCGGTAGAAGGTGTTGTTCACCTCGGCGGTCGGGAATCGATGGGCGTAGTACTCCAGCCACGATCGTTGCGGGAGTTTCTCCGGGTAGAACGCGCCACGCCAGTCCCGGTACTGCCAGCCCGAGGTGCCGATGAACAACATGGCCCCGACTATCCGGTCGGGCCCGGGCTACGAATCCCGTTCACGACGAGTGCTCGGCATACGCGTGGGTGTCGACTCACAGCCTCCGGGTACCCGTCGGTGGCACATGCCAATCACCGAAACGGGAGTGACATATGACGAACCTGGCGATCATCTACTACTCGGCCACCGGACACGGCACGACCATGGCGCAGGCGCTGTCGGATGCCGGCGAATCCGCGGGTGCCGAGGTTCGGGTCCGCCACATCGCCGAGACCCGGGGCCCCCAATCGTTCGCCGAGAATCCGGCCTGGTCGGCCAATTACGAGGCCACCAAGGACCTACCGGCCGCGACCGGTGACGACATCGTCTGGGCCGATGCTGTGATCTTCGGCAGCCCGACACGATTCGGCAGCACGGCGGCGCCGTTCCAGACCTTCATCGATTCGCTCGGCGGCCTGTGGGCCGACGGCAAGCTGGCCGACAAGGTCTACGCCGCCTACACCTCCAGCAACACCGCCCACGGCGGGCAGGAGACCACACTCGTCGGGCTCTACACATCGCTCATGCACTTCGGCGGCATCCTCGTCCCGCCGGGTTACACGGACGGGCTGAAATTCGCCGACGGCAACCCCTACGGCGTCTCCCATGTCACCGGTCCGGAGAACAAGAACCCGCTCGACGACGCGACGAAGGCCGCACTCGCACATTTGGCGCAACGGGTGGTCACGATCGCGGGGCGACTCGCCGCCTGACGTCGTCGCTCACGAACTCCGTTCCCGCTCACGCTATTCCGGTGAGCGGGAACGGATCTTGTGAGCGCGGGTGGGAATGCGGTTGACAGCGAGGGCGGCGGGGGCCACCATCGGTCCTCGTGTCTGTCAGTGTGTCGCCCTCCGGGCGTGAGGAGGTCGTCGGCGTCGTGCGCGCCGACGGTTGAGCATCCCGCCCCGATCGGCGCGCGTCCGTCCAGTCGAGGACCGCGCCGGTCGAATCGTGCTCTTGTCTCCCTCCTCCGAAACCTGAGGTGTACACACCCATGCATTCATTGACCGAAGCCCAGATCCGCTCGTCGTTCGTCAACGCCTCGCTGCGCGAACGCAAGAGCGTGACCCTCCCGCCCGACTTCGCCGACTTCGATTGGGAGCGGCTCGATTTCGCCGGCTGGCGGGATCCGAAACTCCCGATGGTCGGGTACGTGGTCATCCCGACCGACGATGATGTCATCGGGATCATGCTGCGACTCGGCGGCCGCCAGCCCCGCACCCGTCCATTGTGCTCGTTCTGCGAGGACGTCCACCTACCCAACGAGGTCGTCTTCTACAGCGCGAAGTTCGCCGGTGCCGCGGGACGCAAGGGCAACACCGTCGGGACGTTGATCTGCTCGAACTTCGAATGTTCGGCGAACGTTCGCGCCAAGCCGTCGGCCATCTTCTCCACCGATGACATCGAGGCCGTCCGACAACAGCGGATCCAGGCGTTGCGGACCCACCTCGCGGGCTTCGCCCAGCGCGTCGCGAGTGGCGACAGCTGACGCTCGCCGCTCTGCTCCCTGAGGTGTGAGCGGAGCGACCCCGTCTTGCTTCCTGAGGTGTAAGGAGCGCAAGCGACCCTTCTTGCTCCCTGAGGTGCGAGGAGCGCAAGCGACGAGCCTCGAAGGGCTTGGCGAGGTAGGTCACCATGCCCTTCGAGGCTCGCTCCGCTCGCACCTCAGGGAGCAGGGGTTTCGCTGAGCTTTCGGTCGACGGACAGAGCGGCAATAGTGGACCCATGACGTCGCTGTTCATCCGGGCACTTCAGACCCACCAGTGGCTGTACGAGCATTCGGGCGGTCTCGTCGGTCACCGACTCCTCATGGGCAATCCCACCCTGCTGCTGCGCACGATCGGCCGCCGCACCGGTGAGGCGAGGTGCAACGCGCTCACCTATGCGCGCGACGGTGGGGCCTACCTGGTGGTCGCGTCGAACGGTGGATCGCCGCGGCCTCCGGGCTGGCTCGCCAACCTCAAGGCCCATCCCAACGTCGAGGTCCAGGTGGGTCGTCGTCGGGTCCAGGTCATCGCGCGGGCGACGTATCCCGACGACCCGGACTACGCCCGACGCTTCGTCCTCGTCGACGAGGTGAACAAGGGCCGGTACGCCGGCTACCAGAAGAAGACGACGCGCCCGCTGGCCATCGTCGAGCTGACGCCGCGGTAGGGGCTCGCACCGCTCCGATGACAATCGCGCGGCTCTCCGGTCGGTACCTGTGAAGACACCGACGACCCGAGGAGAAGCATGCGAACGCTGGCGATCACTCAGAACATGACGCTCGACGGCTCGATCGAGATGCTGACCGACTGGTTCGACCCGACCGTCGAGGCGCCGGACCTCATGGCGGAATCACACCGGCAGGACGCCGAAGCCGACGCGCTGCTCGTCGGCCGGCAGACCTTCGAGGACTTCCGAAGCTTCTGGCCGCACCAGACCGACGACGCCACCGGCATCACCGACTACCTCAACACCGTCGACAAGTACGTGGTGTCGAGCACGATGACCGATCCGGGGTGGCAGAACTCAACGGTGCTGTCCGGCGACGTCGTCGACGCGGTGTCGGCGTTGAAGAACGCCGACGGCAAGGACATCGTCGTGACCGGCAGCATCAGCCTGTGCCACGCGCTGATCGGCGCCGGACTGATCGACGAGTATCGACTCTTCGTCTACCCGACCGTCCAGGGTTCGGGCCGCCGCCTGTTCCCGGACGGACTGGAGATCCCGACGCTGCAACTGGTGGACTCCAAGAGCTTCGAACTGGGTGTCTCGCTGCTTCGCTACCGGACGGTGTGATCCGGAGTCAGGTCGAATCGGATTCGATCTCGGCGAGGGCACGGTCGCGGATCGACTGCAGATCCATCCCGTATGTCCATCCGCCGGACTCCTCGTAGCCGACGAGACGCGCGGCAGCACGGTCGTACAGGCGCCGGGCACCGACGTGATTTCCCCGGCGATGATGGGTCAGACCGACGCAGAGCTGGGCGAGTCCCTGCCACAGCGGCCGTTCGTCCGGCGGACACGACTTCCACCGCGTCTCGTACACCTCGTGCGCGGAGAACGGGCGCCCCTCCGAGAGCAGTTGCTGCGCGAGGGCGATTGTCTCCTCGGGCGGGAGGGGCTCCTCGGACACGGGCTCGACGCCCTGCGCGCCGTACGGCAGCGGACGGCCCAGTTCATCACGCGGCCGGGCTTGGCGGGCGCGACCGTCGGGGTCGCGATCGCGATCGTCGGACACCGGCGCACCTCCCTGACAACCAGTCGCACGGGGCCCGGCCAGACAGCACGCGAGCTGCGAGACCGAAGCGCTACGAGTAGACAGCAGCACGGTACCCATCTCTCGGGTCCGGAAACGAAAAAGGTCAGGTCGCTGTGCGCAACCTGACCTCTTGAACCGCTCTCGGTGGGCGAAGGGGGACTTGAACCCCCACGTCCCGAAGGACACTGGCACCTGAAGCCAGCGCGTCTGCCATTCCGCCACTCGCCCGTGGCCACCGATGTTCCGGTGGGCGTGTCGTCGAACTGGTGCGTCCGGCGACTGGACGACGATAGCAGCACGCCGCCACCGAAACAAAACTCGATCTCGTACGTTGCATTTGTGCAGTACGTCGGGTTACGTCAGATGCCGAATACACACCAATGAGGCGGGTGTTGCAGACGGTGCACCAGTTGCCTTGGTGGCACAGTTGACCGTTGATGTCGCTATCATCAAACAAGGCCAGATGCACGGCGACACGCTCTATTGCCGCGAAAGGAGGTCTCGGTGGGGATCCTGCAACGACTAGAACGCAAGCTCGAAGGTGCAGTCGACGACGGTTTTGCACGCGTCTTCGGTGGTCAGGTGGCCCCGCAGGAGATCGAGAACGGGCTGCAGCGCGAGGCCGAGGAGTCGCTCGAGAACCTCGGTGACGGTACCGTCCTTGCGGCCAACAGCTACACGCTGCTGTTCAGCCCGACCGATCATCAGCACATCGCTGCGGAATACGAGCTGAACCGCAAGACTTTCTCGAAGCATTTGGAAAATTTCATCAAGGACAACGGGTGGCAGACCTACGGCAAGGTCGTCGTAGAGTTCGAGCAATTGCCTTCTTTGCACACGGGGATCTTCCGCGCACGCGGCACGGTCAACCCGGACGCGCGGCCCCGCCCGGTGGCGGCGCGTTCGGAGCAGCCGCACGGTGCACCGCTCCCCGGCCCGCCGGCCGGTCGCCCGGCCCCCGTTCCCCCACTTCCCAACGCCCCCGACCAAGGAGCCCCCAAGATGACTCAGAACCCCGGATACGACCAGCGCAGGGGCGCCGATCCCGCGTACGACCAGTACGGCCAGGGGTCGGGACAGCAGGGAGACCAGGGCTACGGCCAACAGGGCTACGACCAGTACGGTCAGCAGCCCGGTTATGACCAGCAGGCGTACGACCAACAGGGGTACGGCCAGCAAGGTTACGACGAGCAGGGTTATGACCAGCAGGGGTACAGCCAGCAGCCCGGGTACGGCCAGCAGGGCTACAGCCAGCAGCCCGGGTACGAGCAGCAGGGCTACAACCAGCAGCCCGGGTACGGACAGCAGGGGTACGACCAGCAGGGTTACGAGCAACAGGGCTACGGCCAGCAGCCCGGCTACGACCAGGGCTACGGACAGCCCGGGTACGAGCAGCAGGGCTACAGCCAGCAGCCCGGGTACGGGCAGCAGGGGTACGACCAGCAGGCATACGGCCAGCAGCCCGGTTACGACCAGGGCTACGGACAGCAACAGGCGTACGGCCAGCAGCCCGCCGGGTACGACTACCAGGGCGGCTACGACCAGGGCTACGGCGCGGGCCGGCCGGCGGCCGGGTACGCCCCGTCGTCGATCACCCTCCTCCTCGAGGACGGCAGCAACCGCACCTTCCAGCTGCACGAGGGATCCAATGTGATCGGCCGCGGACAGGACGCCCAGTTCCGCCTGCCTGATACCGGCGTCTCGCGTCGCCACGTGGAGATCCGCTGGGACGGGGCCACCGCGATGCTCACCGATCTCAACTCGACCAACGGCACCACCGTCAATGACCTGCAGGTGAACACCTGGGAACTCGCCGACGGCGACCGCATCCGCGTCGGACACTCCGACATCACCGTTCGGTTCCAGTAGATCCGCATACGCCGCGCAACACGCCCACCGAACGCGGGCGGCGGTCGATACTGGCCCGAGACCGTTCCGGCCGGTTGATACTGAACTGTCATATCCGAATGACCGGGTTCGACAGATCTGCCCATAAGATGCAGTCGGGTCCGCTCGTTTCGATCGGCGGTCCGACGATCGCTGCCGCGGGTAGGACCCGACCGAGACGGAACGCGCTGGAGGTGAACACGACATGCAGGGCTTGGTGCTGCAACTGACCCGCATCGGGTTCCTGTTGTTGCTCTGGTTGTTCGTCTTCGCCGTGATTCGCACCTTGCGCGCCGACATCGCGACGGCCGGCGGCCTGCGCATTCCGCGGTACTCGGGCGGTTCGGAGAAGCGACGCCGCAGTGGCGGCGTCCGCGGCGCGGCCCGCTACCTCGTCGTCACCCACGGCGCGCTGGCCAATACGCGGATCAGCCTCGGTCAGCAGCCGGTCCTCCTCGGGCGGGCCGACGACTCGACGCTCGTGCTGACCGACGACTACGCCTCTGAACGGCATGCCCGCCTCTCCCGGCGCGGCGACGACTGGTACGTCGAAGACCTCGGCTCCACCAACGGCACCTACCTCGATCGGTCCAAGGTGACGACCGCGGTCAAGGTCCCGCTCAACACCCCGATCCGTATCGGCAAGACCGTGATCGAGTTGCGCCCGTGACACTTGTGTTGCGCTACATCGCGCGCAGCGACCGCGGTCTCGTCCGGTCCAACAACGAGGACTCGTTCTACGCGGGTCCTCGCCTGCTCGCCCTCGCCGACGGGATGGGCGGTCACGCGGCCGGCGAAGTCGCCAGTCAGCTCGTCATCCGCGCGATCAGCTCGCTCGACGACGACGAACCGGGCGGCGACCTCCTCACCCTGCTCGACAAAGCCACCCGCGCGGGCAACGAGGCCATCGCCGCGCAGGTGCAGGAGTCACCCGAACTCGACGGCATGGGCACCACGCTGACCGCGATCCTCTTCGCCGGCAGCCGAATCGGCTTGTGTCACATCGGCGATTCCCGCGGGTACATGTATCGCGACGGTGCGCTGACCCAGATCACCCGCGACGACACCTTCGTCCAGACCCTCGTCGAAGAAGGTCGCATCACCGCCGAACAGGCGCACACCCACCCGCAGCGTTCGCTGATCATGCGCGCGCTGACCGGCACCGAGGTCGAACCGACCCTGACCATGCGCGAGGCGCGCGCCGGTGACCGCTACATGCTCTGCAGCGACGGCCTGTCCGACGTCGTGACCGAGGAGACGCTCGCCGAGACCCTGGGGTCGATCGCCGATCCCAAGGAGTGCGCCGACCGCCTGATCGAGCTCGCACTGCGCGGCGGCGGACCCGACAACGTGACCGTCGTCCTCGCCGACGTCGTCGACACCGAGTACGGCGACTCGCGCCCGATCGTCGGTGGCGCCGCGGGCGGCAACGAAGAGACCTACACGCCCGACCCGGCGACCGCCGCGGGACGTGCCGCGGCACTGCGTCCGCCGCCTGCCGAACCGCAGCGCCCGACGGTGCTGACCGAGGCCGAGCCCGCGGCCAAGCAGAAGAGCAAGTGGCGACGCTGGATCGTTGCCGGAGTCGCGCTGGCCGTGATCGCCGCGCTCGTCGTCGGGATCTTCGTCGTCCGGGCCATCGTGCGCAGCAACTACTACGTGGCCGCCGACGACAGCGGCGACGTGCTCATCTACCAGGGCTCGCCGGAGAAGGTGTTCTTCCTGTCGATGAGCAACCCGGTCCAACGCGTCTGTGTCGAGGACCTCGACCAGGAGAAGCCCACCTACACGTTCATCTCCTCCGACGGCACCTGCGAGCTGCCGCTCAACGTGGAGGATCTCGTCTCCGGACCGGCCCAGTCGGTCAAGAACGTGATGATCCGGAACAAGAGCGAAGAGGAGATCGAAGGGGTGGTGACCCGGGAACTCACCTTCGAGTGCGCGAACGCTCCGTCGTCGACTCCCCCGCCGCCGCCCGCCTCCTCCACTCCCGCCCCGCCGCCCGCGTCGACCCCGGGCGCCGCCCCGTCGTCCGCGCCACGTGCCACCGGCGCCCCGTCGCCCGGCATCCCGCAGCAGGGCGCGACCGAGTCGGTCGATCCGGCGCCCGGTACCGCGGCCCCGCCGGCCACTACCGCACCTGGTGAGGACGTCGGCACCAGCTGCCGACAGCAGGTGAGATGACACAAGCCGCGCCCGCCACGCACGCCCCGCCACGCCAACCCGCCACAAGCACCGGCCGCAACACCGAACTGCTGCTCCTGGTGTTCGGCATCGGTCTGGTGACGGTGGCGCTCCTCGTCGTGCAGGCCGCCCAGGGCCAGAACCTGACCTGGGACATCCTGAAATACGTCGCCGCGTACACCGCGCTGTTCGGCGTCGCACACCTGGTGGTCCGGCGCTACGCGCCACACGCCGACCCGATCATGTTGCCGGTGGTGGCGGTGCTCAATGGTCTGGGCCTGGTGCTGATCCATCGCCTCGACCTCGGGTCGGGCAACACCGGTGAGTCGATCGACGCCACCGAGGCCACCAACAACGCCGACCAGCAGCTGCTGTGGGCGGTGCTGGGCATCCTGGCGTTCTCGGCAGTGCTGATCTTCATCCGCGACCACCGCACGTTGTCGCGCTACGCCTACACGCTCGGCCTGGGCGGACTGGTGTTCCTGATCATCCCGGCGATTCTGCCCAGTGCGTTCTCGGAGATCAACGGCTCGAAGAACTGGATCATCACGCCGTTCTTCTCGATCCAGCCCAGCGAGTTCTCCAAGATCCTGATCATCATCTTCGCCGCGGCGGTGCTGGTGTCCAAGCGCGACCTGTTCATCACCGCCGGACCGCACGTGCTCGGCGTCGACCTCCCGCGAGCCCGTGACCTCGGTCCGCTGTTGGCCGCCTGGGCCATCGCCATCGCGGTGATGGTGGTCCAGAAGGACCTCGGTACGTCGCTGCTGATCTTCGCGACCATCCTGACGATGCTCTACGTGGCCACCTCACGCGTCGAGTGGCTGGTGCTCGGCATCGGGTTGTTCGCGATCGGCGCGGTGTTCGCGTGGTCGGTCTTCTCGCATCTGCAGACGCGAGTCTCGGTCTGGCTGAACCCCTTCGAGGACTTCGACGGCTCGGGCTACCAGATCGGGCAGAGCCTGTTCGGCCTGGCCACGGGCGGACTGTTCGGCACCGGCCTCGGTTCGGGCCGACCCAACATCGTCCCGTTCGCCAACACCGACTTCATCATCTCGACCATCGGCGAGGAGCTCGGCCTGGCCGGCCTCACCGCGATCCTGCTGCTGTACATGATCTTCATCCACCGCGGGCTGCGGACCGGCATCGCCGTCCGCGACAGCTTCGGCAAACTCCTCGCGACCGGCCTCGCGTTCACCATCGCGATGCAGATCTTCGTCGTCGTCGGCGGCGTCACCAAACTCATCCCGCTGACCGGTCTCACGACGCCGTTCCTGTCCTACGGTGGATCGTCGTTGCTGGCCAATTACATCCTGGTCGCGCTGCTGATCCGGATCTCCAACGCCGCGCGCGAACCCGACCCCGGAAAGAAGCGTCCCGCGGCCAAACCCGTCGAGGCACTGCCGACTCAGGTGGTGAAGCGTCGATGAACAAGCCGATCCGCAATGTGTCGATGGCGGTGATCGTGATGATCATCGCGCTGCTCGCCAACGCCACCTACGTGCAGGTGTTCAAGGCCGACGCGCTCAAGACCGACACCCGCAACAACCGGGTGCTGCTCGACGAGTACTCCCGCCAGCGCGGGCTGATCACCACAGCCGACGGCACCGTGATCGCGCTGTCGGTGCCGATCGAGAGCCGCCTGAAGTTCCTCCGCCAGTACCCCAGGGAGGGCGCCGAGGCCTTCGCCCCGGTCACCGGTTACTACTCGTTCCAGTACCTCGCGAGTCAGATCGAGCACTACGAGAACGGCATCCTCAACGGATCCGACGACCGGCTCTTCGGCCAGCGGTTCATGGACATGTTCTCCGGTCGCGACCCGCGTGGCGGCAATGTCGTGACAACGATCAACCCGAAGGTGCAGCAGGCCGCCTACCGGGCGATGCTCAACGGGCCGTGCGACGGTCCGTGCCGCGGCGCCGTCGTCGCCCTGCAGCCGAACACCGGCAAGATCCTCGCGATGGTCTCGACCCCGAGCTACGACCCCAACCGGCTCGCGAGCCACGACCAGGAGGTCCGCGAGGGCAGTTGGGAGGCGTGGAACCGTCCCGGCGACACCGCGCAGCCGATGCTGAACCGTGCGATCAGTCAGCTCTACCCGCCCGGTTCGACCTTCAAGGTCGTCACCTCGGCCGCGGCCCTGCGCGACAACATCACCCCGGGCATCCGTCTCACCGCCGCGCCGACCTTCCCGTTGCCGGGCACCGACGTCTCGCTGCCCAACTACGGCGGGGAGACCTGCCCCGGATCGTCGGGTGGAACCGTGTCGCTGGAAACGGCGTTCAAGTACTCGTGCAACACCGCCTTCGCCGAACTCGTGACCGAGAAGATGTCCGACGCGATCCCGAAGTTCACCGAGACCGCGAGCCTCTTCGGTCTCGACCAGCCGGGTCCGGACATCCCGATGCCCGTCGTCGACTCGACGGTGGGTCCGATCCCGTCCCTCGACGTTCTCGCGCAGGCCTCGATCGGTCAGCGTGACGTCCGGCTCACCCCGCTCCAGAACGCGATGATCGCCGCGACCGTGGCGAACGGAGGTGTGCGCATGCAGCCGTACCTGGTGGACAAGCTGCAGGCCGCGGACCTGCGGACCCTGCAGACCACGCCGCCGACCACCGCCAACAAGCCGATCACGCCCGAGCAGGCAGCCGAACTGACGTCGATGATGATCGAGTCGGAGCGGTCGACGGCAGGCGCCGGCGGTCCGGTGTCGATCGCGTCGAAGACCGGTACGGCGGAGAGCGGATCGAGTACGGACACCCCGTTCTCGTGGTACATCGCCTTCGGGCCGTCGTCGAACGCACAGATCGCGGTCGCCGTCGTGGTGGAGAATGGACAATTCGGCGCGGACTCGGTCGGCGGGACCGTCGCGGCGCCGATCGGACGAGAAGTGATCAACTCACTGGTGGGAGGTGGCAGTCGATGACCCTGCAGAACGGCACCACCATCGGCGATCGGTATCGGCTCATCCGCCTGATCGCCACGGGCGGTATGGGACAGGTGTGGGAGGCGCTCGACACGCGCCTCAATCGTCGGGTCGCGGTGAAGGTCCTCAAGGCCGAGTACACCAGCGACCCGGAGTTCATCGCCCGGTTCCGGGCCGAGGCGCAGACCACCGCCAAGCTGAACAACCCCGGAATCGCGAACGTCTTCGACTACGGCGAGACCCCGGATTACAACGGCGGCGACCCGCTGGCCTATCTGGTGATGGAACTCGTCGACGGGGAGCCGCTGAACTCGGTGATCTCCCGGCTCGGCCGGTTGTCGCTGACCAACACCCTCGACATGTTGGAGCAGACCGGCCGCGCGCTGCAGGCCGCGCACAACCAGGGTCTCGTGCACCGCGACGTCAAGCCCGGCAACATCCTGATCACCCCTGTCGGCCAGGTGAAGATCACCGACTTCGGTATCGCCAAGGCCGTCGACTCGGCCCCGGTCACAAAGACCGGGATGGTCATGGGGACGGCGCAGTACATCTCCCCGGAGCAGGCCACCGGCGACGAGGCGACCGCGGCATCGGACGTCTACTCGCTCGGCGTCGTCGGCTACGAGGCCCTCACCGGCCGGCGGCCGTTCCTCGGCGACGGCGCGATCACCGTGGCGATGAAGCACATCCGGGAGTCGCCACCACCACTGCCGTCGAACCTGCCGTCGGGCGTCCGCGAGCTCATCGAGATCACGATGGCCAAGGATCCGCGCCAGCGTTACGCCAACGGCGGCGAGTTCGCCGATGCGGTGGCCGCCGTCCGCGCGGGGCGCCGCCCACCTCGTCCGGGCGCGATCGCCGGTGCCGCGGCAGGAGCCGCCGGAGCCGCTGCGCTCGGCGCCGCGGTGGCACGGGGCGCCACCCCACCGACCGGCGCAGCCTCTCGACCGGTGACACCCCGACCGACGTCGCGCACCCCGGTGGCACCACCGCCGCCGGACAACAGCTGGACGACCGGTCAGAAGGTGCTGGCCGGCATCGCCGCGGCCTTGCTCGTCGGCGCCATCGGACTCATCGGGTTCTACCTGGTGAACAGTGGAAACGGTGGGGCGGCGACACCGCCGCCGTCGTCATCGACGGTCACCGAGACCACCACCACCGTGGAACCGACCGAGGAACCCGACGAGCCGACCACGACCCGACGTACGACACGCACCACGACGAGCGAGGAGTCCACGACCAGCGACGAGTCGACCTCGGAGACGACCACTCCGCGTCAGACCGACACCTCCGAACCGCCGCCGGACCCCGGTGCCGCCACCGGCACCCCGTGTTTCCCCGGCGTTCCCTTCTCGCCGCTGTGCTGATGGACCCGTGCTGATGAATTGCGTGCTGACAGACCACTTGTCCGTGAATCGATAGCTTTCCGACCAATAGTTTCCGACAGATCCAGAGGGGCGAACCACCGAGGCCGATGTCGACACCACACCACCTCTCCGACCGCTACGAACTCGGCGAAACGCTGGGTTTCGGTGGCATGTCCGAGGTGCACTACGCGCGCGACCTGTTGCTGCACCGCGACGTCGCGGTCAAGGTGCTGCGTGCCGACCTCGCTCGTGACCCGTCGTTCTACCTCCGGTTCCGTCGTGAGGCGCAGAACGCCGCGAAGCTGAACCATCCCACGATCGTCCAGGTCTTCGACACCGGCGAGGCCGAGACGGAGGACGGCCCGCTGCCGTTCATCGTGATGGAGTACGTCGACGGCGACACGCTGCGAGATGTGTTGCGCGCCAACGGCCCCATCTCACCGCGGCAGGCGATGACATGGATGGCCGACGTCGCGGCCGCGATGGACTTCTCCCATCGCAACGGGATCGTCCACCGCGACATGAAGCCGGCGAACGTGATGATCGACAAGTCGGGTGCGGTCAAGGTCATGGACTTCGGCATCGCGCGCGCGATGAGTGATGCGACGTCGACGATGACCCAGACGTCCGCGGTGATGGGTACCGCGCAGTACCTGTCACCCGAACAGGCCCGCGGCATCAAGGTCGACCCGCGCAGCGACATCTACTCGATGGGTTGCGTGCTCTTCGAGCTCCTCACCGGCGAGCCGCCGTTCACCGGTGACTCTCCGGTCGCGGTCGCACACCAGCACGTGCACGAGGATCCCCCGTGGCCCTCGCACGTGCGCCCCGAGATCCCCCGCGAACTCGACTCCGTCGTCCTCAAGGCGATGAGCAAGAACAAGGACAACCGCTATCAGTCGGCCGCCGACCTGCGCGCAGACCTGATCCGGGTGCTCGCCGGCGGCAAGCCGTCGGCTCCGATGCTGCTGTCGGACGAGGAACGCACCGAGTTCATCGACACCGGACCCCGCCGTCCGACACGACCGGACACGACCGGTCCGCGTCGGGCGATTCCCGCCCGCACGACGAACGGCAACGGCGGCAACCATCGGCGCGACGACGACGAAGAGCCCACACCACGACGCCGGTCCCGGGTACTCATGGCCGGAGCCATCGCCATCGTCGTCCTGATGGTCGGCACCCTGTTCCTGTGGTCGCCGTGGAGTTCGGGGTCCGCCCCCGAGGTATCGGTCCCGGCCGTCTCGGGTCTCAGCTCCGACGACGCGCAGGCCTCGCTGGAGCGAGCCGGCTTCGACGTCCGCGTGCTCGAGGAACCGAGCCTCGACGTCGCGGCGGGTCTCGCCACCCGGTCGACTCCGGGCGAGGGAGTGATGGCGGCCGAGGGTTCCGAGATCGCGTTGTACGTGTCGACTGGTCCGCAGCGGCTGCGGCTGCCGTCCGATCTCGTCGGCAAATCACCGGCCGAGGCCCTGGACCAGCTCAAGGTGCTGGGGTTCACCAACGTGCGAACCGACCGGGTCGACTCGTCGGCCGAGATGAAGGACAAGGTGGTCTCGACCGCCCCTGCGGTCGGCACCGAGGTCCCGGTCAACGGTGCGGTCGTCGTCAACGTGGGCAACGGTCCGCGTGAGGTCACCGTGCGCGATGTCGTCGGCATGTCCGAGGACCGGGCGCGGTCGGTGCTCGAGGAGCTCGGCATGATGGTCGTCGTCGTCGCCGCCGATTCCGACCGTCCGTCCGGAGAGGTCATCAGCACCTCGCCGGGGCCCGGCTCCACCGCCGAACAGGGCAGCACCGTGCAGATCAGTGTCTCGCGCGGCAATCTCTTCACCGTCCCGAACCTGCGAGGCAAGACTCCCGCCGAGGCACAGGCCGATCTCGCCCGGGCCGGCTGGGAACGGTCGACCCTGACGCGCCAGACCCGCAACGTGCCGCTCGGCAGTCCCGACGACGGCCGGGTCGTCGGACAGGAACCGAATCCCGGGTCGCAGGCCCGCAAGAGCGGCTCGATCACGATCATCGTCGGTCAGGCGAGCCTGCTGCCCAACTGAGCCTCGGTGACCGCCCCGGCGGTGTCAGCCGATGGCGGTCGCCATCTCCGCTTCGAGCGCAGCCACCCGGGTCTCGTCGATCTCGATCCCGCAGGTCTTGAGCCAGTTGGCGAGCATCCGGTGGCCGCCCTGGGTCAGGACGCTCTCCGGGTGGAACTGCACACCGTGGATGGGCAGCTCGCGGTGGGCCATCGCCATCACGATGCCCGACTCGGTACGTCCGGTGACGACGAGTTCGTCAGGGATGGTCTCGGGCAGCACAGTCAGCGAGTGGTAGCGGGTGGCCGTGAACGGATCGGGAAGCCCCTCGAGGACGCCGGCATCGTCGTGGAAGACCAATGAGGTCTTGCCGTGTAGGAGTTCGGGTGCCCGGTCGACGGTGCCACCGAAGGCTGCGCCGATCGCCTGATGGCCCAGGCACACTCCCAGCAGCGGCAGCTCCTCGGCAGCGGCGACGCTGACCATCGGCATCGTCGCGCCGGCGCGCTGGGGGGTGCCGGGTCCGGGACTGAGGAGCACGCCGTCGAATCCTGCGACGGCCTCACGCAGCTGGTCGGGATCGGCCGGGGAGAGTTGCGGGTCGTCGTTGCGCCACACGACGGCCTCGACACCGAGCTGGCCCAGGTACTGGACCAGGTTGTAGACGAAGCTGTCGTAGTTGTCGACTACCAGGATGCGACTCACGCAAAAAGGCTACCGCCGAAGCGGGTGGTCGGCGTCGGCGACCTGGTGAGATACCGTAGATCTCGAGTGTTTGCCAGTGGCGGGGACGAGTGTTGTCGCCTCCCGCTCGCGTACGACCGCTCCGGCGGTGCCGCACAACAGAGGAAGTCATGCCGAAGTCAAAAGTCCGGAAGAAGACCGATTACACGATCAACCCGGCCAGCCGGACGCCGGTCAAGGTCAAGGCCGGCCCTTCGAGCACCATCTACGTAAGCGTCATGCTCGGCCTGATGGTGCTCGGCCTCGCCTGGCTCGTCGTCTACTACCTGGCCGCCACTCCCACCGCGTACGGCGGCGAGGGCCAGGTTCTGCACTGGATGGCCGAACTGAACTCCTGGAACTTCCTGATCGGCTTCTCTCTGATGGTCGCGGGCCTGTTGATGACGATGCGTTGGCGGTAATCGCCGACGGTCGTTCGCGTGTCGAAGGCGCTGAACTGCCGAAACACACGCGTGTAAGTTATCCACACTGTGGAAATCACATGTGTGTAAGTCATCCCCACTGTGAGTAACCGCTGTGGATAACTCTGACGACTCCTACACACAGGCCTGGGCGACCCCCGTTGGCGCCGGCCTCGCGGGGTGCCTCGGTGGCGTCGTGCTCATCGGGGCGGCAGTTGTCGTCGCCGGCGATCCCGCCGGATCGGTCCTGATGGGCGTCGCCGGAATTCTCCTCGTCGCTCTCGGCGCGTACACCCTGCTGGTGCGTCCTCGCTTGGCCATCTCGGCCGGGCCGGAGCCGTCTCTGGTCATCCGAAGCCTGCGCGGAGCACAGGCGTATCCCCGGGAACGCATCGAGCGGATTCGCGTGCTGTCGATCCGCCGTGTCGGTCGCCGCGTCGGTCAACTGGAGATCGACGTCCTCAACGACGACGCGGCCACTTCGACGGATGACCGCGCCTCCGGACCGCGCGACGACACGCGGCTCGTCGTGCTCAGCCGCTGGGACCTCGGCACCGACCTGCCCACGGTCATCGACGCGTTGCGCGACGCGGGGTTCGTCGTCGACGAGGGGTGAGCGTCGGCTCCCCCCCTTCCGGCGAGCTGCACAACTACTCATCCCTGATCCGAAGGAACCACAAAACCCCTGCTCCCGAGCCCGCGAGGGCTGCTGGGTCACTGCTCTCTGAGATGCGAGGGAACGACAGCGGCCACCGTCCTGCTCCCTAATCCGAAAGAACCGCATAACCCCTGGTCCCTTATCCGAAAGAACCGCATAACCCCTGGTCCCTAATCCGAGAGAACCGCATAACCCCTGCTCCCTGAGGTGCGAGGAGCGCAAGCGACGAGCCTCGAAGGGCTCGGCGAGACACGTTGCTACACCCTTCGTGGCTCGCGTCGCTCACACCTCAGGGAGCGGGAAAAGACGCGTCGCTCACACCTCAGGGAGCGGGAAAAGACGCGTCGCTCACACCTCAGGGAGCAGCAGAAGGCCCGCGTCGCTTGCCGGAGCAGCGCCTCAGCGGATGTAGATGAGCCCGTCATAGGCGACGCCTGCGCCGATACCCAGACCCAGGGCGAGGACGAACAACGCGGCGAGCGCGATCCAGCCGACGCGGCTCGCGGCCTGAGGGTTTCGACGCCCCGCGGGCAGAACCGCGTCGGGGAGGTACACGATGGCCGCGGTCGCAGCGGCTCCGAAGGCGAGGCCGCCCAGGTGCCCCAACACCGAGATTCCGGGGAGCGAGAACGACAGCACCACGTTGAACCCGATGATGAGCAGCACCGGGACCGGGGACACCCGGGCTTTGAGGATGATCACGAGCATCGCGCCCATGAGTCCATAGATTGCGCCGGAGGCGCCGGCGGTCAGGGCGCGGTCGTTCTCGAAGAGCATGACCGCAGCGCTGCCGCCGAGGAGAGCGATTCCGTACACGGCCAGGTATCGGCCGATGCCGAGAGCGAGTTCGAGGTCGCGACCGAGGATGTAGAGCGAGAGCATGTTGACGGCCACGTGCATGACGCTGAAGTGCAGGAAGCCCGCGGTGAGGAGTCGCCAGTACTCACCGGATGCGACGTCGCTCTTCAGGAGGTCGCCGGCACTGAAGATCGACGCCCCGCCGGGGTCGCCGACTCCGGCCTGGAGCGCACACAGCGCGAAGATCAGCAGGTTGAGGGCGATGAGGGCGTAGGTGGCGTACGGCTGCGTGGCAGCGGTACGAGTGGGCGCCATCGCGCCGACGCCGCGGCGTGGGCCGCCGAGGGACGGCGACCGCTGCACTCCGTCGTTGCGAAGACAGTCCAGGCAGTGCTGGCCGACCGACGCCGGCCGCAGGCACTCGGGACATGCCGGACGCCCGCACCGGCTGCACGAGAGGCCGGTGGGACGGTCGGGATGCCGGTAACACACCGCCCGCTGTGGGGCGGTGTGCTCCGGAGAAGTCAGTTGGCCTCGATCTTCTCGATGACGACCTCGTCGAGCGGGCGGTCGCTGCGATCGACCGAGGTGGTGGCGATCGCGTCGACGACCTGCTGCGATGCCGGGTCGGTGACCTCACCGAAGATGGTGTGGCGACGGTTTAGGTGCGGGGTCGGGCCGACGGTGATGAAGAACTGCGAGCCGTTGGTGCCCGGTCCGGCGTTGGCCATCGCGAGCAGGTACGGACGGTCGAACTGCAGTTCCGGGTGGAATTCGTCACCAAACTGGTAGCCGGGGCCGCCCATGCCGGTTCCGGTGGGGTCGCCGCCCTGGATCATGAATCCGGAGATGACCCGGTGGAAGACGGAGCCGTCGAAGAACGGGCCGGAGTTGCCGCCGGAGGCGTTGGGCTTGCTGTATTCCTTGCTGCCGTCGGCCAGCCCGACGAAGTTCTCGACCGTCTTCGGTGCGTGGTTCGGAAACAGGTCGACCTTGATGTCACCGCGATTGGTGTGGATGACTGCGGAGGTTTTCTGTGTAGTCACTCCTCCATCCAACCACTTGTGGCGGGTTGGATGGTCGGTAGATGGCTCCGAGGTGCACAGATGCCCCGGGCGAGGTGGCAGCACCGGACACCGACTGGCAGTCTTGAGGCCATGTCCAAGAATTACCTCTTCGCCGCTCTGGGTGTGGTCGCCGCGTCCGTCACCGCTGCCATCGCCGTCGGCTCCCTGCGTCGTGCACGACGGGTGGTGGCCCCGGTGTCCCCGACCGTCCCGCGGATCGAAGAGGTTCGCGAGGCCCTCGCCGAGAGCACCGAGACGCAGGCTTCGTGACCCGCCGCCTCCGCCTCGGCACCGGGCCCCGGGCCGCACACGGGTAATTTGGATTCGTGACCTCAGACGACGAGCGCTCCCCGAACCCGCCGCCGGGGTCCGGCCGCGCTGACGACCGGACCCGGGAGTCCTGGTCGACGCCCGAGAGCTCCGCGCCGACGAGTACTCCGGCGCCCTGGGAACGGACTCCCGGAGGGCCGGTCAGCGCGCCGACACCGCCGCGAGGGGCGAGTGCTCCCGACCGTCCCGACGCCGGCCCCACTGCACCGCGCGGCGGACTGCGACCACCGCCGAGCGGCCGACCCCAGACCAGACCCGGCCCGCCACCGGGCCCACGACCGGCCCCGCCACGCAGCGACACGCTCGGGCCGACGGCAAGTCCTTCCGGGCCACGCCCGCCCGCGCCGGGACCCCAGCGAGCGGGCAGCGGGTTCACCCCGTCGACGACGCAGCGACCGGGTGGCAATCCGGTCCCCGGTGGACCGGGGCCGCGACCGCCCATGCCTCCGGGTCGCCCCGGGCGCCGACCCCCACCCGGTCAGCGTCCTGGTCCGGGTGGCCCGCCGCTGGGCAAGAGCGTTCCGCCACAAGGCAATCGACCCCCTGAGGCGTCGCGCCCTCCGTTCCCGGGGCCTCGTCCCGGCGCAGCGCCGGGAGAACGGCCCGATGTTCCCGGTTCGGACTCGGACCGGGACGACCGCTCGACGCAGGTGGTGGGCGCGGGTGGACTGCTCGTCGGACAGTCCGGTGATCCGGCCTCCGACACCCGTGTGGTGGACAGTCCCGGCGCGGGGAGCACCCCCCGTGCGACCGACCTCTCGGACACCGACGCCGCGGGACCCGTCTCCCCCGCCACCCAGGCCTATTCAGCAGTCGAACCCACCAGAAGTTCGGAGGACAGCGTGGCTCCCCAGTCCGGTGCCGGTCCGCGTGTCAATCGGATGGCGTTGTGGGCGTTGGCGTTGTCCATCCTCGGCATCACCTTCATCGTGGGACTCGTCCTCGGATACCGCGCACGCACGCAGATCCGGCAACGCCGTGAAGTGGGTCTCCCGTTCGCCACGGCCGCGATCTGGGTCGGCTGGGCGTACCTGGGCGTCTTCGTCTTCGGGTTGCTCGTCTACGGATGGATTCTGTTCATCGCCTGACGCGGGCTGCGAACGAAGCAACCCCGCTGCTCCCTGAGGTGCGAGCGAGCAACCCCGCTGCCCCCTAATCCGAAAGAACCGCATAACCCCTGCTCCCTGAGGTGCGAGGAGCGCAAGCGACGAGCCACGAAGGGCTCGTGACCTACCTCGCCGGCGCACACAGGATGCAGGGTTTGCGGTTCTCTGCGATCAGAAGTACCCGTTTGCCGGCAACGGGGTGTCGTTCACCCGTAGATCTCCGATGGCAACGGCCTTGTACGACGTCGGGTTGTGCAGGGTGATGGTCCGGATGTTGCGCCAGTGCCGATCCAGGTTGCGGCTGCGACTGGCCGACGACGCACCGCCGACGTCGAAGACCGCCGCCGCCGCCGGGAGTGCGATGCGATCGACGTGCACCTTGACCCGCGCCGCGGCGAGCGACGCCTGAGCGAACTGTTCGACGTCGATGACCCCGCGTCGTGCCAGTGCGTTCGCGGTCTCGACCTGTCGTGCCGCGCTCAGGACGGCGTCACGTGCCACGTGGGCGGCGGCATCGATCTCGCCGATCCGTTCCAGCAGTAAAGGATCCTGACTCGGCTCCGGCGAGGGCGCGTGCTCGAAGGTCCGCGACCGCGAATTCAGCAGTGCCACGGCATCATCGGACGCCGACAGCAGGATCCCAGCGATCAGTGCCTGAAGGAACAGCTGCAGGAACGGGCCGTCGTTGGCGGCAGGTGGCGTGGAGTCGTCGAGTTCGACGAACTCCAGGACGTCGTCCGAGGTCACTCGGACGTCGTCGAACAGCGTGGAACCGGTGCCCGTCCGGTGCTGCCCGATCCCGTCCCAGTCGTCGACGACACGCACACCATCGCGGTCGACCGGGACCACCACTTTCACCAGGCGTGATCGCAATGCGTCCGGGGCGATCGCGAGCACCGTGACGTAATCCGCGAAAGCCGTTCCGGTGCTGTAGAACTTCTCTCCCCGGAGGCGCCAGCCGGCACCGTCGGCGACGAGTTGTGTCGCGTACTGGCGTGACCCGGCGGCGACACCGCGTTCGCTCGACGCGTTGCCGACGATGGCCCCCGCGGCGATTCGCTCGCTCCAACGGCGACGAACCGGACCAACCGGTAGGCGTTCGATCTGCTCGACGAACCAGTAGTGGGCGCGCAAGATGTGCGCGGCGATCGGGTCGGCGCGGGCGAGGTCGATGATGAATTCGAAGAGCTCGACGCTTCCGGCTCCGGCGCCCCCCGATTGGGTGTCGAGGGACAGCGCGGTCAACCTCGATCGTCTGAGCAGTGCCACTGCCTCCCGCGGGTCCCGGCCCTGCCTCTCTCGTTCTGCCGAGCCGGCGGCGATCTCGGCGAGGATCCCGTCTCGGTCCGGCACGACCCGCGCAGGTGCGGTCATGCGGGGACCCCGGCGAAGGCGCCACGGTAGCGTGCCGCGGGGTGCGACTCCGGAAGACGTTCCCGGCCGGTGAGTTTGGCGCGCGAGGTTCCCGCGGAATAGTCCCGCTTGGCCAGGCCGCGCTCACGCAGAACAGGCAGCACGTGCTCGGCGAACTCGACGTAGCTACCGGGGATGGTCGCATTGATGACGTTGATCCCGCCGACCCCGGCGTCACGCCACTGGTCGAGACGGTCGGCGATCTGCTCCGGTGTTCCGACGACCCTCCCGGTCCGGCTGCGCAACTGGGCGAGATCGCGAACCGTGGGCTCACGGTCCGGCACGGCCTCACGCAACCACAGCAGGAAGCTCTGCGAGCCCTCGGTGTGGATCGCTCCGATGGGGGTGTCGAGGTCATAGTGTCCGAGGTCGACGCCGATGCCACCCGCCGAGTGGGCGATGATCGTGCTCGGATCGATGAGTTCGTCGAGTTCACGGGACTTGCGCGCCGCTTCCTCCTCGGTGCTCCCGATCACGAACGACAGGCCCTGGAAGAACTGCAGATCGAGCGGGTCCCGGCCGGCTTCGGCCGCGAGGCGCCGGGTGTCGGCGATCAGCGTGCGCGCGGCGTCGGGCGACGGCGAGAGGATGAACTGGGCCTCGGCATTGCGGGCGGCGAATCGTCGTCCGGCGGGCGAGGATCCGGCCTGGAAGAGCACCGGGGTTCGCTGGGGTGACGGCGACACGAGATGTGGGCCCTCGACGCGGTAGTGCTCGCCGATGTGATTGATCTTGTGAACGCGGTCGTAGTCCCCGTGGAGACCGCCCGCCTTGTCCTGGATGAGCGCGCCCTCGTCCCACGACCCCTCCCACAACTTGTAGGCGACGTCGACATACTCGTCGGCCCAGGCATACCGGTCGTCGTGTTTGGTGATCCCGTCGTATCCGAAGTTGCGCCAGGCGTTGTCGGACAGACTCGTGACGATGTTCCACGCGATCCGGCCCTTGCTCAGATGATCGAGGGTGGAGATCTTGCGGGCGAAGTCGAACGGGTGCTCCTGCAGAATCGAGCTCGTGATCGCAATGCCCAGATGTTCTGTGTGCGATGCGATCGCGGACGCCAGAACGAGCGGGTCATTACTGGGGATCTGCAACCCGGAGTCGACGAACTTCTTCCAGTCCCCCTGGTAGTCATCGTAGAGTCCGACCACGTCCGCGAAGAAGATGAAATCGAACCTCGACTCCTCCAACAGTTTTGCCAGTCCGATCCAATGGTCCAGATCGTTGAAGTGGTGCTGCCGCGCCTCCGGTGCCCGCCACGCTCCGTGCAGGATGTGCGACGTCGTGTTCATCACGAAGGCGGCGAAGTTCAAGGGGGGCGCGGACATGGGTGCTCCTGATCACGAGGCGTCGGACTCAGCGCGACGTTACGGACGAGGACGCGGACGCGACGACTTCGGATCAGGGTGGCCTCAAGTGGTGCCCGAGACCATCCGGTGCCCCTAGGTTGTGGTGATTCGCGTCCCGACGGTGGGCTCGCGCTGGCGCGTGGCCACGTCGACGGACGTCCGGAGATTCTGCCGTGATCTGTGCTGCCCGAGGAGTAATTCTGTGCTGCGACGAAGTCCTGTCCTGCGACGACCGCGGCGATCCCGCCTGCTGCCCGCGGCCGGAATCGCTCTGACCTGTGCGGCGTTGCTCGCGGGATGCGCCCAACCGCGCACCGGTGACGGTGAGTCGACGGGGGTTCCCGCCACTCCGGGTCAATACGTGTCCGGCGGGACCATCTCCTACGGCCATGAGCAGGAACCGCCGTGCGTCCACGGCGGGTGGGTCCAGAACGCCTATCTGGCACGGCAATATCTCGACAACCTGGTGTCGTTGGATGGCTCGGGCAAAGTGGTGCCCTGGCTGGCCACCCGCTGGGAGGTCTCACCCGACGGCCGCTCGTACACCTTCCATCTCAAGCCCGGCGTCGAGTTCAGTGACGGCACACCGCTCGACGCGGAGGCGGTCCGCGCCACTTTCGCGTCGTACCTGAACCCGGACAAACCCAACGGCACGGTGGTGTCCTACATCGGCAAGTACTTCGAGTCCGACGAGGTCGTCGGGCCGCTCACGTACCGAATGAACCTGACGTCGCCGTACACCCCGCTGCTCACCGTGCTGACGCAGGGCTACTTCGGAATCCAGTCACCGACCGCGCTCGCGCGCGGGCCGAAAGCCAACTGCACGAGCCCGGTCGGTTCCGGCCCGTTCATCATCGAGCGCTGGGATCGCAACCGCAGCATCACCTTTGTCCGTAACCCGAACTACACGTCGCCGCCGGCGAACGCGAAGAACCAGGGTCCGGCCCACGTGGACAAGCTGATCTGGAAGTTCCTGAAGGATCCGGTGCTGCGCTACGGCTCGCTGCGCAGCGACTCCTCCGACGTCATCTACAACGTGCCGGCCATCAACTGGGCGGACGCGACCAGCCGCTACCAGGTGAGTCGATACGTGACCCCGGGACGGCCGAACGCCATCACCCTCAATGTCGATCACGCTCCGTTCGACGACGTCCGGGTTCGCCAGGCGTTCGCCTACTCGGCTGACCGCCGCAAAGCGGTCGAGACGGCCTTCCTCGGCGTGGTCCCCTACAACGCCAACGGAGCGCTCAGTCAAAGCACCCCGGACTACGACCCGGAAGCCGGTAACTACCAGCATGATCCGGCGGCAGCGGCGGCCCTGCTCGACGAGGCCGGATGGACCGGACGCGACGACGATGGCATCCGCACCAAGGACGGACGACGCCTGACCGCTCGGGTCGTATACGCCGCGGACGCGATCGTCGGGCCCGAGGGTGCGGCGATCCTGCAGGCGGTGGCCCGGCAGGCACGCGATGTGGGCTTCGACATCGAGCTCGTCCCGGCGACGCAGAGTGCGTACTTCGGCGGCCAGTACGCCAAGGCCCCCACCTACGACGCCTACGTCGGCTATTGGACCAGTCCCACCCCGGGTCTGCTGTACATCAACTGGCGGCAGCGTCTTCCGGACAGCCCGAACCCGCACAACACCGCGTACTACAACGACCCGCATCTGCAGAGCCTCATCGAACAGGGCAACTCGGCATCGGACCCGTCGCAGGCCAAGGTGTTCTACCGCGATGCCCAGCGCCTGATCGGCGACAAGGCCCTGTCGATCGGGTTGTACACACAGACAACGTCTCTGGCGGTGTCCCCACGCCTGCACGGGGTGTGGGTGGAGAAGTCCCAAGGCGAGCCGGTGTTCGCGGATGCGAGGTTTGTGCGATGACCCTGGTCGATGATCCGGCCGTGACCACGGCCGGCCGGCAGGTCCGACCACCGCGTGGCCTGACCCGCTGGGCGGGCAAGATCGGCTCCGCCGTGTTCGTCCTGTGGGCTGCGGCCTCCATTACCTTCCTGCTCCAGGTGCTCGCACCCGGGGACCGCGCGACCCTGTTGCTCAACCTCTCGTCGGGTGAGAGCCGGGAACGTACCCCGGACGAACTCGCTCCGGTCAACGAGGAGTATGGCTTTCTCGATTCGGTGTGGTCGCAGTATCTGGACTACCTCGGTGGCCTCCTGCACGGTGACCTCGGCGTCTCGTACCAGCTCCAGCAGCCGGTGACCGAGATCATCGCCGACCAGATCGGGCCGACCCTCGTCCTCACTCTCACCGCGCTTGTCGTCGCGTGGTCCTTCGTGCTCGTGCTGACCACCCTCACGGCGGGCCGCCGCGGACCCTGGGGCGCAGCCGGCTCCCTGATCGAGACGGTCAGTGCCGGCCTCCCGCAGTACTGGGTGGGTTCGATCCTGCTGGTCGTGTTCGCGATCAACCTCGGCTGGTTCCCCGTCGAGAGCGGAACCGGCCTGTGGGGACTCGTCCTGCCGGTGCTCACGCTGGCCATCCCGTTGTCCGGTTTTCTCGGTCAGATCGCCCGGGACGAGTTCGCCCGCGCGCTGGACCAGCCCTTCGTCCTCACCGCACGCAGTCGCGGACTCGGCGATCTGTCGGTCCGGTATCGACATGTGCTGCGGCACTCCGTTCTTCCCGCCGTCACGGTCTCCGGCTGGGCCATGGGTGCGCTCCTGTCCGGCGCGGTGATCGCCGAAACCGTCTTCGCGCGCGCGGGTATCGGGCAGACATTGGTCGCGGCGGCCAGTTCACGTGACGTTCCGCTTGTCAGCGGGATCGTTCTGTTCGTCGCCTTCGTCTACACGATCGCCAATCTCGCAGTGGACTTCCTCTACACCGTCATCGACCCCAGGATCGAGGTCCCATGACCCTCACCAATCCGGTGCGGCCCGCTCTGACGAACGCGTTGTCCGCGGTGCGCAGGTCCACCACCGGCACTCCACCCGAGCACCACGACCACGCACGTCGGTCGTGGCCGCCCCTGACGGTCATCGGTGCGCTCGTAGTTCTCGCACTGCTGCTCCTGGCTGCGGTGGCACCCGGCCTGCTGGCACCCTATGATCCGCTGGCCGTCGACCTGGACGCCACACTCCAACCCCCCAGTTGGGCACATCCGTTCGGAACCGATCTGTCGGGCCGAGATCTGTTGAGTCGGATCATCGCCGGCACCCGGCAGTCGCTGATCATCGGGCTCGGCGCCGTCGTACTCGCGTCGGTCCTGGCGGTGTTGCTCGGCATCGCCGCAGGTCTGTCGGGCCGGATCGCCCAGGCACTCGCCAACCGGTGGATCGAGGTGATGTTCGCCTTCCCCACCGTGCTTCTCGGCCTGCTTCTGACGTCGGTGTTCGGGCCGGGCCAATGGACCCTCATCCTCGCGATCGGCATCGGGATCGCGCCCGGATACGCCCGCATCGTCCGCGGCCAGGTGCTGGCCGTCCGGAATGCGCCGTACATCGAGGCGGCGACCGCCCTGGGTCACACTCGCAGTCGAATCCTTCTGCAGCACCTTGCACCCAACGCCCTCCGCCCGATGATCGTGACCGTCACCCTCGGTGTCGGGCAGGCCATCATCTGGGCCTCGGGACTGGCCTACCTCGGACTCGGGGTGCCGCCGCCCGCGCCGGAGTGGGGTGCCCTTCTCGATGCGGGACGTACGTTCATCACCGTCGCCTGGTGGCTCGAGATCTTCCCCGGTCTCGTGATCGTGGCGGTGGCACTGGCATTCACGACCGTGGGCCGATACCTCGGCGCACGCCTGGAAGGAGACCGTCGATGACTGTCGTCACCCGAGAGGCAGCGACCTCCGCCCCGATACACCGGACCGACACACCGTTGGCCGAGGTGCGCGACCTACGCGTCTCGTTCGCCGGGCGCGAGGTCGTGAAGGGCGTGTCGTTCAAGGTCGAGGCCGGCCAGTGCCTGGCGATCGTCGGCGAATCCGGTTCCGGCAAGTCCGTCACCGCGCGCACCCTCATCGGACTCACCGGGCCCGGTGCCGAGATCAGCTCCACCACAACCACCTTCGATGGCCGTGATCTGCGCGGACTGGACGATCGCGAGTGGCGCACGATCCGAGGTCGCGAGATAGGTTTCGTCCTTCAGGACGCCCTGGTGTCGCTCGATCAACTGCGCACCGTGGGCACCGAGATCGCCGAATCGCTGACCGCGCACCGCGCCGGCGGCCGGCGGACCCCTAGGCGGCTCGGACGTGCCCTTCACGAGGAACGTGTCGTCGAACTGCTCGATCTCGTCGGGGTTCCCGAGCCCCGGGTACGCGCGCGCCAGCGTCCACACGAACTGTCCGGCGGACTCCGCCAGCGCGCCCTCATCGCTTCGGCCATCGCCCAGGATCCCAAGCTCCTCATCGCCGACGAGCCGACGACGGCGCTCGACGCCACCGTCCAGGCGCAGATCCTGGATGTGCTCGCCGAGGCGAAGACGCGTGGCAACGGCATCATCCTGATCTCGCACGACCTTGCCGTGGTGTCGCGACTGGCCGACCGGGTGGCCGTGATGCGCGACGGTGAGATCGTCGAGTACGGCAACGCGCGCGAGGTGCTGTCCGACCCGCAGCACGAATACACCAGAGGTCTCATCGATGCGATCCCGTCCCGCGCGTCCAAGGGCACGCTGCTCGTCAGTGGCGAGCAGCTCGACGCCCCGGCACCACTGACATCGGAACAGCCACTCGCCCTGCGGGTTCGCGACCTACACAAGGCGTTCCGCGGCAAAGCGATCACCGCCAGACCGGCCGTGGCCGGGGTGAGCTTCGACCTGCCGGCCGGCCGTACCCTCGGCATCGTCGGTGAATCGGGGTCGGGCAAGACGACGACCGCGCGGATCATCCTGGGGCTCACCGAGCCCGATTCCGGCACGGTCGAACTGAACGGGAGGTCGTGGTCGGGACTCACCGAAGCGCAACGTCGCGAGTCGCGCCACCTGATCTCGGTCATCTACCAGGATCCACTCAGTTCCTTCGACCTACGCTGGAGCGTCGACCGCATCCTGGCCGACGCCCTCCGCTTGACCGGCGTCCGCGGTTCCGACCTCGACCATCGGATCACCGAGCTCCTCGACCAGGTCGGGTTGCCCGCGGAGTACCGGCACCGGCACCCGTCACGACTGTCGGGCGGACAACGCCAGCGCGTCGCGATCGCGCGGGCGCTCGCACCGCGACCCGCCGTCATCGTGTGCGACGAGCCGGTGTCGGCCCTTGACGTATCCATCCAGGCACGGATTCTCGACCTACTGGCCCGCCTGCAGGCCGAAACCGGCGTCGCGCTTGTGTTCATCTCCCACGATCTGGGCGTCATCCACCACGTCAGCGACGACATCGCCGTGATGCGTGCCGGCGAGGTCGTCGAATATGGCTCGGCCGACGCCGTTTTCGACGATCCGCAGCACCCTTACACCCGCGAGCTGCTGGCTGCCGTGCCGCGGATCGAGGTGGCCTGATAACCCCCGACACGGGTTGCAGCGACCACCCCTCTACCCGGCCCGCTGAGGAGCGAGCTTGCGAGCGTCTCGAAGGGTCCGCCGCGCCGGCATGACGAACACCGCCGCGAGGAGGGCGCACAGGAGAAGCCCGGCGGTGAGGAAGTAGGTGTCGGCGATCGCCGAGGCCAATGCCGGCATGGCGTCGATACGTTGGGCCGGGTTCAGCGACATCGCGCCTTCCACACCCCGACCGTCGACCATCGTGCTACGCGAGTTCATCAGTGCCGCAATCATCGACGTCACCGCGGCCGATGCCAGCGCAACGGCGAACTGGTTCGAGGTCGTGAGGATGGTCGTGCCACCGGGGGTGTCCGGACCTTCGAGGTCACGGGTGGCGGCGGTCATCGTGGGCAGCATCGTAGCTCCGACACCGATTCCCATGAGTGCGAGGATCGCGATGATGACCGGGTACGGTGTCGCGTCGTCGAGGAGCGACGCCATCAGGACCATCGCCGCGGTCGACATCAGGATCCCGCAGATCGCGACTCTCCGTGGGTCCACGGAATCGGCTATCCGCGTGGCGATCTGGAGCGTGATGCCACTCAGCAACGCGGGCACGACGAAGAGCATGCCGGCGGTGGTGGCCGAGTCGGACCGGACGGCCTGGACGTAGATGGGCAGGATCGTCATCGACCCGAAGTAGGCTCCGGCGAAGAAGATCATCACCACGACGCCGCCGCGCAGACGCGCATGTGCCAACAGTCGGAGATCGAGCACCGGATACTTCCCACGCAACGACCGGCGGATGAAGTAGCCCAGCAGGACCAGGCCGATGCCCACCGGAACCAGGATCGACGCCGTGAGGACAGATCCGGTGTCCCCGGCGCGGGACAGGCCGAGAACCAGGAACACCCCGCCCGGGGACAGGGCCGCAACCGCACGCAGGTCGATACGCGGCATCCGGCGAGCCCCGGTTCGGGGGAAGAACCGCCAGGCCAACGCCGCCGCAACGAGTCCGAGGGGAACGTTGACCGCGAAGATGACCCGCCAGCTGCCGTGGTCCACCAGTACCCCGCCCAGCACCGGACCGAGGACGGGACCGACGAGGGTGGGCAGTCCGAGGATGGCCATCATCCGACCGCGCAGTGCTTCCGGCACCGCCTGAAGCGCGATGGCCATGCCGACCGGTTGCAGCATCCCGCCGCCGAGTCCCTGGAGCGCTCGGAAGGCGATGAGGCTGCCGATGTTCCACGATGTTGCGGTGAGCAGCGAGCCGAGGACGAAGACCAGGAGGGCCGCGCAGTAGACACGTCGACCGCCGAACCGATTACTGGCGTAGGCGGACAGGGGCATCACCGCGACGAGGGCCAGCGCATAGGCCGTGGCCACCCATTGGACGCTGGACAGCGGGGCGTCGAATTCGGTTGTCAGTTGCGGGAGCGCGACGGTCACCACCGTGACGTCGAGCATCACCATCAGGGTGGGGACGACGAGGATGAGGCCGATTCGCCGGCTTGCCGGGTCGAGTGAGGTCACGATGAGAGCAGACAACCTCAAGTGAAGGTGAAGTCAAGGCCGGTGTGAAAACGCGCGTCTTCGGGCAAGGTGGAGAGATGCCGGACAACGACAAGCCCACCTGGACATCGACCGACGACGAAGTGAAGACGGATCCTGACCTGCGCGACGATCCGGACGAGCAGAACGGTCCCGACTCGGTCCTGCCGGGTTCGGGTGACACCCCGATCGGGCAGACGAAGCGGACCGAGGAGGAGAAGGCCGCCTACGACGCCGCTCCGCACACAGGTCACTCCGATCAGGGCCACGCCCTGGGCGGTTCCGAGGGCACGGCGGAGGGACAGTGATGGCCGAGCAGACCCGCACGATCGTCCTCACCGGCGCCAGCGACGGGATCGGTGCGATCGCGGCACGATCCCTGGCCGGACCCGATACCAACCTCGTCCTCGTGGGGCGCTCGCCCCGGAAACTCGCGCCGATCGCGGCGGAGACGGGTGCCACCCAGTTCACCGCCGATTTCTCCAAGCTGTCGGAGGTGCGCGATCTGGCCGCCGAGATCAACTCCGCGGTGGGGACGATCGACGTCTTGATGAACAACGCGGGCGGAACGTTCGACTCCTCGCAACGCACCGCGGACGGGCACGAGCTCAACTTCCAGATCAATCACCTCGCGCCGTTCCTGCTGACGCACCTGGTGCGGGATCGCCTGGCCGCGGCCCCGCAATCGCTCGTCCTGAACACATCCAGCGTGGGCAACCTGTTCGGGAAGGTCGACCTCGACGACCTGGACTTCGAGAAACGCCGGACACTGGCGATGCGCCCGTACGGCACGGCCAAACTGATGAACATCCTGTTCACGCGCGGGATCGCGCAGCGCTGGACCGGTGACAAGATCTATTCCGCCGCAGTGCATCCCGGCCCGGCGGCAACGAGCTTCGGCCGCGACTCGCGGTTCGTCGGGCTCGCCTACCGGTCCCCGCTGACGCGCCTGGTGACCATCACCCCCGAGCAGGGAGCCGCCCCGCTCATCGCCTTGGCCGAGCGCGGCGCCGACCCGACGGTCAACGGCGTGTACTTCGATCGCCACAAGGCCAACGGTCGGGAGAACCGTCAGGCCCACGACCAGAAATTGATCGACGGTCTGTGGCAGCGATCCGCCGAGCTCACCGGCCTGGCCTGACTGACCTGCGCCGTGGCCGATGCCGCGGTTGTTCTCTACGTTGGCGGACGGGTATCAACACCGTCTACCTGTGCACAGGAGGTTCAGATGACACGAAACATCCTTTTCATCATGACCGGCGCCGGCAGCTGGACGCTGAACGACGGCTCGAGTCACAACACCGGGTTCTGGGCCGAAGAGGCCGTCGCGCCGCTTGAGGTGTTCCGCGCGGCCGGTTACAAGGTGACGGTCGCCACCCCGAACGGCGTACAGCCTCCGGTCGACGACAACAGTCTCGCGGTCGAGAGCATCGGCACCGCCGAGCGTGCGGCCGAGATCCGTCACGTCGTCGAGACCGCACCCGAACTGAAGAAGCCGATCCCGCTCACGGAGGTCAGCGTCGCCGACTACGACGCCGTGTTCGTCCCGGGCGGACACGGACCGATGGAAGACCTGGCTGTCGACGCGGACGCCGGCGCACTCCTGATCGCTGCCGACGACGCGAAACTGCCGGTCGGGATCGTCTGTCATGGGCCGGCGATCCTGCTCGCCGCCACCAATGCCGACGGCGTCAACGCGTTCGCCGGCCGCACGGTGACCGGATTCAGCAATGCGGAGGAGGAGCAGGCCGGACTCGCCGACAAGGCACCCTGGCTCCTGCAGGACCGGCTCACCCAGGCGGGGTTCAAGGTCACCCTCGCCGAGCCGTGGACAGTGCACATCGAGACCGACGGCAACCTGCTGACCGGGCAGAACCCCGCGTCGTCGGAATCGCTGGCTCGCACACTTCTCGATCGGCTCGAGAACGTTCCGCAGGGCTCCAAGTAGCGAGCTTCCTGCTCCCAAAGGAACGGGGAGCGCAAGCGACGCTCCCTCCCGCTCCCTGATCCGAAAGAACCGCATAACCCCTGCTCCCAAAGGTGCGAGGAGCGTTAGCGACGCCCCCTCCCGCTCCCTGAGGTGCGAGGAGCGCAAGCGTCGAGCCACGAAGGGCTGGCGAGGCACCTCACCATGCCCTTCGTGGGTGGCGTGGCGCGCACCAGAGGGAG
>NZ_JBHYNC010000034.1:0-51954 GCF_042743165.1 Gordonia sp. NPDC058843
GTGCGGGGCCGCTGTCGGAGCAGACTAGTCGGAGTTGAAGTAGGTCAGCAGGCGCAGGATCTCGACGTAGAGCCACACCAGGGTGACGGTCAGACCGAGAGCAACGCCCCAGGCGGCGCGGTCGGGTGCGCCGGCGCGGATCAGGCGATCGGCGGCGTCGAAGTCCAGCAGGAAGCTGAACGCGGCGAGCGCGATGCAGACCAGCGAGAAGATGATCGCGATCGGTCCGCCGTCGCGGAGCACTCCGGCCTCACCGGTGAAGAGACCGATGACCAGGTTGCCGAGCATGAGGACCAGGACGCCGATCATGCCGGCGAACAACATACGGGTGAAACGCGGCGTGACGCGGATGGCACCCACCTTGTACACGAACAGCATGCCGAAGAACACGCCGAAGGTACCGAGAACTGCCTGGCCGATCAGAGCGCCGGCCGAGGTGTCTCCGGCCACTGCCCAGTTCGCGAACACGAACGAGATGGCTCCGACGAAGAGGCCTTCGAACGCGGCGTAGGCCAGCACGATGGCCGGGTTGTCCTGCTTGCGTCCGAAGCTCGCCACCAGGACGAGGACGAGACCGACGATGGCGCCCACCAGCATCAGCGGTGTGGCGAGAGCTGCCTGAGCGGACTCGGTCGCGCGACTGCTGATGGCGAAGTACGTGGCGACCGCGGCCAGGGTCAGCACCCCGAGGGTGATCGCGGTCTTCGTGACGACGTCGTCGATCGTGAGCTGACGAGTGGCCGGTGGTGCCGGCTGGGTGTAGGGGTCGGTGGCTTGACCGTATTGATTGGCTGCGGCGCCGGCGCCGGCCATGCCGGCCCCGAAACCCGCGTACCCGGATTGATTGTCGCGGACCACGCCGCGCATCACCGGATTGCTGCTTTCTCGCACGAAGCGCTCCTTAATCGGTACGGATGTATACCGTCTCAACGTCGGGTCGTTCCTGTGAGTTCCCTGACGAGAACGTGGAACGACCGAGTCGACGACGACTTTACCTACTCTTGACCCTTCTGTCGTCGAACACCCGCCCGATTGTCAGTTCACCCGCTCGCGCAGTGTCCTCAGCCGACTGCGAACCGCGGTCTGGTCGACCCCGTCACCGGTCCCGAGCGCGGCCCGGCCCAGGCAGATGGCGGTGAGCATCGACTCCGCACGAGCGAAGTCGTCTCCCCAGGCGAGACCCGGCTTGGCGAGCATCAGCGAGGCGACCCCATGGGCAGCGGCCCAGAACTCCAGAACGACGTCGGCGATCTCCCCGCGGTCGAACACACCGTCGTCGGCGAGCTCGGTGACGGTTCCGGCGAACCTGGAGTACGCACTGGCCGCGAGCACCTGGTCGACCTTCGACGGATGCCCCTCGGAGGTGGGCTTGCCGAACGCCACCCGATAGAGCACGGGTGTCGCGACGGCGAAACGCACGTAGGCCATCCCTTGGCTCAGCGCACGTTCGAGGGCATCGCCGACCCCTTCGGAGGCGGCGGCCATCTCGTCGTCCAGTCGCTCGAAGTAGCGGGCGCACACGGCATCGAGCAACGCCTCCTTGTCGGCGAAGTGCAGGTAGATCGACGGTGGCGTGACCCCGACACGGTTGGCGACCGCGCGGATGGACATCGCGGTGTCGTCGCCGTTCTCCACCAGCAAGTCGCCGGCGGCCTCGATGATCTCCTCCGCGAGAATCTCCCCGGACCCGCGTGGTGATCTCGCTCGTCTGCGTGTCGTCACTGCACTCCTGAATCCGTGCCGCCGTCATTCATCTGCCGATATCACGTATTCGGTGTCAGACCCTCGTCGGCGCGGTGTCGGGCACCGGTTTCTCGACGGGGTGCCCGATCGCGGGCGCCTCCTCGGACAATCCGATCCGATCGTGGAGGCGCCTCAGCGGTCGCGGAGCCCACCAGTTGGCCCGGCCGGCCAGCCGCATGAACGCAGGGACCAGGAACATCCGGATGAGCGTCGCGTCCATCAAGACGGCCAGGGTGAGCCCGACTCCGAACATCCGCATGAATGACACCTCCGACGCCGCGATGGCGGCGAAGACGATGCTCATCAGCAGTGCCGCCGCGGTGATGACCCGACCCGTCCGGGCCAGGCCCAGGGCCACGGCGTGGTCGCTGGCCGCTCGTGTCCGGTCCGATCGCAACCACTCCTCACGAATCCGTCCCAGGAGGAACACCTCGTAGTCCATCGACAGGCCGAATGCGACGCAGAACAGCAACACCGGCATCGTCGCGTTGAGGGTGCCCGTCGCCGTGGTCCCCAAACCTCCGAGGTGCCCCTCCTGGAAGAACCAGATCATCGCCCCGAACGTCGCCGACAGCGACAGGATGTTGAGGACGAGAGCCTTCAGGGGCAGTACGACGCTGCCGGTGAACAGGAACAGCAGCACGAAGGTCGCGATCGCGATCAGGCCGAGTACCCACGGCAGGTGTGCATAGATCGACCCGACCGTGTCGTCGGTGGTGGCAGCGAGGCCGGTGAACAGGGTGTCCGTTCCCGTCGGTGACGCCACCGCGCGCAATTCGTCGAGCTGGGCGATCCCGGCGTCACTCATCGGGTCGCGGTCGGTGGAGACGTTCAGTACGTGCACGTTCTCCCGACTGTCATCCGGACTGCCGGGCGCCACCGGCGCTCCGCGCACGAACGTTCCCGCCGACGAGCCCGCCGAGTTGACGTCGTCGACCTCCGACAGGGCGCGGGTGTAGGCGGCCAGGGTCTGATCGTCCACGGGGCCCCGCACGACGACGGTGACCGCCGCGGACAGGTCGTCCTCGTAGTCGTCGCGAATCTCCTGCTGGATGGCATGGGCGCTCGCCGATTCGGGCAGCACGCGATCGTCGGGGAATCCCATCTTGATCGACAGGAAGGGCGCTCCGAGCACCAGCAGGAAGACCGTGGCCACCGCGGCGACCGGCAGGGCGTGACGAAGCACCCACTGCACGAGCCGGTACCACCAGCTGTCCTCGGGCTCGACGGGGCGGGCCGGCGGCAGTCGAAGCAGACGCCGCAGCGGCTTACGCGCATCGAACGCGTCGATGCGATCGCCGAGGAGCATGAGCACCGCCGGGGTGAGGACGAGCGCCGACACCGCCGCCACGACCACGACGCCGAGTCCCGCGAACGCGAACGATCGGAGGAAGTACTGCGGGAACAACACCAGCGCGCTCAACGACAGGGCGACGGTCACCGCCGAGAACGCGACGGTCCGTCCGGCCGTGGCCAGGGTTCGCACGATCGCGTCGGGCCGGCTCGATCCGTGCTCGACCTCTTCTCGGTAGCGCGTCAGGATCAGCAGCGTGTAGTCGATCGCGAGCGCCAGACCCAGTGCGGTGGTGAGGTTCAACGCGAACACCGAGACGTCGGTGAGCGATCCGATCACGCGCAGCAGTGCGAAGGTGAGGATGATCGAGACGATTCCGATGCCCACGGGCACTGCCGCGGCGAGCAACCCGCCGAAGATGAAGATCAGGACGATGAACGTGATGGGGATCGCGATCGCCTCGGCGATGAGGAGGTCCGACGAGGTCTGATCGTTCACTTGCGCGAAGACGAGTCCTTGGCCGCCGACCTGGACGATGATCCCGTCGCGCTCACCGGCGAGTGCCTCCTCGATCTCCTCGGCATGGGCCGGCGCCGAGTCCTCACCACCGTCAAGCGAGGCGATGATCAGCGTCGACGTCCGATCACGACTGACCAGGGCGGAGTCGAGCGCCGGATCGGCCCACACCGACAGGATCTGGTCCTGGACGTACTCGTTGCGGTTCAGGTCGGCGATCAGCGCGTCGCCGACGGCTCTGGCCGTCGGGTCGCGCGAGATGTCGACGCCTTCGGGTCCGTCGAGCTTGAGAACGACCTGGATTCCGCCGCGGTTGAAGGTCTCGTCGAGTACCTGCTGGGCTCGAGCCGACCCCGAATTCGGATCGCTGTAGCCGCCGGCCAGAAGATGCTGGGCCGCGGTGGCGCCGTAAGCGCCGCAGACGACCAACAGGATGAGCGCACCCAGCAGCACTCGTTTGGGCATGGAAATGACCAGCCGTGTCACTCTGACCAGCATGCGGACCCCTCGTCGCGTCGGTCGACTTTACGGCGTTAAGTTATCAGCAGTAATTTAGGCGGTCAAGGGCACTTCCGCAGCCTGGGGCATGCCGAGTCCTCGTCGGACGGTACGCAGTTCGCGTTCGATCACCGTCGACTCCGATCCGAGCAGTCCGGTCGCCCGGGCGATCTCACGCAGCCTGACCGCGGGGCGCGCGACATCGACGAGATGATGCAGCGGCGTCCGGCGCAGACCCATCCGCCGGGCGACCGGCCGCTCGACCCATCGGGTACTGATGGCCGAGAACGACGACATGAGCAGCGGCCGGGTGAGCGCATCCACCGCGGAGACCAGCAGTCCCGGTACCGGTATCGGGGCGGCGCCGTGTACGACGCGCGGAAGGTCGTAGCCCTCGCGCAGCAGCGCCTTGATCAAGACTTTCGACGAGTCGTCGGGCCGGAGTTCGAATTCGCCCGCCACCCTGAACAATTCGGTTGCAGAGTCGTAACTCGGCGGCAACAGGTCGTCGTCGACCCCGATCACCCAGCCGATCCACCGCCACAGATGTGTGATCGCTTCGCATTCGGCGCTACTGTAACGGATTCCGAAATCCTTTGCGACGACGAGCGGCAGGGCGAGGAAGCCGCAGGAGATGGTCATCACCGAGTACGTCTGGTTGATGGGCGTCCCCCATTCGCCTTCGTCCCAGCCCGCGTCCTCGTGCTCGGCCATCTCGTCACCCGGCGGGTGCAGCAAGATGTCGCGGATATAGGCGTGCAGGAGCCGAATGCGAAGCGTGGCAACCCAACCCGGATGGCCGGGCAGCATCGACCCGGGGGTCGTCGCCTCGGCCACCCAACGCGCCGTCGACTCGACCCGATCCCGTGTACCCGAACCCAGCCGGCCGGTGGCGACGAGCGGACGGACGAATCCCTGTGCCTTGAAGCCGTAGATCAGCGACTGATACAGCGTCGACGACTGCAGGGTCCCGAAGCGCCACCAGGCGCGGGCGCCGGCCTCAACCCAGGCGGCGTCGAACCAAGTCGGTGGCGTGCCCGCAACCCGGAGCAACCGCGTCATCGAAGCGGGCATCTCGAGATGGTCGGGATCGGACGAGACGCCGGCGGAGGTGCAGGCGACGCCGTGTTCTTCCAGCAGCGCGACGAGGGTGGAGAACGAGATCCCCTGCTCCCGGGCCTCGACGACAACCGCGTCGGCGAGGGGGTCACCCTGCATCAGACCGGCCTCGAGGCGCTCGACGATATCGGGATACCGCTCGCGCACGACATCCCAATTTCGTGCTCCGGTCACTGCTGCTGCATCCATGCCCCATGGTCCCCCCGGCGCCGGGGTCGGTCAAGGAGGCTCGATCGCCGGACTTCGACTCGACTGCCCAGACGTCGATCGAAGTCCGGCGGTCGAGTCGAGGTCTGTCGGTGGCGACGCCGGACCACACCACCGCCAGCACTGCGCCCGCTGACTATGCTCACCAGGGGCACCGTCGTCGAGCGGACCCCGCGCCCCCATAGCCCAATTGGCAGAGGCAGCCGACTTAAAATCGGCACAGTGTCGGTTCGAGTCCGACTGGGGGCACCGCAAAACCGCAGGTGAGACCCGTTATCTAGATTCATTGCGTAGTGCGAACAGGCGAAATACCACCCCCGTGCTACCCAACACAGTATGGCGATGTTCGATTTGCCGGGCCACGCTGTCATCATTAGCGGGTGGCGGATGAGAAGCGTTATCAGGTGTTCGTTAGTTCGACATACACAGACCTGGCCGACGAACGCGCAGCTGTGATACAGGCAATCTTGCGTATGGATCATCTGCCAGCCGGGATGGAAATGTTTCCCTCCGCCGACGAGAGTCAGTGGGAGTTAATCGAACAAGTAATCGATCAGAGCGATTACTACGTCGTAGTGGTCGCAGGTCGGTATGGCAGCATCATCGACGCCGAGGGGATCAGCTATACCGAGAAGGAATACGATTACGCCGTCGATTCCGGCATCCCAGTTCTCGGATTTGTTCATAAGAATCCGGGTCAGATCGCAGCAGAGCACACCGATCTCGATAAAGAGGCGCAGGACCTTCTTGATAAGTTCCGCGAAAAGGTTAAATCTCGACCAGTAAACTTCTTCGAATCGCCAGCAGAACTCGGCGGGCTTGTAGTTACAAGTCTCATGCAGGCGATCAAGAAGAAGCCGGGGGTTGGATGGGTCCGCGGCGACAAAGCGATGACTGTTGAAACCGAGAAGGAGTTCTTAGACCTTCGCAAAGAGTTAGAGAAGGCCCGCAAAGCACAGGCCGAGGCTGAAAGCTCACTGGTAGAAGACACGTCGAAGCTCGCTCAAGGCGATGACCTCACGGTCGTTCCCTATCGAATCAAATGGTGGGTACCGTCGGAACGAAAGCGCTACTACCGTGACATCGATGTTTCGATAACATGGGATACTCTATTCGCCGCACTTGGCGCGATCCTTGTTGATGAAGCTTCAGTACAGCAGACTCGGAAACGGTGCGACAATGAATTATCCCATCATATCGATGCCGAAGACTTGGAGAGCGTCCCCGAACAAGCAACCGATGTCGAAACGGTGCTGTTCAACGAGAGCTGGGAGACCATTGAGTTCCAATTACGTGCTCTCGGATTAATCGATACAGGGGTTAAGAAACGAGGGGTGCAGGATACGAACAAGTACTTGCGACTAACCGAAAAGGGCCTACGCCACTTGGCGATCCTCCGGGCAATAAAGCGTCCAGAGTCTTCACCGGCCGAATAGCTGCACGACATTCGACGGCTCCGGCTCGGCGGGAACCTGTAGCGCACTAGGTTCCGGTAGGTCGCTCAATGCGCCCCCGTCCTCCTCCGGAATCCAGTCGCCGTAGGTGTCCAGCGTGAGGGTGAAGGTGCTATGACCCATCCACCGACTGACCTGCATGAAGTGCACCCCCGCCATCAGCTGCATCACCGCGAACGTATGGCGCAGATCATGCAGCCGGACGCCCTGCTGTGCCGGGGCGGTGTTGGTGGCGGGTCGGCTGGCGGGGAGCCCTGCGGCCTCTAGCGCAGGCTTCAGGATGGACTCGTAGAAGGTGCCCATGAATAGCGGCTGCGACCAGTCCAGCGGCACCGCGTAACGCTCCCCCGCCGCCCGATGACCGCCGCCGTTCGTGCGGCTGGGCCACAGGGGCGCGGCGGGCTCGTCGGCTCGGGGATGGTCGGCCACGTACGCGCGCATCTTCTCCGAGAGCCAGGGCGGTAGCGGCACCGTCCGCCGAGACTTACGGCTCTTCGGCGTGGTCGTCACCCACTCACCGCCTTTGCGGTCCTTCGTCCGGCGAACGCTCACGGTACAGCGCGTGGCCTGGCCTGGCCGTGTGATGAACTCCAGATCGCCGATCTCAAGGCCGCTGTTCTCGCTAGCTCGCAGCCCGCTGTACGCCAGGAACTCAACCATAAGCGCGTATTCCGAGTACGCCGGGAGGCCGTCCACGTTGCCAGCGACCGCCGCCGACACCCGGCCGACCTGTTCTGCCGTCAGCGGATGGTGCTGGAACTTCTCGCGGTCGCCGGTGGCGCGTCCTCCGTCGTAGTCGACGCGGTCGCACGGGTTGCTGACGATGGCCCCGTGCTGCATCGCGTACTTCATCACTCGGCGCAACGTGCCCCAGGCGTGCTTCACAGTGCCGGGACTAACTGGTTTGCCGCCGTTCTGCCGGGAGCGCTTGCCCACCAACGACGTAAGGAACTGCTCGCAATCCTTGGGTGTGATTGCGGCGATCGCCTTACTGCCGAACGGCGGCAGTAGGTAGCACTTCACTTCCTTCTCATAACCGTCGAGCGTTCGCTGCTTCAGCCGTCCTTGAGCGACCTTCAGTTGCTGACTCTCTATCCACGCTTGCGCGTAGTACCCGAACGGTAAGTCGCCGGCCTTCTTCTGTTCGGCCAGGGCGCTGGTCTGGCCCGTGTGCTTGGCGGCGTTCAGTTCGTCGCGGCGGGCCTCGGCGTCCTCACGGGTAGCGAAGCTCTCCTGCCGGTTACGAGTGCGCTTGCGGCCTTCGGGGTGCTGCGGGTCCACGGGGATTGGCAGGCCGTACGAGTCGCGCTCAACTTCCTTCCAGATCACCCGGTAGGTGCGGATTCTTTTGCCGCGCTTGCGGTCCTTGGTCTCGTAAGTCTTGATCCAGGCCATGTCAGGCCACCTTTCTCGTCAGTTCCAGAATCGCTTCGGCGGTAACGGGTTTGCCTTGCCGTTCGAGTTCGTCGGCTGCGGCCTCCGCACGCTGACTCGACGCAATCAAACCGGGACCGTCGGAGAATGCCTCAGGTGCCGCTGCGCGTGCGAGCTCAACTGCGCGCCACTGACGGAGCGCGACCGGGTCGGGACGGTCCACGTTGTGACGCGGATGCTCGTCCCGGATCGCCTCAGCCTCGGCAATGAGCGATGCCCACTGATCGGCGCATTCCTCGTACGTCACCAACGCGTCCATCCAGTGCCACCTAAACCAATACTTGGAAGTCCAATGACTCCGAATGCGCCCTCTGAGGCTCGTGCAGGTCTGCCCCACGTACAGGAGTTCGTCTGTCTCAGGGTCGTAAATGCGATAGACGCAACACTGCGGGTCGTAGCGATGCCCTGCGTGTGGATTCCAGGTCCAAACCTCACCTTCCATCACGCCACCTCTTCCTTGTGGGTATTGTCGATTGCGTTGGTGCGGTTCAGAATCCGGCCGACGGTGGCGCTGCACCACTTGCCGCCGCGTTTGGTGGGATGGCCTTCGGCGGTCAGAACGCGGGCGATCTCACGAGTGCCGATGCCCTGCGCTGCGAGTTCGCGCATCCTGGCCAAGGCGTGTTGCTCTGCAGGAACCGGCACGAGTGCGCCGTCCTTGCTCTCGTAGCCGTAGGGCAGTCCTCCGTGGGCGTATCCACCGGATGCTGCCTTGGCCTTGCGTGCGGCCTCCAACCTGTCGGCGATCATCTCGCGGTCGTACTCGGCGATGGCTCCGAGGATCGTGCGGATGAGCTTGCGACTCGGGTCGCTGGTGGTGCCGGTCAGTAGCTCGTTCTCGCTCTCACGAGCCGACAGCACCACACCCGGCGACTTACGGAGTAGAAGCTCTTGGATCATGACGTCGCGAGCGAGCCTGTCCAGCCTCGGCACGACGATGCCCTGCGCTGTGCCGGTCTTCACCAGCGTCTCAGCCTGCATCCATCCTGCGCGGTCCCTCAGCTCGCTGGTGCCGCTGATGGTGTCTTCACACCACGCGACAATGCGATGTCCGTTGGCCTTGGCCCACTTACGAATTACCTCGCGCTGCACTTCCGGACCGAAGGCTTCCTGCTGCCGAGCGGTTGAACACCGTAGATACGCAACCAGTCTCATGTCGTGCTCCTGTGTTGGCGCTGACCGCCGAAGTCGTGCTACCTGCGGTGCAGCCGTGTTTGTAAACCAAGCACCACTTTACGGCACCGTGATGTACGTCACTACGCGACTGCCGTTGTCTCGCTTGATGTTTGACGCACCGCGGGGCGTTGCCGCACTGCACAGGGTGCCCGTGGGCGCAGCGGTGCCGTACGTCGGCCCTGGTGGCCGTGGGGCCTGTCTAATGGCCGGTCCTGCGGCGGGGCGCGGGCTGCTGCGCGGGCGGTGGTGTGTTGTGCAGCCGGTCCAGCGCTTCTTCAAACGGCAGCAGTCCCGATCCGTTTGCCGGGGGCGCTTCATGTGAGGGCAGGGGCGTGGCGGGCGGTGGCGTTACTGGCGCGAGCGCCGGAGCCGGCGAATATCCGTCCTCGCTGTCCACTACCTGCGCCTCCAAAATCTCGTCGTCCATCCAGCCGTCCGGATCGTTGGCCTCGTCGTCGGTTGCCCCTCGGCGCGAACGACTCTCAGCGCGCGACCCGCCCCCAATCACGGCGGTCAACACCTGCTCGAATCCCTTGGGCGTCACGTCCACTTCCATCGAGGTCTTCGCGCTGAGGCCCGCGCGGTCCAGCGCGTCGCGGATGGCGGCGAGCTTCACGTTGTCGGGCGCGTCGTCACTGACGGCAATCTTCAGCAGCTCCTTGGCCATTCGGTCGGCGGCGGACTGCAGACGAGCTCTCGCTTTGGCCTGGATGGCTGGCGCGAGGCCCCCGTGCGCCGGACAGACGTTGCCGCCCGCAATAGCGATGCGCGTGCACGGCTGGCCGTTGGTCCTCCGCGCGGTGCACACCCGATCCGGATTGGGTCGGCGTCCGTCGCCCCAGACCACTTCCTTGGGTTTCCGGTTGGCGTCAAACCCGCGAGTCGCGACGACTGGCTCGGTCTCTGCTCGCTCGTGCTCCTGTCGCTCGTGTTCCTGTCGCTCGCTCTCAGTAGGGTCCTGGACTTCGTCCAAACCCTCAGCGTTCGAATCGTTATCATTCATCATTTCTTCCTCTTTTCTCCGATCTACCGAACGTCCACAGCGCCCAACGGGGCGGACGATGCCCGCCTATATGCATAGGCGGGCGGGCATCGCCCTTGGCCGTTGCTCCGATACCCGGCCCTGCACCAGGTGCGGGTATCGCCCGCTACCTGCGGTTTTGCGTAACCCGGCTGCGCAGCGGGCATCGCCGGGCATCGTGCCGGGCATCGGAGCACGTCCGATACCCGCGCGGGTAACGCCCTGCCACAACACTTTTGGCCAGCCCATCCGATACCCGCGCCTACGCTCACCGCTACACGACAACCCACGTGGCGGGCCTCCCTCCACCGCCTGAGCCACCTTTCGCGCCCGGTGTGTAGGTCAGTTGCCCCTCGCGGGTGAACTTGTCTAGGCGGCGACGCACGCGCTTTTTGGCCGGGGCGTAGTCCGTGTCGTGTTCTTCCAGCTGGAACACACCCGCCACTGCGTCCTTCTCGGTGATGCCTACCGCCCCGGCTTGCACCGCGAGCTGCATCAGCATCACGCCGAGATCGTTGGCACTTGACAAGCCCTGCCCATGAGAGTGATTGACAATCAGCGGGCCGACCGGCGCCGCAGGCTGTTTCAGGTGCGACAGTTCGACCGTGGGCGCACCGGCTTCACCCCACACCAACACCACCGACCCCATCCCCGACGTCAGCCAAGTGCTGCCGAACACATCGGCCAGCTTGTCGGGTTTGCGATTGTCGGCGGTGGCCTTGCGCTGATGGTGCAAGTCGATGAACTCCGTGCCGTTGGCCAGAACCGTCTGCATCGCGGTGTTGATCCCCGACCCCACTGCGTCTTCGCCCAGACCACTCGCAAGGTCCTTAAGCGAATCCACAATCACCAGCCCTGGGTCGCGTCCGTGCATGGCCACCCACTTGGCGAAGACCTCCGGCGCTTCGGCGGCATTGACCGGCGGAGGCCCCTTCCACACGACAAGCTGCCGTTTAAGCACGGCGGCTACGTTCTCGTCGGCGGTGTTCACCATCCGGTTGATAGACCGACGAATCTGCGGTGGGCGGTCCATCGCCAAGTAGAGGATCGGCCGCTCATCCACGACCACCGGCAACCCACAGAACTCTGGGTCGGTCAGGCCCAGCCGCGCCAGCATGAGCTGCTGGACGATAGTCGACTTGCCCACCCCTTGCGGCCCGCAAATCATCAAGCCTTCGCCGGGAGCCCACAGCGTTCGGTCACCCTCGCCCCATAGAGGGGTTTCGTCTACCGCCTCGGTGAGGAACGCCAAACCGTCCATGGCGCGGTCGGCGTTGACCATTAAGCGGTCGCGGGCCTTCTCTTCGGCGTACGCCGCCTTGGCGCGGTCCCGTACCCGCAGCTTGCCGAGCTCGCGCTCAACGTCGGCGTCCAGGTCGCCAGTGAGAGCGTCCCGGTCCATCCGTTGCCGCAGCTCGTCGGGGTCGTCGTCTTTGACCTGCGCCGCCGCCCACGCCGCCGCCCGTTGGAACTCGTTGAATCCTGGAGCGGTACGCTCGCCGGCTCCACCCGACCGCGACGCAAACGCGTTCAAGAACTCCGTCTGCAAGGCGACCATTGCCTCTACCGCCGGGTATGCCCCGCCTCGGCTCTCGCGGAACAACCAGCACAACGTCTTGGGGGTCATTTCGTGGATGCTCGCGCCGCCAACTACTCCGTTGACGAACGCCTCCAGCGGACCTTTCATCCGGCCGGGGCTGTCGGCATGGCAGTGCGCGGGGTCGTCGAGGAAGGCTTGCAGTTCCTCGTGGGAGAGCGGGGGCACCTCCTTGCTGGACGCCTGCGACAGGCACGCCCTCAGCACTGCTGGCAGGTCGGGTACGTCGCCGGTCTGCAACCACCGATACTCGCCGTCAGGCTTGGTGTGCGGGGTCGGCTCGACGACGATGTAGGCATTGCCTCCGCGGACCTCCCCGAACGACCCGAACGCCCCGGCTGCGTTGCTCGCCCCGAAGTCATCAAAGAACACGTAGTGCCCTCGGTCGGGGTTGTCGCCGCCTGCACGGCGCGACCGCTGCACCAGTCCGGCTCGGAGGCCTTCGGCCATTTCAGGCGGAAGCTGGGCGAGGGTGGCACTATCCAGGTCGAAGGCAACCAGGCGGCTGCGCTTCATGTGCAGGCCAATTCCGAAGTCGGGGTTCTCGTCCCACCACTCGGTAATCTGCGCGGGGTCGCAGCTGGAATCGGTGCTGTAGTTCACGCCGCGGTGCGGGACCTTCGTCCCCGGCGCGAGCGGCAACACGTACAAACCAGCCTCGGCGTAAGCCAGGGCGGTTTCGCGCAGACTCAAACCCGACACGTCGGGCACTCGCGGGGCGAACATCCGCCACACGGTGCAACCGTCGGCATCTGTTGCGTGAGTTGGTCGGATTCGTCTGTGCTGCTGCGTATTACGCGGTGGCTTCGGTTTGGTGGGTGAGGTAAGGTTGGTCATAAGAGGCCCTCCCAAGCTTCTTGTCGATCAGAGAACGCCGGAACCGATCTCCCAGAACTCGGTTCCGGCGTTCTCGTTGCGTGAGGTAACCCGTTGCCCGGCAACAGGTTAGGATGTACCGCGTCAGCTACCGGCTGGCGACGTTGTTGGTAGGAGAGCCCAGCTCACCGTGTGAAAGAAGGGGGCGCGTCGGCGGTGTCGGCGCGTCCCTCACGCGTGTTCGACGTCGGTGCACACGCCGCACCCGCCGTTGACCCTGCGGCGCCCACCCCAGCACACCCGCCAGGGGCAGCACGTCCGACGTGGCGACGCTCAGACATCAGCGAATGCCCCTGTAGCAGCCGCGCAAGGGCGCCCACCATGCCCAGGTGGGGCGTCTCAAGCAGGCACGCAGCCGAGCCCGTGACATTCATCAGCGGAACCTGTCGTCTGGCCAGCCGTGCGACTTGTCCCACGTGTCCCACGTACGTTCCCAGTCATGAGCGAGGCCTTGGTCTCCCCGAGCTAGTCGCGGTTCGCACCGATCACAGACTGGGAAGACCCGCAATACCGCCCCGCACTCCACCTTCAAGAAGGTGTCGATCGCGCGAGTGTCCGAGTATGACGTACAGAAGAAGCAGTCCGGGACGCGATGAGACCGCGTAGCAAGGCGCGCCACTCGGCCCTTGCTCCATCCGTGCGCCACGAGGTACTCGACATTGCCCACACCGCGCGGACTGAACAAGATCACCGTCGCCACAGGGCTTCCGCCGAACTCAGCAACTTCAACAGCCATCTCGTAGTTGCGCTCGCGCTGTTGCAGTTCAGGTACCGCCTCCGAACCGTGCAGTTCTACGGCCTGAGCGAAAGTCACCTCACGCAGATGCGCCGGGGAACCACCACGCGCCATCCGCCGTCCACAGTTCGAGTAGACCCACGGCGCTATCACCCCAGACGGGTCTAGGCGCATCTCCCGGGAACGGTCGACCGCGTCACTGACCTCGGGATGCAGCCGGGCGTCTGGCGAGTCGCGGACAGCCCGACCATCGCGCCTGAAATGGTCTGCAGCTAGCGCCGCTCGATATTGGGCGACCATGGGATCGGTTGCGGCAGAGACCAACATCGCCGCGTGATCGTTGTCGCGGAGGGATCGCAGCGCCGAGAACTGGTCGAACTCTGTCTGCCACTGCCCGCTCACGCCGACACCTGCTGATCCGAGACCGGGCGCGCGAGCGACTGCACGAAGCGGACCACTCCGGCGGGGGCGTAGGCGTTGCGGGCCGACAGCTTGAACACTTGGATTCGCCGGCCTTCGGTGGCGTGCCTGATCATCGAGTTGGTCAGCGTAACGCCGAGTTCGTCTCGCGCGAAATCAATTACAGCCTGAGCGCCGACAAGCGTCGGATGCTCGGACCAAGTCTCGTCGGCGGGTCGCCGCAGATGTTCGCGCCTTGGCGTATCGGGGCTGGGTGCGGTAGGCCGATGCACAGCCGCAGTAGCCCGAGCTTGAACGTTGGACATCGTCAGGAAACCTCCTGTCGGGCGGATTCCTGAGGCAGTTCGACCCAAGAATCCATCGGATGGGATGGAGACCTGGGGGTACTGGTTGTCCCGGCTGGTGCGTCCGACCTCACGGGAGCGGTGATCCATACTCGCCCGTTCAAGGCTGCCCGGCAGTCCCGGCAGTTTCCCAGTCGCACTTTTGCCGCACCAGGTGCGGCATTGCCGCTGCGGTGCTGCACCCAAGTATGCACAAGGCAGCCAGCTACCGCAACTGTTTGCGCATCGAGAACTATTGTTGCGCAATCGAATAACGAACGGCATCCGCCCGCATCGGCCTCATCTCAACGCTAGCGCCCGATCTTCGGTCGCCTGTCACTGACTAGCCGCGAGATGAAGTCAACGAGCTGTTTCCTCAAACTGGCATCACGTCCAAACCCGCAGTGTTTCCGTCCGCGGTGGTGTTCAATCAGTCGACGAACCTAGTACCTACGTACAGACGGGATGCAGTATGCACCGCACCTCAGTCATCTTCGCGGCGGCGGCACTCGCTTTCACGCTCGGAGGATGTAGCGGCGACTCTGTCAACGACGAGTCGAACACAGGCCAGTCCGCCTCGACTCCTGCGACCAAGTCAGATCCGCCGACGCAGGCAGTCACGTGGGGCTACCTCCTCTCCACGTACCCGGAGGTCATCAACGCGAACTGCGACCCGAACACCAGCGCGTTTCCAGATTGTGCGGCGACGCTGAACTCCCGTCTCGGCTCCTTCGAGGTCGACGTGATGGAGCTGCCAGTAGGTAAGCCACGCGCCAACGTATTGACCGGCATCAACATGATCAGGGACGGTTACGAGGAATACAGCGACGCCATGTGCCCGCTGACTCCTTCTGACATCGACTGCACAGTGAAAGCAATCGGCGTCAGCGGTGGACTGAATGTCGTGTCGACGAACGTCAAGCGCGAAGCAGCCAACGAGTAGTCGAAGAGCGAACCCGTCGCATAGACCGACCCCCGCCGAGGTCGACGGGGTGTCTGCTCGACGGGGGTCGGGGTTGAGCGAGGCGAACCCGCTGTGGGGTGAGGCTCGGTCCTCGCTCGTGCGGGGGGTCAAGTCGACCCCGTCTCACCCGGGACAAGTCAACCGGGCTGTCCTGAACGGCGAGCGCGTGCTCGCCGGATTGTGCGGTTGTAGTTGAAGCTGCCAGGACAGCTATCGCCGGGGCCTGAGGTTCGGCACCGCCGACGGCACAGCGCTATGGGTGTGCCGGTGACCGGGCTGCGTGGTCAACGCCGTACGCGGCTACCGGCGGCGGCTCGGCGGTTGGCGGTCGCAGTGCCGACCGCCTTGCCCACCCGATATCCGGTAACAGTGCTCAAGGTGGCGAACGCCGTTGCGCGGGTCGCGGTGACCTTCACAGCTGCCGGGGCTGGCACCACAGCACCCACCACAGCTCCGGTCAGCGCGGCGCGACGAACCGTCTTGTGGCGCTGCTGTGCCTCCGACCGATCCGCCTTGGCTACCTGCTGGACGCCGACCTGCGCACGATGTGTCGCTGCCTCAGCTGCGCCCTGCGCGCTGGTGACCTTGCTGCCAGGACTCGCCGCGAACCTACCCATCCGGTCGCGGCGATACGCCCTACTCACTGACGGCCCCGGTGCCGCTGGTCCAGCTCGTCGGCCAAGGCGCGGAGGCCGTCGTCGTCGGCGACTTTCGGCGTCTTTCCTCGGTAGCGCCCGCCCTGGCGCGGCAGCGCGTCCTCGAGACCAGACGGCACGAGACCAGGACCCCACGAATATTCGCCGGCCTCTGGGCCGAAGTCTGGCGCAATCACTACGTCCAGTCCCACTCGGGCGCTTCGTACGCGCCTGAGGCCTTCACCTGGACGATGCACGCCGCCCCGCGATACCGAATGCCAGTACCGAATCCCCGTGCAAAGAAGCTGTCCTGCAGGGGGTAGCGCTGGTCGCGACCGGGGATGATCCGCAAACCGCGATAGGCGGGGAGGGAGTGCTCGCGGAACGCGACCGGGTTCGTTGGCGAGTTCGGTCCGCCGGTCGCGACGACGGCCACGTACCCCATGGGCAGGAAGTAGCTGGGCACGATCCACGCTGGACCGAAACTGCCGAGTACTTCCAAGCCGCCGAATTCGCCCGGCGCGACCTGGCCGACGACGTTCTCTTCGGTGAGGTATGCCGGGGCGCTGGCGCTTGGGATGAAGTCGTACTTGGACTCGACCCCGTTGGTCTCCACGCCCCGGCGGAAGGTGGCGATGGTTTCGGCTTCGTTGGGGTGGCACAGCACCAATAGGCGACTGCTGGGCGTGGTGCCGAAGCCGTGGCTGCGCACCTGATTGATTCCGTCCAGCAGGTCGCCGGGATCGATCGCCGCATTGCCCGACACCAAGTAATGCGACAGGTCGCTGGTGAACGTGCGCCCTGCATACGGCGGCGGGATCATTCCGTCGGTGCCGTTGTAGAGGCCATAGACCTTGTGCGAGTACTCGTTCAGCCCCTCGGTGGGATCGTAGAGCCGCCGGAGAATGGTACCGGTGACTTTGCGATTGTCGGCTTCCAAGGCGCGGTTGATCACCGAGCGCACTTGTTCGGCGGTGGCGCTGCGCAGGAACTTCCATGTCATGCGGCTGGCGAGGTCGTAGTCCTCAAAGTCGTAGCCGAGGATCAGCGCGTCGGGTTCGGCGCGTAGGCCGGTCGGTTCGCCGTACTCGCTGGCCTTCTCGAAGTGGTCGCCGCCGACGGTTTGCGGAATCGCGTCACCGATGTTGACGGTGCTGTAGCTGATGAGCGACGCCAAGGCGGAGCGTTTCTGATTCCATGCGGTCATCAGGGTGGCGGCTTCGTCCCAGATGCGGTTCAGGTCAACGCCGTCCGCGGTCTGCGAAACAAGTACGTCGCCCTGCGACGAATACCCGGAAGCGGGGTCGCCGCCGAAGATGAACAGCGTCTTGCGGGCCGGGTGCGAATAGACGGGGCGGGTGTTCCAAGGCCGATTGTCGGCCGGGTGGGTGGTGGTCATGCTGAGTTCCAATTCGGACAAAGGGACAGGACAGAATCGCGGGCTCTTGCCCTGCGACAAAAGTCGGTCCTCTGAACCGAACTGCGCTATTCACTTAGACGCCAGGCCCAACCCGACAGAAAGAACTGCGGCTCGCCCGCTGAACGAGTACGCACCGGCTGCGGGGCACTGCCCAACGGTGCCGGTACTGCCGCCACCGTATGCCCCCACGCGCTGCCGCGCCAGGGCGTGCGGTCAATGTCCGCCGCCGCCAGCGAATCGCTGCCGTGCTACCCCCGTGCTACCCACCGGCGCTGAATTGGCGGTGTGCCGCCGGTGGCCACTAGTGCGCAACCGGTGGCGAAACTGTGCCTCTCACCTGCAACGATGACGAGATGCCAAGGCTGTAGGTGCAGGTGGCACTGCCCGCCAACCAGCGGCCTGGCAGTACTTAAAATCGGCACAGTGTCGGTTCGAGTCCGACTGGGGGCACTTCTGACCAGGCGTTTGCGCCGTTATACCGTCGCCGCATCCGGCGCCCGCGCGGACTCTTCGACACAAGCTGCGTCGATCAAACGTATGGCCGTTCAGCCGAATACGTGCGTGGACACCGCTCCGATCCCCACGGTTACATGACTGCCGGTGGTACCGAACGACACTCGGCACCTTCCGAGTCCGTCGCGGCCCATCGAGACCAATCAGACGACCCGTCGGGGGAACAGATGAAGATATTGATGCGTGGGGCGATGATCGCCCTCTTTCTCGTCGTCGCACTTGTCACGCCGGTCCACGCGGCGAATGCCGTACCGACCGGATGCAGTGACCGCGACATCGCTCAGGGAAATGCCGAGGCCCGGTCGCTGAACGCGCGAATCGCAGCGCACAACGCGAAGCCGAGGCAGTTCCGCATACCGGAGCAGCAACTACAGGCCACCGCCTACCAGGCCGAGGCCAATCGACTGAACACCGAACGTGCGGCGCTGGTCGCCTGGGCCAACGGATGCCGCATTCACCTCCAGGGAATGGGCCCGGGCTCGGGCGGCCCCCACCGGCCGAGCACACCCCCGCCGCCGCAGCGGCCCGGCACGCCGGCACCCTCGGTGACCAATCCGACGCCGGGATACCCGGCGCCCGAGCGCTACAAGCCCAACGGCAAGATCATCAGTGACCGCACCGACCGGAGCACGCTGGCCCGGACAACGCGATTCGGCGACGGCGGGGTGATCACGCTGTCACGGACGCAGGGCCGTGCCGCCACCGGCATGACGGCCTTCGTCACGCCGAACATGCTCAAGACCGGCTCGGCGAGTAGAGGATCGGTCACTCCGCCGGGCTACCGCCCCGGCTTGGAACGAGGTCACCTGCTCGCCAACCGACTCGGCGGACTCGGACGCGATGCCCGGAACATCGTCGCCATGACGACGAGGGCGAACGATCGTATGCAGCACTTCGAGAACAAGGTCGCTCGTGCCGTCTCGAGAGGCGAGGCCGTGCACTACAGTGTCACCCCGATATACGGGAACGGATTCCACCGGCCGCCGACCGAGATCGCTGTCGGAGCATTCGGGGTCCGCGGCGGTGTCATCGAATTCGAAGTCATCCCCAACGTGAGGTGAGCGTCATGAAGAAGACAATCGACGACCTGGTGACGCTGATCCCGCCACCCGCCGCACGTCCTGCGACCGTCGACTGGGCGCAGGTCGAGCAGCGCCTCGGATTTCGGCTGCCGACCGACTACAAGCAACTGGCCGACACGTACGGGCCCGGAGTCTTCTGCGACGACTTCCTCGTCTGGACCGGACTCCCCTGGCCCGACTCGACGATCGAGGAAGCAGGGCGCCAAGCCGTGGCAAATCTCGACCCGCTCCTCGAGGAGCCCGGCATCGTGACGTGGGCGCGCGACGACGGCACCGACACGGCCGTCGATCTCACCGGCGGTTCGTTCTTCGGATGGGGCCGGTCGACCGATGGCGACAAGGGCTTCTGGCATCTGACGGGCGAGGACCCCGACGAGTGGCCGGTGCTGGTCACCGACGGGGTGATGGTGTGCGACTACCACTCCGGTGGTCTGGTGTCGTATCTCTACGACCTCTGGACGGGCGGATTTCCCAATCGGCAGGTCTTCGCCGGGCGTGAAGCACCGGAACGGCTGACCTTCGAGCAGGTGACCGTCGGCTCCTAGTCGGCCGCGGGTCCGTCCTGCCGAGCATGGACGGACGGACCCGCGGGCGCGGTTCACGCACCGGGCCCGCGGATACCCTCGATCACGAGTTCCAGGAGTCGCTGCGATTCAACGCAATTCCGCCCGAGCGCGATCATGTTGGCCAGGGTGAACAGTTCGTCCACGGTGAGGTCGGTCCGGATCCCGCCGGACCGCTGGGCGGCGCCGAGGATGTCGGCGCCGGCCACGCGGATGTCGGCGCAGCTGGTGTAGAGCGGACTCTCCGGATCGCCCGCCGCCGCGATGATGATCTCGGGCAGGCCCTGATACGCCCCGATGTGGCGGGCGAGAGCACGTACCCAGTCGACGAGCCGCTCCCCCGGCTCTTCCCTGTCTCCGGTCTGCGCCGATTCCACGAGGGCAGCGTTGTCCTGTCGCATCGCGGCCGCGACGAGCGCCTCGCGAGACGGGAAGTGGCGGTACAAGGTTCCGGCCCCGACACCGGCCCGTTTGGCGATGTCATCGAGCGACGTGTCGATCCCCGACTCACGAAAGGCTTCCGCCGCGGTGGCGACGACCTTCTCGTAGTTGCGTCGAGCGTCGGCTCGCATCGGTTTGGCCGGCGCAGATGCGCTGGTCATGACACCTCCCGAAGAAAAAGCTTGTAAACGGAGAACATCTCCGTTTGAATAAGCGGAGACAGCCTCCAATTGGAGGGACTCTCCTCTTCGACCTTACCCCGCCCGGGAGGCCCCGATGTCCCAGATCTCCGATCGTGCAGCCCCGACATCGACATCGACGTCCGACGCCGGCGAATCGACCATCGACCGTCGCACCTGGATCGGACTCATCGTCGTGGTGGCGAGCCAGCTGATGGTGATCCTCGACGGCACGATCGTCACCGTCGCCCTTCCCCGCATCCGCGACGACCTGGGCTTCAGCGAGGTGTCCCAGTCGTGGGTGATGAACGCCTACGTGCTGGCGGTCGGCGGATTACTGTTGCTCGGCGGACGTCTCGGCGACCTGATCGGACGCCGTCGCGCTCTGCTCTACGGCATCGCACTGTTCACCGCGGCGTCGCTCCTCGGCGGACTGGCGACCAGCGCGTGGATGCTTCTCGCCGCTCGCGTCCTGCAGGGTGTGGGCGCCGCGCTGGCCGCACCCACCGCTCTGGGACTGATCGTCGCGAACTTCCCTCCCGGACCCGATCGCGCGAAAGCGATCAGCTGGTTCTCGCTGGGCGCCGCGTCGGGCGGAGCACTCGGCCTGCTCCTCGGCGGCGTACTCACCGAACAACTGTCGTGGCACTGGGTGATGCTGGTCAACGTGCCGATCGGGGTAGCAATCCTCCTCGCCGCACCGTTCACCGTCGACGAGACGCCTCGGCAACCCGGTCACCTCGGCCTCACCGATACCCTTCTGTCCGCGGCGGGCGTCGCCGCCGTGGTCTTCGGCTTCATCCGCGCCTCCGAGGTCTCCTGGGCCGACCCGGTGACCATCGCATCTCTCGCCGTCGGCGCATCGACTCTCGTGGCTTTCGCTGTCCGGCAGCGTCGCACGAGCCACCCCCTCCTACCACCGCGGTTGGTGAACTCCGCGCGCAAGGCCGCGCCCTTCGTGGTGATGTTGCTGTTGCCCGGGGCGATGATGGGCATGTTCACCTTCATGACCCTGCACCTCCAGGACGTGATGGGCTACAGCGTCGTCGCGTCCGGGTTCGCATTCCTACCGTTCATGGTCCTCAACATCGGACTGACGGTCACCGGGATCACCGCCCGCCTCGTCGCCCGCCTCGGTGCGGCACCGGTGTTGATGGCGGGATTGTCCCTGGCGATCGTCGGTCTGCTGTGGCTGTCGTTCGTCGGTCCGGAATCCACCTTCGTCAGTGCGATTCTGGCGCCGTCGATGATCATGGGCGCGGGAATCGGCCTGTCCGTGGTCCCCGCCAACGTCCTGATCGTCGACAACTCCCCCGCGGCCGACGCCGGCGCCGCCTCGGGCCTCATGCAGGCGCTACTCCAGGTCGGCGGGGCGCTCGGACTTGCCACCTTGATGACCGTGTTCGGCCCGCTACAACGCAGCGATCCGTCCGGTACAGCCACCGGCACAACGATTCTCGTCGGTTCCTCGTTCGCCGTTGTCGCACTCCTCGTGCTCGTCGTCGCCTATCGACCGACGCGCGCCGGCCAGGCATGATGCACAACGCCGGATCGTCGGTCACGATGTCCACCGCGTGACATCACGTTCGACGCGATCCGCGTGCACCCCCGAATCCCACTGGTGATGTACTCGGTGTCATGTCCACTCGGGTTGTCCTGCTCGCCGACTCCTCGGTCGCCCTTCTGACCCTCGGCATCTCCGTGTACTCGATCGCGATCCTGGTCTGCCTCGGCGTCGCGATCAACGCCGCTCGGTTCGGACGTCGCCGCGTTGCCGTCGCGATGGCGTGGGTGGTCGGCGTGCTGACGGTGGCGGGCGTCATCGTGGCCATCCTGTCCAGCGTCGTCGGCGGTTAACCCTCCGGCCGGAGTTGACCGCGCTGGCGGTCGATGAACTGCGCGGCAAGACGATTCGTGAGGGCAGGAGCCAAACGCTGAACCCGCCAGGTGATCCGAGAGCGCCGAGGCACGACGAGTAGTGGCTGGTTCCGCCCGATGGCGGCGAGCGTGTCCTGCGCGAGACGATCGGCGTCATACGCCGTCGACGAGCCCTGACTCGCGAGGTAGTAAGAGCGACCGACGAATCCGCCGACAGACCCTTTGTCGAGGATCGGCGTCTCCACAGCGGACGGACAGACCGCCATCACGTTGACCCCCCGGCCCGCAGCCTCGGTGCGTAGCGCGAGCGACAGTCCGACGACGGCGTGTTTGGTCATCACATAACTGGTGATCAGACCGGCGGCGACGAGCCCGGCCATCGACGCCGTGTTGACGATGTGCCCGGAACGTTGCTCGATCATCACGGGATACGCGGCCGCGACCCCGTGCACGACGCCCCGGATGTTGACGTCGATGATGGCGTTCCACTGATCCGGCGACAGCATCTCCGTAGGACCACCCCATGTGATCCCGGCGTTGTTGAACAGCAGGTCCAGGCATCCCGACTCCGTGACGATATCGTCGACCACCCGCTGGACCGCAGCTCCGTCCGTCACGTCGAGACGCACCGCCCGCACCGTGCCCGGCCCGCCGTGCAGCAACGACGCCACCTGCTGCGCCGCGGAGAGGTCGATGTCGGCGCAGGTGACGTGGGCCCCTTCGGCGACCAGCGCTCGGGTGAGCGCGGCCCCGATACCGGAACCGCCTCCGGTCACGATCGCGACCTTGCCCACGAGGTCGGGTCGACCCCGCGTCTTTCGGCGTCCGAGCACGTCCACCCCTGTCGTCGGCTGTCCGGGTCCCGCTCACGCCGCGGCGACAACTGCCGCCGCACGCGGGCTCAGACGATCATGACCGATCCCGACTCGACCGGGACCGCTTTGCCGGGACCGGGTCTTGACATCCTCACAGCTCGCTCTTAATGTTGCTGCAATCACAAATTGAAACGTTTTAATTCGCCGGTCCACCCCATGTCCGACGATCTGCGTTTCCCTTCACGACGTCTCGTCAGGAGCAGCAATGTCCGACCCCCAGCGCGTCTGCTTCGTGCTCCACCTCCGGCCCGAGCGCGTCGAGGACTACCTCGAGGCCCACACGGAGGTCTGGCCGGAGATGCTCGACGCGCTGCGCGAGACGGGCTGGCGCAACTACTCCCTCTTCCTCCGGAAGGACGACGGCATGGTCGTCGGCTACCTCGAGGCCGAGGACTTCGCCGCGACCAGCGCCGCGATGGAGGCAACCGACGTCAACACCCGCTGGCAGGCGCACATGTCCGAGTACTTCCGCCCGCCGGCCGGACCCGACGCGGACGGCGCGAACCCGGACACGATCCGCACCGAGCTCACCGAGTACTTCCACCTCGACTGACCCCTCCGGCACCACACCGACACGACCCAGGCACACGACACGTACTGACGGGCGCACCGACATCCACGAACTCCGGTTTGACCTCTCCGATCCCGACCCTCTGTACTGATCTCCGACGCAAGGAATCACCATGAAAGTAGGAGCGCGCTCCACCACCGGCTGGCGGGCGACCATCTCGGTCGCCATGTCGAACTACATCGAGGCCGGCTCGATCATCGCGATCGCCACCAGTCTCACCTTCTGGCAGGACGAGTTCGGCATCAGCAACTTCGCCGTCGGCCTCCTGGCGGCTCTGAGCGCCAACGCCTTCGGCGCAGCCGTCGGCGCCGCGATCGGTGGACCACTGTGTGACCGCTACGGCCGCAAGGCGATCTACACCTACGACCTGCTGGTTTACATGGTCGGCGTGTTGCTCGCGGCCTTCGCACTGAACTTCACCATGCTGCTCGCCGCCTTCATCATCACCGGTCTCGCGGTCGGCGCCGGAGTGCCCGCGTCGTGGACCTACATCGCCGAAGAGGCGCCGTCGGTCGAACGCGCCAAGCATGTGGGCACCGCACAGCTCGCCTGGTCGGTGGGGCCGCTGATCGGATTCGCACTCGCGGCCGCACTCGCCCCGATGGGCCTGTTGGGTTCGAGGATCATCTTCCTGCACCTCTTCGTCGTTGCCGCAGTCGTCTGGTGGATCCGGCAAGGTCTTGCAGAGTCCAAGATCTGGACCGATGAGGCAGTCAACGAGAGTCGTCAGCTCACCGCATCGGTCGGCGCCCGCGGTCTGAAGGGCCTGTTCTCGCGCAAGGTCAACATCACCGCGCTCCTCCTGCTCGGTGGCATCTATCTCTTCTGGAACACCGTCGCCGGACAGGCCGGCATCTTCATGCCGCGCGTCTACGAAACCGCCGGACTCGAAAGCGCCGTGCAGCAGAACCTGCTGCAGGTGCTGGTGTGGGGCTGCACCGTGCTCGCGACCTACTTCGGATTCATGCGGTACGCCGACCGCGTCTCCCAGCGTGCGCTCTACGTCTTCGGCGCGGCGCTCGGCATCGTCGGTTGGATCGTGCTGGTCGCCTTCACCGACGGCGGCCTCACCACCATGCTCGCCTTCGCGATCCTCTGGGGCATCTCCGCGGGTATCGGCGCACAGGCGTTCTACAGCCTCTGGGCCAGCGAGATGTTCGCCACTCCGTACCGGGCCAGCGCGCAGGGCGTCATGTTCTTCGCCGTCCGCACCGCGACCGGCCTGCTGAGCTACTTCTTCCCCACCATGCTGGCGGCGACCGGACTCACCACGGTCGGCATCCTGCTGGTCGCGCTGCTCACCGTCGCCTTGATCATCGGTGCCATCGCGGCTCCGAACACGCAGGGCAAGACGCTGCAGCAGATCGAGGTCGAGCGCTACGGCGCACCGATGTCACCCGAAATCATCGAGACCCCGGCGCCCACGAGTCGTCCGGCCACCGGCGACACCACAGTGGCCGAGACGATCACCAAAGCTCCGGCCTGACACGCTCCGACCGAGCGCTCGAGCTTGGTTGAAACGTATCAACCGACCGACCTCCCCGCCGCCGGCTGTTCCCCGACGCCGGCGGCGGGGAATCCCAACCGAAAGAAACCTCATGGTCACCTTTGACGAGACGATCCTCGACAACCTCGAGATCGAGCTCCCCTCCTGGGCGTTCGGCAACTCCGGCACCCGGTTCAAGGTGTTCGGCACCCCGGGCACCCCCCGCACCATCCACGAGAAGATCGCCGACGCGGCAAAGGTCAACGAACTGACCGGCCTCGCACCCACTGTCGCCCTGCACATCCCCTGGGACACCGTCGATGACTACACCGATCTCGCCGCCTACGCGAAAGACCTCGGCGTCGGCCTCGGCACGGTCAACTCGAACACCTTCCAGGACGACGCCTACAAGTTCGGCAGCCTGACCCACACCGACAAGACGGTGCGGCAGATGGCCATCGACCATCACCTCGCGTGCATCGAGGTGATGAACGCGACCGGCTCGCGCGACCTCAAGATCTGGCTCGCCGACGGCACCAACTACCCCGGCCAGGGTGACATCCGGGGACGCCAGGACCGCCTGGCCGAGTCACTCGCAGCCATCTACCAGCACATCGGCGACGACCAGCGACTCGTGTTGGAATACAAGTTCTTCGAGCCCGCGACGTATGTCACCGACGTTCCCGACTGGGGCACCTCCTACGCCCACGTGACCGCGCTCGGCGAGCGGGCGATGGTCTGCCTCGACACCGGCCATCACGCGCCGGGTACCAACATCGAGTTCATCGTCGCGCAGCTCCTACGCCTCGGGAAGCTCGGTTCCTTCGACTTCAACTCGCGCTTCTACGCCGACGACGACCTCATCGTCGGGGCGGCGGACCCGTTCCAGCTCTTCCGCATCCTGTTCGAGGTGATCCGCGGCGGCGGTCTCGACACCGGTTCACCGGTCGCCCTCATGCTCGACCAGTGCCACAACGTCGAGGAGAAGATCCCGGGTCAGATCCGTTCGGTGCTCAACGTCGAGGAGATGGCCGCACGCGTACTGCTCGTCGACTCCGAGGCTCTGGCCGCGGCCCAGGAAGCCGGAGACGTGCTGGGCGCCAACGGCATCCTGATGGATGCCTTCTACACCGACGTCCGCCCCATGCTCGCCGAGCGCCGCACGCGACGCGGACTGCCCGCCGACCCGATGACCGCCTACGCCGAGTCCGGCTACCGGGAGCGCATCGTCGCCGAGCGCGTCGGCGGCACCCAGTCGTCCTGGGGCGCCTGAGCGCTCCCCCGCCCCAGCTTCCCTGAATCCGAGGAGATCTCCCGACATGACCAACCCCGCAGTCGCAGCGCTCATCGCGCGTTCCAACCGGCTCGGCTCCGACCCGAAGAACACCAACTACGCCGGCGGAAACACCTCTGCCAAGGGCACCGACACCGATCCGGTCACCGGTGAGAACGTCGAACTGTTGTGGGTGAAGGGATCCGGCGGCGACCTCGGCACCCTGACCGAGCAGGGCCTCGCGGTCCTGCGACTCGACCGGATGCGCGCCCTGGTGGACGTCTATCCCGGCCTCGACCGTGAGGACGAGATGGTCGCCGCCTTCGACTACTGCCTGCACGGCAAGGGCGGTGCCGCCCCGTCCATCGACACCGCGATGCACGGACTGGTCGACGCCGCACACGTCGATCACCTGCACCCCGACTCCGGTATCGCCATCGCGACCTCCGTCGACGGAGAGGCGTTGACCACCAAGATCTTCGGCGACCGCGTCGTGTGGGTGCCGTGGCGGCGTCCGGGCTTCCAACTCGGCCTGGACATCTCGGCGATCAAGAAATCCAACCCGCAGGCAATCGGCTGCATCCTCGGCGGACACGGCATCACCGCGTGGGGTGACACGTCCGAGGACGCCGAGGCCAACTCGCTCGAGATCATCGACACCGCCGAGAAGTACATCACCGCCAACGGCCGGTCGCAGCCGTTCGGCGCACCGCTGGACGGGTACGACGCACTTCCGGCCGCCGAACGTCGCGCCAAGGCCGCGGCTCTCGCCCCGTTCATCCGCGGTCTGGCCTCGATGGACAAGCCGCAGGTCGGCCACTTCACCGACGTCGACCCGGTGCTCGACTTCCTTGCCGCCCAGGAACACCCGCGCCTGGCTGCACTCGGCACCAGCTGCCCGGATCACTTCCTGCGTACCAAGGTCAAGCCGCTCGTCCTCGACCTCCCGGCCTCCGCGACCGTCGAGGAGTCCAAGGAACGTCTGACGGCGCTGCACGAGGCCTACCGCGAGGATTACCGCGCCTACTACGAGCGCCACGCCACCGAGGACAGCCCCGCCATGCGCGGCGCCGACCCGGCCATCGTGCTTGTCCCCGGCGTCGGCATGTTCAGTTTCGGCAAGGACAAGCAGACCGCGCGCGTCGCAGGCGAGTTCTACCTGAATGCGATCAACGTGATGCGCGGCGCCGAGGCCATCTCGACCTACGCGCCGATCGACGAGTCGGAGAAGTTCCGCATCGAGTACTGGCTGCTCGAAGAGGCCAAGCTCGCGCGGATGCCGAAACCGAAGCCGCTCGCCACCCGCATCGCGCTCGTCACCGGCGCGGCTTCGGGCATCGGCAAGGCCATCGCGGCGCGTCTCGCCGCCGAAGGCGCTTGCGTCGTGATCGCCGACCTCGACGCGGAGAAGGCACGTGCCGCCGCGGAGGAGATCGGTTCGAGTGACGTCGCCATCGGCGTGGCCGCCGACGTCACCGACGAGGCAGCTGTGCAGGCGGCGATCGATGCCACCGTGCTCGCCTTCGGCGGCATCGACCTCGTCGTGAACAACGCCGGCCTGTCACTCTCGAAGTCGTTGCTGGACACCACCGCTGCCGACTGGGACCTGCAGCACAACGTGATGGCACGCGGCTCGTTCCTGGTGAGCAAGGCCGCCGCCCGCGCCCTCATCGACCAGAAGCTCGGCGGCGACATCCTCTACATCTCGTCGAAGAACTCCGTGTTCGCCGGGCCCAACAACATCGCCTACTCGGCGACGAAGGCCGACCAGGCCCATCAGGTCCGCCTGCTGGCCGCCGAGCTCGGTGAGCACGGCGTCAAGGTCAACGGCATCAATCCCGATGGCGTGGTGCGGGGTTCGGGCATCTTCGCCGGCGGCTGGGGCGCCAAGCGCGCCGCGGTGTACGGCGTCGAGGAGAAGGACCTGGGCAAGTTCTACGCCCAGCGCACCCTGCTGAAGCGAGAGGTCCTGCCGGAGAACATCGCCAATGCGGCGTTCGCACTGTGCACCTCGGACTTCTCGCACACCACCGGTCTGCACGTGCCGGTGGACGCGGGCGTCGCCGCCGCCTTCCTCCGATGAGTCGCTCCACTCGGTCGGCCCAGGTCGCCGCGATCGACCTGGGCGCGACCAGCGGCCGGGTCATGCTCGCCGACGTCTCCCGCGGACGTCTCGAACTCGAACAGATCGCGCGGTTCGCCAACGATCCGGTGCACATCTGGAACGGCCGCAGGTCCGCTCTGCACTGGGACCTCCCGGGGTTGTTCCGGGCTGCCTCTGCCGGCCTGGCCGAGGCGGGCAGGCAGTCCGACGATCTGGTCGGGATCGGGGTGGATTCGTGGGCGGTCGACTACGCGCTCCTTCGCGAGGGTCGGATGCTGGGGTTGCCACACCACTACCGGGACGTCCGCAGCGCAACCGGCGTCGAGGCCGTACACGCCGAGCTGGGTCCAGCAGATCTGTATGTACGCAACGGTTTACAGCACTTGCCGTTCACCACCGTGTACCAGCTGGCCGCCGAGAAGACCGACGGACTGCTCGATCAGGCCGACACCGCGCTGCTGATCCCCGACCTGATCACCTATTGGCTGACGGGTCAGCGCGGCACCGAGCGGACCAACGCCTCGACGACCGGCCTGCTCGGCATCAACGGGCGCTGGGACACCGCCATGATGGAGCGGCTCGGGCTGCCCGTCGGGTTGTTCCCGGAGATCGTGGAGACCGGCACCGATCAGGGACCGCTCCTCGTCGACGTCGCCGAGCGGCTCGGATTGTCGGCGTCGACCCGCGTCACCGCCGTCGCCTCCCACGACACCGCGTCGGCGGTGGCCGCCATCCCGATGGACCCGACCACCTCGGCCTACATCTCCTGCGGCACCTGGGGTCTGGTCGGTGTCGAGCTCGACGAGCCGGTGGTGTCCCGCGACGGGTGGAAAGCCAACTTCACCAACGAGGTCGGCGCCGACGGCCGGATCCGCTACCTCCACAACGTGATGGGTCTCTGGCTTCTCAGCGAGACGGTGCGCCAGTACCAGCGCGAGGGCTATCGCGCGGACCTCGGCGAATTGCTGGCGCAGGCGGCCGAGGCGCCGCCGACCGTCGAGATCTTCGACACCGACGACGCGCGGTTCCTGCCACCCGGCGACATGCCCGGACGCATCCGCGCCTGGTACGACGAGCGCGGCATGCGCGCCCCGATGACCCGGCCCGAGATGGTGCGCGCGATCGTCGACAGCCTGGCGTCGGCCTTTGCCGCCGGCGTCGCGCAGGCGGCCGCCCTGTCCGGGACGAGGGTGGAAACCGTGCATCTCGTCGGCGGCGGCTCGCAGAACCGGCTGCTGTGCCAGCTCACCGCCGATCGTCTCGGCCTACCGGTGCAGGCCGGACCGGTGGAGGCAACCGCGCTGGGCAACGTGCTGATCACCGCACGCGCGCACGGCCTGATCGATGGCGATCTGGAGGCGATGAGGTCTATCGTCGCCGACAGGTTCCCGCCGCAACACTACGCACCCCGGCACTCCCGCGGCACACTATCCCGCACCGCGGTCGGGGCAGGAAAGGCATGACGATGCAACGCACATCCCCCATGAAGCGTCGAGTTCCCAAGCCGCGTGACCTCGCGCCGCTGATGCAGTTCAAGAAGCCGCAGTTCGATGCGAAGAAGCGGCGCCTCGACGCCGCCCTCACGATCGAGGACCTGCGGACGATCGCCAAGCGACGCACCCCGAAGGCCGCCTTCGACTACACCGACGGTTCTGCCGAGGCGGAGCTGTCCATCGAGCGTGCCCGTCAGGCGTTCTCCGACATCGAGTTCCATCCGGCCATCCTGCGCGACGTCTCCAAGGTGGACACCTCGTGCACGGTCCTCGGCGGGCGTTCGGAGCTGCCGTTCGGCATCGCACCGACCGGGTTCACCCGGATGATGCAGACCGAGGGCGAGTACGCCGGCGCGCGCGCCGCGGGACGCGCGGGCATCCCCTTCTCGCTGTCGACGATGGGCACGGCGTCGATCGAGGATGTCCGTGACGCGAACCCGCACGGGCGCAACTGGTTCCAGCTCTACATGTGGAAGGACCGCGAACGCTCGATGGCGCTGGTCGACCGCGCCGCGGAGGCCGGGTACGACACCCTCCTGGTGACCGTCGACGTCCCGGTGGCCGGAGCCCGCCTGCGCGACAAGCGCAACGGCATGTCGATCCCGCCGGCGCTGACCACCAAGACCGTGCTCAACGCGATTCCCCGGCCGCAGTGGTGGATCGACTTCCTGACCACCGAGCCGCTCGCGTTCGCCTCACTCGACCGGTGGTCGGGAACGGTGGCCGAACTGCTGGACACGATGTTCGACCCCACCGTCACCTTCGACGACCTGGCATGGATCAAGTCACAGTGGCCGGGCAAGCTCGTCGTGAAAGGCGTCCAGACCGTCGACGACGCCCGGGCGGTCACGGCACTCGGGGCCGACGGCATCGTGCTGTCGAACCATGGTGGGCGCCAGCTCGATCGCGCACCGATCCCGTTCCACCTCCTGCCCGAGGTGGCCCGCGAGGTCGGCGCGGACACCGAGGTCATGCTCGACACCGGCATCATGAGCGGCGCCGACATCGTCGCGTCGGTCGCGCTCGGCGCCCGGTTCACCCTGGTCGGCCGCGCTTACCTGTACGGCCTCATGGCCGGCGGCGAGGCCGGGGTCGACCGGATGATCGAGATCCTCGGTGAGCAGATCGCCCGCACGATGCGACTGCTCGGCGTCGCCTCGCTGGACGAACTGACACCGGCGCACGTGACCCAGCTCGAGCGGCTGGTGCCCCGGGCGCGGCCGCGCTGACCCTGGCGCACACTGCTGCGTTTTTCGCCCCCGGACCATGCGGCCCGACGGGACCAGTGCCAGCCCGAACTCAGCGCTGGGTCTCATACCCGCCAGCCGCCGGCCGACGCCGTGCGCGCGACGTAGTCCTCGAACGGTGTGGCCGGTCGGCCCAGCACCTGCGCCACATCGTCGGTGGTCGTCGAGATCAGGCCACGGGACATCAGTTCGTACATCGCGGCGACGCCTTCGGCCGCCGCGCGTGGCCACCCGGTTGTCTCGACGGCGTCGGCGTACTCCGACACGCTGATCTGCCGGTAATCGATCGTCCGGTCGCTTGCCCCCGCGATGAGGCCGACCGCCTCGGCGAACGTGATCGACCGCGGACCGGTGAGTTCGTATGTCCTTCCCGAATGTCCTTCGGTGGTCAACGCTTTCACGATCACGCTCGCGACGTCCTCGATGTCGACGAAGGGTTCGGGCACGACGCCGGCCGGGGTTGCCACCTCACCACCGGCGAGCGCCTCGACGAAGAGCGGGTCCTCGGTGAAGTTCTGCGCGAAGTTGTTGGCGCGCACGATGGTCCACTCGAGTTCCGAGGAACGCACCGCCTTCTCCGCAGCGATCATGTCCTGTCCGAACGCGGAGTCGCCCCACGTGTCCGCGCCTCGGCCCGACAAGAGCACCACGCGTCGGACGCCGGCCCGCTCCGCGTTGGTGATGAAATCGTCGACGGGTCCGATGATGTCGGGCGGCACGATGTAGACCGCGGCCACCCCGGTGAGCGCGGCATCCCAGGTGTCGGGGTCGGACCAGTCGAAGCGGGTGTCACTCGACCGTGACGCCGCACGAACCCCGACACCGGACATCCGCAAGCGAGTGGCCACGCGACGTCCGGTCTTGCCGGTGGCTCCGAGAACGAGAACTGTGTTATCACTCATGACCTCCATCTGACGCCTGCCAGGTGGATGATTCCATGGTTCAGACGCCACTTTCCCTGTTGATTCGTCTATGTTGGGGCCATGGATGCATTCGGCGACCTCCTTCGGGGCGTTCGTTCTCACGGCTCGGTGTTCGGATACGCCCGCCTGTCCACCCCGTGGTCGCTCGACTTCGTCGACGGCGCGCCGCTGACCCTGTGTGCCGTCGTCGACGGCGTCGGGTGGGTCGTGCGCGACGGCGTGGAGCCCGTTCGCGTGACCTCCGGTGACACCGTCGTCGTGCGTGGTCCGGAGACCTTCTCGTTCCGAGACGAGGTCGACACCGACGCTGCGCCGGAGGCGTGTGGCGTGCACTGCTCGACGCCGGAGCTTGGTGGCGCCCGACATCGACAGGGGTGGACCGACCACGGTGATGCGTCCGCGTCGACGTCCATCGTGGTCGGCGCCTACCCGGTGCACGGTGAGATCGGCGACCGCCTGCTCGAGGTCATCCCGCCGGTGATCCTGATCCCTGCCGATGACGAGGCGGATGCGGTCACCCGGTATCTGGCAACCGAGTTACAGGCCGACCGTCCCGGCCAGCAGGTCGTGCTCGACCGGCTTCTCGACTGGTTGCTCGTCTGCTCACTGCGAACCTGGTTCGATGGCCATCAGCACGAAGCGCCGCAATGGTATTCGGCGATGCACGACGATGTCGTCGGGCCGGTGCTCGGTATCATGCACGCCGAGATCGACAAGCCGTGGACGGTCGCGGCACTGGCCGGGCGGTCGGGGGTGTCGCGGGCGGCGTTCGCGAAACGATTCGCCGACCTCGTCGGGGAGCCTCCGCTGACCTATCTCACCCGATGGCGGATGACCGTCGCGGCCGACCGGCTCCTCGAGCGGCCGGACCTCACCATCGCCGACGTCGCACGCGAGGTCGGCTACACCGACCCGTTCACGTTCAGCTCCGCGTTCAAACGCATCAAGGGCAGCAACCCGAGTACCCACCGAGCGTCGCGGCGCGAGGAGGTCGCTCGGGCGGAGCAGTCGCGGGCGTCCCGATGATCGGAACCCGGTGCGCTGGCGCGTTCCTCACGAACTGGAGGCTACGAGGTCGCGCAGGCGCCGGATCCGGTGTCTACGCGACCTCCGCGCGTTCCCGGCGATGCGCGAAGTGATCGACCAGACCGACCACCAGCGCGACGAGCACGAGCAGGGTCGCGGTCCCCAGTCCGATCTGGAAGGCCCGCGCCCAGTCCCCACCGCTGTTGGCCACCTGGGCGAAGAACACCGCACCGACGAGCGCGATCCCGGCGGCGGCCCCGATCCGCTGCCCGGTCTGCAGGACTCCACCCGCGATGCCGGCCTGGGTGACCGGGACCTGGTCGAGACTCAGTGTCAGGTTGGGCGAGATCACCAGGCCCGAGCCGATACCGGCGACCAGCAGCGGGAGGGCGGCCGCGTAGCCGGCGTTGTGGCCGGGGACGAACTGGACGGCGATGATCGTCGCGACCATCCCCACGACGACCAGTCCCAGTCCCAGCAGGACAAGCGAGCGCCCGACGCGGTTGACGATGTTGCCGCCGATGCTCGCCGACACGGCCGACCCGAGTGCGAAGGGCGTCACGGCCAGTCCGGCCTGCAGAGCCGAGTAGCCCAGGCCCTGCTGGACGAACAGCGTGTAGATGAAGAAGACCGTGGTGAAACCGGCGAAGTAGACCATGGCGATGACGCACCCGAGCGAGTACGACCGCATCGAGAAGAGCGAGAGGTCGACGAGTTGCTGATGTCCGACGCGCCCCTGGCGCCGCTCCCACAGCACAAACGCCCCCAACAACACCGCGGCGACGATCAGCAGCAGCCACTTCTGCCCGCCCGGCCACTCCTGTTCCTGGACCATCGGCAGCATCAGCGCGAACACGCCGGTACCCAGCAGCACCACGCCCACCGGGTCGAAGCTCCCCCGCAGAGGCTGTTTGGTCTCGGGCGGCCGGGCCGGGATGAGCCGGATGGCGGCGACGAAGGCCGCGATGCCGATCGGCACGTTGACGAAGAAGATCCAGCGCCAGCCTTCCGCGGACCCACCCAGCTGGATGAGTACGCCACCCAGCAGCGGCCCGACCGCGGTCGAGATGCCGATCGTCGCGGCGAACATGCCGAACGCCCGGCCGCGCTCCGCGCCGCGGAACAGCAATTGGATCAGCCCCGAGACCTGCGGCGCGAGAATGCCGCCCGCGACTCCCTGGATCAGGCGGAAGACGACGAGCTGCGTCGGCCCCTGAGCGAAGCCACATGCCGCCGAAGCGACCACGAACAGGGTCAGTCCGATCAGGAACGTCACCTTGCGACCGCGGGCGTCACCGATCCGACCGGACGGCACCAGGACGAGCCCGAAGGCGAGTGCGTAGCCGGAGACCACCCACGAGAGGTCTGCCGAATCGGCACCGAGACCGGATTCGATCGAGGGCAGCGCGACGTTGACGATCGAGACATCGAGAAGCGTCATGAAGCCGACGACCAGGCACACCGCGAGCGCCTTCCATCGTCGCGGGTCTGGCTGGTAGTCCGCGGAGAACGGGCTGGCCGGAGTCGACATCGAGCCGCCTTTCATTCAGGAGATACCGCGCTGTTCGTAGTCAATCAGTCCGCGAGATGGGCGACCCTCCCGAGTCCGCGTACCGCAGGTACCGTCCCCTCGTCTGGTGAGATGGACACATGGGTGTGAGCATGCGGGACGTCGCGGCAGCGGCCTCGGTGTCGGTCGGGACCGTCTCCAACGTGCTCAATGCGCCCGGAAAGGTGTCCCCTTCGACGGTCGCCCGGGTCCAGGCGGCGATCGACCAGTTGGGTTTCGTGCGCAACGACGCCGCGCGTCAACTACGGGCGGGCCGTTCGCGCTGTGTCGGCATGGTGGTGCTCGACGTGGGCAACCCCTTCTTCACCGACATCGCCCGGGCCGCCGAACAACGCGCGGGCGACCACGACCTCACGGTGTTGCTGGGTACATCCGACGACGACGAGTCGCGGGAACAGGTCTACCTCGACACCTTCGACGAACAGCGGGTTTTCGGTCTGCTCGTCTCCCCGATCGGCGACGACCTGCGGCGGTTCGACTCGCTGCGCCGCCGCGGCACCCCGGTCATCCTCGTCGACCGCGACGCCGCCGGCTCTCCCTTCGATTCCGTCGCCGTCGACGACATCGCGGGTGGACGGCTCGCGGTGTCGCACCTGTGCGAGACCGGGCGTCGCCGGATCGTCTTCGTCGGCGGACCACCGGGACTGCGTCAGGTCGCCGACCGCAGGCGAGGTGCGCAGGCCGCGGTCGACGGTGTCGCCGATGCCACGCTGGAGGTCCTGCACACGCCGAATCTCAGCGTGCTCGCCGGACGTGACGCCGGGACCGCACTTCTCGCAAGAGATCCCCGCGAACGACCGGAGGCGGTGTTCTGCGCCAACGACCTCCTCGCGATCGGTGTCCTGCAGGCGTTCACGATGCTCGCCGGTGGTGTGCGCGTTCCCGACGACATCGCGATCATCGGGTACGACGACATCGACTTCGCCAGGTCGGCCGTCGTCGCGTTGTCGTCGATTCGGCAGCCGACCTCCCGTATCGGCGTCACCGCGGTCGATCTGCTGATCAGTGCGGCAAACGACCCTGCCGAACGCCATGTCCCGTCGAACCTGGTGTTCCAGCCCGAACTCGTCGCTCGGGCGTCGACGCTGGGGTGAGGTGTGACTGCCGACACCAGGTCCGGCCCACTGTGAGCACTCTCCTATATTTGCAGGGTTCTGCAAGTTTGCAGGTTCCTGCAAGTTCCGTACCGTGGACGTCGTGCACTCCACCGGACTCCGCGAGGCGAAAAAGGCAGCGACCCGCTCGGCGCTCGCTCGCGCCGTGCTGCGGCTGTCGACTCGGGCCGGCATCGACCATGTGACCATCGACGCCGTTGCGGCCGAGGCCAACGTGTCCGTTCGCACGTTCCACAACTACTTCAGTGGCAAGGAAGACGCGCTGCTGCACTTCGTGTCGTCGCTGTTCGACACGATCGTGGAACGAATCGAGGCCCGGCCGTCCGACGAGAGCTTCTTCTGCTCGGTCCGAACGGCCCTCATCTCGGCGGCCACCTCACCCGAGGTCGGCGAACCGAGCGAGATCGTCGCACTCCTGCGTCTCCTCGACACCGATCCGGGACTGACGGCCAGGTCCCGCGACATGGAGCTGGGCGACACCGTCGAGGCACGGCTCGCCGAACTGTGTGCGCAGCGCGGGCAGCCGGCGCACACGCTGTATCCGCGACTCGTCCTGCACAACGCGATCACCACCATCCGCGTCACCCTCGAATTCTGGGTGACCCATCACGACGACACCCCGGGCACCACCGTGGAACTGGCCACGATGCTGGAGTCCGCCTTCGACCAGCTGGCATCCGGTATGTCGCAACCCATCCCACCCATGAACATCCCACCCATGAACGATCTCGCCGACCCATCCCCTGAGGAGCTTTGACGTGGCAACACACCTGTACCGACTAGGGCGATGGGCGTTCGAGAATCGCCTCAAGACGATCGCGATCTGGGTCCTGGTCCTCATCGGGCTGGGCATCGGCGCGAGCCTGCTGGCCAAGCCGACGTCGGAGTCGTTCTCCATTCCCGGCATCCCGTCGGAGCGCGCGCAGGACCTGATGGTCGAGCGATTCCCCGGCGAAGCGACCTTCGGCTCCGACATCGGTGTCACGTATGTCGTTCGCGCACCGGAGGGTTCGACGCTGACCGAGCCCCCGTATCAGGAGGCCATCGACTCGATGGTCGCCGGCCTGAAGTCGGTCGAGGACGTGAAGAGCCCCGACTCGATCACCAATCCGTTCGTCTCTTACGGCACCGAGCAGTCACCGGGTCAGCTCCGCGAACTGTCCGCCACCTTCCAGGAGGAGACCTTCGGCAAGAACGCCGAGGAGGCGGCCGCCGACGCGCAGGCCACCTCACCGATCAATGCGGCGGGCACCGTCGCCCAACTCGGCGCCTCCTTCGACGTCGAGGCCTCGTCCGACGTCACCGAGACCATGCGCGAACAGATGGGCACGATCGCCGACGACGCGCGCGCCGCAGGCCTCACCGTCGAGATGAAGGGTTCGGCCACACAGCAATTCGCGCTCGGGATCACCTCTGAGCTGATCGGCATCGGCGTGGGCGCGCTGATCCTCATCCTGACGTTCGCGTCCCTCGTCGCGTGGGGCATGCCAATCATCACCGCCATCGTCGGGGTGGCGATCGGGATGCTCGGTGTCCAGATGGGCACCCACTTCTTCGACCTCAGCAACGAGACCCCGATCCTCGCGACGATGATCGGACTCGCGGTCGGCATCGACTACGCGCTGTTCATCGTCTCCCGCTATCGCCACGAGATCCATCGCTCCGCGAACCGGGCCGACGCGGCGGGAAGAGCGGTCGGCACCGCGGGTTCGGCCGTCGTGTTCGCCGGCAGCACCGTCGTCATCGCGCTGGCCGCGCTGGCGATCGTCAACATCCCGTTCCTCACCGCGATGGGTATCGCCGCGGCAGGCACGGTCGTGGCTGCCGTGCTGGTCGCGCTCACACTCCTGCCGGCGATTCTCGGCCTCTTCGGCGGCAAGGCGTTCGCCGGACGCGTGCCGCGCCTCAACGCTCCCGACGTCGGACCGCACGACCCCGACCGGGTGCACAACGGCCAGCGCTGGGTCCAGCGCATCGTGGCGCGCCCGCGCACCGTGACCGTCGCGATCGTCGGCATCCTCGTCGTCCTCGCGATCCCGATGGCCGGACTCAAGCTCGCGCTGCCCAACGACGGCACCGCCGATCCGTCGGAGACACAGCGTCAGGCCTACGACATGGTCGCCGAGGGCTACGGGCCGGGCTTCAACGGACCGCTCGTTGTCGTCGCGGACGGTCGCAGCATCGAGAACACCGGCGAGCGCCTACGCGCCTTCGACACACTCGTCGACGACCTCGGTCGCGTGGACAACGTCGAGGTCGCCCAGATCGGCGCGGGCGGGCTCAACGAGGCCCAGGACACCGCCAAGATCACGATCATCCCGTCGACCGCGCCGGCCGACGAAGCGACCCCCGCCCTCGTGGAGACTCTGCGCGAGATGGAGTCCCAGGTGGAACGCACGATGGGCATCTCCTACGGCGTGACCGGCCAGACCGCGATCGAGCTCGACATCTCCGACCGTCTGTCGAGTTCGCTGATCCCCTACCTGCTCGTCGTCGTGGGTCTCGCGTTCATCCTGCTGATCATCGTGTTCCGCTCGATCCTCGTGCCGCTCACCGCCGCCCTCGGCTTCTTGCTGAGCGTCGCCGCGACCTTCGGCGTGACCGTCGCCCTGTTCACCGACGGCGCCCTGGGAATCATCGACAACCCGCAACCGCTGGTGTCGTTCCTGCCGATCATGTTGGTGGGCATCGTGTTCGGACTCGCGATGGACTACCAGGTGTTCCTGGTGACCCGAATGCGGGAGGCGTATGTGCACGGCGCCGACGCCAAGACCGCGGTCGTCGAGGGATATCGCCACAGTGCCCGCGTGGTGGCGGCCGCCGCGGCCATCATGATCTCGGTGTTCGCCGCGTTCATGTTGCAGGACATGGCCTTCATCATGGTCATGGGCTTCGCTCTGGCGGCCGCGGTGTTCTTCGACGCCTTCGTCGTCCGCATGACCCTGATGCCGGCGGTGCTGACCGTGCTGGGCGACAAGGCGTGGTGGCTGCCGCGCTGGCTCGACCGGCTCCTGCCCGACGTCGACATCGAGGGCGAGAAGCTCGGACTCGGCAACCCCACCACCGCGGCAGCTGCCGACGGCGCCGACACGGACGCCGAGGTCCGCGCCGGCCGCTGAGGAAGGTCAGTCGACCCGGAACTCCCCGAGTTCGGACCACGTGTCCCCGTCGATCGTCGTGTTGATGACGTCGGGTGTGCGCTGGAGGTACTTGGGGAGTTCCTGCTGGGCCTGCTTGAAGTGCGGAGCCGTGACGTGCGCCTCGGCAGCGTCGTCGTCGAAGGCCTCCACCAGGACATAGGTGTTCGGGTCCTCGAGCGAACGCGACCAGTCGAACCATTTGTTGCCGGGCTCGGCACGCGTCGCCTCGGTGAATTCGCGCGACAGCTCGGGCCACTCGTCAGCGAATTCGGGCTTGATCGGGAACTTCACGACGATGAGGATCATGGCTCGACCCTAGTCCCCCGTCGGAGTACCGAGTGTCGCAGAATGCGACTGGGACGGCTGTTCCAGAATCGGTCTCAAACTGTCGCGGCCGGATGGCGGGGATTCACGAGACCCCGGTCGCGGCAGCGCCTAGAGTGTGAAACAGACAACAATTGTCCTCACTTCAGGCTGCAACGGAGGCACCATGCCGGACATCACCAAGTTCTACATCGACGGCCAGTGGGTAGAGCCCGCAGAGCTCAACCTCATCGACGTCATCAACCCGGCCACCGAGAAGTCGGCAGGTCAGGTCGCCATCGGTAGTGCCGCCGATGTCGACGCAGCGGTCGACGCGGCTCGCCGCGCATTCGTCACCTGGGGGCAGACCACCGTCTCCGAGCGCCTCGAGGTCCTCAACCGGATCATCGCCGAGTACCAGAACCGCATGGGCGATCTCGCCGCCGCGGTCACCGAGGAGATGGGTTCGCCCGTCGGCCTGACCAATGCCGCACAGGTCCCCATCGGCCTGGGGCACCTCATGACCGCCGCCGCACAGCTCCCCGACTTCACGTTCGTCGAGGATCGGGGCAGCTCGCGCATCGCCAAGGAGCCGATCGGCGTCTGCGGCTTCATCACCCCCTGGAACTGGCCGCTCAACCAGGTCATGTGCAAGGTCGCGCCTGCCCTGGCCACGGGCTGCACCATGGTCCTCAAGCCGTCGGAGGTCGCGCCGTTCAGCGCGGCGATCGTCGCCGAGATCTTCGACGCCGCAGGTGTGCCCGCAGGCGTGTTCAACCTCGTCAACGGTGACGGACCCGGCGTGGGCGCAGCGTTGTCCAGCCACGACGGCATCGACATGATCTCGTTCACCGGGTCCACTCGCGCCGGTATCGAGGTCGCCAAGAGCGCGGCACCGACCGTCAAGCGCGTCGCCCAGGAACTCGGCGGCAAGAGCCCGAACATCATCCTCGACGACGACGACTTCGCGAAGAACGTCGCGGGCGGAATCGCGACGATGATGATGAACTCGGGCCAGTCCTGCAACGCGCCGAGCCGGATGCTCGTCCCGGCCGGTCGCGTCGACGAGGTCGCCGAGATCGCCAAGGGCGTGGCCGCCGAGCTCACCGTCGGCGATCCCACCACCGACGTCAAGCTCGGCCCGGTCGTCTCCGAGGCACAGTTCGACAAGATCCAGGGCCTCATCGAACGTGCCATCGCCGACGGTGCCACCGCCGTCGTCGGCGGCGCCGGACGTCCCGAGGGCCTCGAGACCGGCTACTACGTGAAGCCGACCGTCTTCACCAACGTCACCAATGACATGGAGATCGCCCGCACCGAGGTGTTCGGCCCGGTCCTCGTGGTCATCGGCTACGACTCGATCGACGAAGCGGTCAAGGTCGCCAACGACACCGAGTACGGCCTCGCCGGATATGTGTCGGGCAAGGACGTCGACGAGGTCCGCCGCATCGGATCGCAGATCCGGGCCGGTTCGATCTCGCTCAACGGCGCCCAACTCGACCCGAGCGCACCTTTCGGCGGATACAAGAAGAGCGGTAACGGCCGAGAGTGGAGCGACTACGCCTTCGACGAGTTCCTCGAGGTGAAGTCGCTGCTCGGCTTCGGCGCCTGAGAGCGCTGACCCTTCACACACCCGGTGACCACGCCGGGCGCATCCCGACGGATGCGCCCGGCGTCGTCGTCGGGGGCTCAACCGCATGACTGTCGCCGGCCCGTGTGCGCCGGCGTTCGATATCTCGCAAGTCCGGACAGAGTCGCGCGATCGTCCTAAGCTGGCCGAACGACTTCGGTCCGGCGGAATCGACCCGCCGGGTCGATTCCGCGTTCTTCGGGGGAAGAGCGTCCAGGTGACGCAAACGGGGGGAAAGTGTTTCGAGGGTTCATTCGTGCGGCCGGTGCCGCGTGCCTGGTGGTTCTGTGTCTGGCCGCCGCGCCCGCCGCCGCGGCGCCCGCACAGTCGCGCATCGTCTCGGTCGTGCAGGAGACGCCGACCCGCGCAGCGGTCTGGGTCTACTCGGCAGCGATGACCAAGAACATCAAGCTCTTCGTCCTCACGCCACGGACCGAGACCGGACCCAGGCCGACGCTCTACCTCCTGGACGGCGCGGGTTCGCGCGGCAACGACAGCGGCTGGCGTGGAGCGGGCAACGTCGATGAGTTCTTCGCCGACAAGGACGTGACCGTCGTACTCCCGACAGGTGCATACGGGAGTCAGTACGCCGACTGGCAGGCGCGGGACCCGCGGGTGGGCCGACCCATGTGGGAGACGTTCCTGACCAAGGAGCTGCCGCCCCTGATCGACGCACGCTTCGACTCCGACGGTTCCCGCGGGATCGCCGGCGTCTCGATGGGCGGACAGGCCGCGTTCACGCTCGCATCGCGCGCACCCGAGCTGTACCGCGCGGTGGCCTCGATCAGTGGATGTCCTCCGGTGTCCTCCCCACAGGGAGAGGCGTATGTCCGGGCCACGCTCGCCCGGGGCGGGGCGAACGCAGACAACCTGTGGGGACCGGTCGGTTCCCCGGGATGGAGTGATCACGACCCGGCGCTGCGTCTGCAGAATCTCCGCGGCAAGGCCCTGTACCTGTACTCCGGCGCCGGCCGGCTCGGGCCCGCCGACATCAAGCGCGACGTGACGCCCGAAGAGGGTCTGTACCAGGTGGTACTCGCCGCGTCGTCGGCATTCGAGATCGCGACCAGCGACTGTTCGCGCCGATTCGCCGGACAGTTGCGCAGCGCGGGTCTGCCCTTCACCGACGCCTTGCAGGATGTCGGAACCCACCATTGGTACTACTGGGAAAAGGAACTCCCCAACATGTGGAAGGCGATCTCGCCGGCCTTGTAAGGCGAATCCCCGTGTCCCCGTATCCGACTGGTTACGATCTCCGCATGCAGATCCCCGTTGCGTCCGACGCCGGTCCCGTCCTCGACGTCGAGGTGTTCGGAGAAGGCGAACCTCTCCTGCTCATCGGCGGGATGTCCGCGCACCGCGGGATGTGGACCGAGGGGCTCCTCGACGCACTGACGCCACACTTCTCCGTCGCCACCTACGACCATCGGGGCATCGGCACGAGCAGTCGGGCCGAGGGACCGTTCACCATCGCCGACCTCGCCGCCGACGCCCGCGGAATCCTCGACGGACTCGGGTGGGACAGCGCCCATGTCCTGGGCACCTCCATGGGCGGCATGATCGCTCAGGAACTCGCCCTGAGCGTCCCGGACCGCGTACGCAGTCTCGTCCTCGGATGCACCACGGCCGGCGGCCCCGGTGCGATCGGCTCACCCGGCGCGGTCCGCCTCGTCGAGGCGATCTCCTCCCGCGACGCCGCACGCGTCGCGCGCACCGCCTTCGAGGTCAATCTGTCACCCGACTTCACCGCCCGCCCCGGGGCGTTCGACCTCTTCGTCTCGATGTCGACGCAGCGACGCGTGCCGTCGGCCGTCGTCGCGTGGCAGGCCGGCGCATGCGCGGGACATGACACCCGCGACCGCATCGGCTCACTCACCGTGCCGACGGCGGTCATCCACGGTGACGTCGACGAGGTGATCGCGGTCGCCGAGGGCGAGCGTCTCGCCGACCTCATTCCGCACGCAGCCCTGGCGCGATGGGCCGGCGTCGGGCACATGTTCTGGTGGGAACGTCCGGAGGAGACCGCCGAGGTCGTCCGGAAAAATGCGCTCGTGCGGTAACGCCGGTCCCCTCTCCGAACGACATCCCTGACATCGGCACCGTGTGATCGGGTGCCCGCGTATGTCAGGAGCTCCATGTCGCACTCGCACAGCGAACCGCCCGTTCCCTCCACCCCCGCGGGCCAGACGCCCGAGTCGCCGCGCAGACTCTCACCTCGCCGCCGCATCCTCACCGGGATCTCGGTGGTCGCAATCCTCACGCTCGGCCTGTTCGGAGCGAGCACCCTGCTCAACTCGTCGAACACCGCCAGCGCTCTGCGCGGGCACCCCGAGGTCCTGCGCAAGGGCTGTACCTGGGATTCCTCAGGCAACTACGTCCAGAACTGCAAGGTGTGGTCGGAGTCGCAGAAACGCGAGGTGATCGTCCAGATTCGCGCCTCGAGCGGCAGCGACAGCGGCGTCTACCTGCTCGACGGCATGCGGGCCAGCGAGACCCGCTCAGCGTGGACCACCGACGTCCAGGCAGCCAAGGTCTACGACGCCAAGGCCAACACCACTCTGGTCATGCCGGTGGGCGGCGCGTCGTCGTTCTACACCGACTGGGACGGCGGCGCCGGTGACAAGAACACCGTCATCAAGCAGGAGACGTTCCTGACCTCCGAGCTGCCGGGTTATCTCGAGCGCGAGTTCGGCGTGGCGCGCAACAACAACGCGATCGTCGGACTGTCGATGTCCGGCGGCCCGGCGGTGACCCTCGCCGAGCGTCACCCGGAGCAGTTCAAGGTGGTCCAGGCGATGTCGGGCTACTACCAGACCGACAACCCGGTCGGCGCCCTCGGCGTCATGGCCACTCAGACGATGGTGTCGAACTACGTCAACGGTGTCGTGAACATGTGGGGTGCGCCGGGAAGTACCCGCTGGACCGACAACGACCCGTCGAAGAATCTCACGCAGCTGGCCGACAACGGCCAGGTTCTCATCATCTCCTCGGGCAACGGATTCCTGACCCCGTCGGAGATGGCCAAGCTGTCGCCGCAGGACCAGCTCAGCGCGATGGCGCTGGAGATCCTGTCCGCGGTGTCGACCGTGCTCATGCAGCTGCAGGCCAAGCAGGCCGGCGTATCGGTGATCTCCTTGCCGAACTACGGCGGCCACACCTGGGAGAACTGGGGACGCGCACTCGGCGACGGCAAGGACCACGTGCTGACCACACTGCGCAACAACCCGCCGGTGACCGCGAAGACGACCGTCGTCTCCGCGTCGGGTAGTCCCGATCCCGAGGGACCCGCGAAGGTGACCCTCGCGGCCAAGAAGGCAGCCGAGGAGTCGCCTGCCCTCGACCTCTCGGGTCTGTCCGCGGCCGGTTCCTCGGCGAGCGAATCCGCTTCGGAGTCGGCGTCCTCGTCCTCGGAGTCCTCGTCGGCCGAGTCGTCCTCGTCCGAGTCATCCTCGGCCGGACTCGCACCGTCCGCGGTGTCGGGGTCGGAGTCTGTGGACGCGTCCGTCCCGGAGGCGGCCACCAGCTCCGGGACGAGCGCTCCCACCGGACCCCGGCTCGCTCCGAAGGGCCCGGCGTCGTCCACTCCCTCGAGCAGCACCCCGGTTCCGTCGCGCTGAGCAATCCTCGCGCTCACAACTTCCGTTCCCGCTCACCAAAATTGTGTGCGCGGGAACGGAACACGTGAGCGATCGATTCCGCCGGCCGCGCCTGCTGCTAGCGTTCAGCCATGACCGACGACCACGATCTCGCCGATCTCGTCGGCGTCGACACGACCGTCGTGGTCGTGGCCTCCGGGGTGATCCTCGTCTGGGCACTCGCGCTGGGTGTGTGGAAGTACCACGGCATCCGCACCTCCCCGGACCGGACGGCTCACGTCTACGTCGACATCGCGCACCGGGCGGCGCTGATGTACTCCTTCGCCACCCTCGTGCTCGCGGCGCTCGTCGAACTCAGCGCCTTTCCGACCACAGTCAACGTGATCGCCGCTGCGGTCCCGATAGTCTTCTTCGTCGCCGCGATCGCCGCGTACTGCGTGCACGGGGCACTGCGGGACACCACGAATCAGTTCGTCGACCCGACTCCCGGCACCTACCTGTTCATGCTCGCCCTCATCGTGGGCGAGATCGGCGGCGTGCTGGTCCTGGTGGCCGGAGTTCTGCTGCGGGTGATGTGAGCAGTCGCCCGCTGGCTCATCCAGCCGGGATGTGACCCCGCAGCCACGTCGTGACCGCGTCGAGCACCACCGCTTGCTCCGGCTCGTTGAAGATCTCGTGGAACAGGTCGTCGTAGATGACGAGCGTCTTGTCCGACGATCCGGCCAGTTTCTCCACGAGTTCGCTGCCGCGCGGGTCGGTGAGCGCGTCTTCGCTGCCGTGCATCACCAGCAGGGGCAACTGCAACGACGGCAGGCGCTCGGGAAACGACCGCATGGTGCCGATCATGGCGCCGCCGAGTCCGGCCGGGATCTTGCCGCGCGTCACGAGCGGATCGGCGTCGTAGGCCGCGACGACGGCCGGGTCCCGGGAGATGCTCGACGAACTCAGCTCGGTCGTGGGCAACCCTGGTGCGATCCGGCCGATGAGCGGCGCGAATCGCACAGCCAGATCCGGCAGGTCGTCACCGGGCAGCACGGCCGCTCCCGACAGGATCAGGCCGTCGAGCTTGTCCTGGTGATCGAGCGCGTAGTCGAGGGCGATGCAGCCGCCCATGCTGTGCCCGATCAGGAACGTCGGGACGCTCCCGTCGGCGACGTGGCCGCGGACGGTGTCGAGGTCATCGGTGAAGTCGCCGAAGCGTCGCAGCCGTAGCCGCTTACCACCCGACCGTCCGTGGCCGACATGGTCCGGGATCGCGACCAGGTAGCCCTCGGCGACGAGCCGCTCGGCCACGTGCAGATACCGCCGCCCGTGCTCGGCGAGGCCGTGCACCACGACCACGACGCCGCGAGGACTCTCCCGGGGACGGTAGATGTCGTAGACGATGGTGTGCCCGTGCCGGCCGCGAAAACTGTGTTCTTCCGGTGTCATTCCCTGATCTCGTTTCGGTGTTTCAGCGCCAGCCGAGTCGCGCGACCACCGACTTGCCCGCGGACTCCAGGGCGCCGAGGGGGCGGAGTGCGGCTTCGCCGATACCGACGAGTGCCTCGACCCGTCCGACGACCCGCTCGAGCCGCCCGACGACGTCGGACATGCGGTCGACGGTGGCGTCGACCTGGTCCAGGGTCCCCGAGAGGCGCACGAGTGTGGAGTCGAGCTTCGCGATCGTCGAGTTCAGGCCGTCCATCGTCGGTCCGAGACCGTCGAGGGTCTCGCCCATGTCGGCGAGGATGCCCTCGAGTTGCTCGACGGTCACGTCGGCGTTGAGCGCGGCCTGCGCCAGCTTCTTGATGCGCTGACGTTCCGGCGGTCTGGATGATGCGTGCTCGCCCCTGTCGGCCATGAGGTGGATTATGACCCATCGGGGCCACTCCCGGTGCCGGGTCGGGCGAACATCTGGGCCGCCGCTCCGACACCGGGGGGGGGCAGAACTCAGGTCAGCTGCGGGGCCACCTTCGAGGCGACGAGTTCGAGATGATCGAGATCCGTCAGGTCCAGGGTCTGCAGGTACATCCGCGTGACACCGAGCTCTCGATAGGTCGCGATCTTCGCGGCCACCTCGTCCGGGGTCCCGGCAGCGCCGTTCTCGCGCAGCTCCTCCGGTTGCCGGCCGATCGCCTCGGCGCGTCGGCGGAACTCGGCTTCGTCGCGGCCACAACACAATACGAGCGCCGCGGAGTAAGTCAGCGACTCGGGGTCACGACCGGTGTCGAGACAGGCCGTCCGCACTCGACCGATCAGGTCCCCGGCGACGTCGAGCGGCTGGAACACGACATTGAACTCGTCGGCGAAACGTGCTGCCAGCGCGGGCGTCCGCTTCTTGCCACTGCCTCCGATGATGATCGGCGGACGCGGGCTCTGTACAGGCTTGGGCAGGGCAGGCGACCGCGAGAGACGAAAGTGGGTGCCCTCGTAGTCGAACTCGTCGCCCACCGGGGTCTGCCACAGACCGGTGATGATCTCGAGGTTCTCCTCGAGCCGGTCGAATCGCTCCTTCAACGGCGGGAACGGTATCCCGTACGCCTCGTGTTCACGTTCGTGCCAACCCGTTCCGATCCCCAATTCGACACGGCCACCGCTCATCTGGTCGACCTGGGCGACCGCGATCGAGAACGGCCCGGGCAGGCGGAACGTGGCCGAGGAGACCAGGGTTCCCAGCCGGATACGCGAGGTCTCACGCGCCAAGCCCGCCAACGTGATCCACGCGTCGGTGGGTCCGGGAAGGCCGTCACCCCCCATCCCCGTGAAGTGGTCGGAACGGAAGAAGGCGTCGTAACCCAGTTCTTCGGTCGCCTTGGCAACGGTGAGCAGGTCATCGTAGGTGGCACCCTGCTGGGGCTCGGTGAAAATTCGCAGCTGCACGTTTTCAACCTACGCCGAATGGGCACCCGTGCCTTGCGAGGCGGGGCCCCTATCGCTCCCATCCAGCCCTACGGTCACTCCGAATCGCTCAACGCATGACACATCGTTCCTCGACAAGGAGTCCGATCATGAAGACAGTCACACGCACAGCCCTCGGTTTCGTCGTCGCGTCCGCCGGTGCGGCCGCAGTGTCCCTGGCCGCCGCCCCGTCCGCGAGTGCTGCACCCACCATCTGCCCGGCGTTGCCCGGTCAGTCCGCCTCGGCCGCTTCCTGCAGCGCGGAATCCGGCCCCACCGGCCTCTCGCTCGCCATCACCGACAACGGAGGCGTCGCCACCTCCACCGCCGACAACTTCGCCGGACCCGCCGCGATCGCCCTCGGCCCCGGCGCGACGGTCACCATGAACGGCGTCCGCCCCGGCCTGGCCATCGGCATCGCCGGCCCCGGCGGTGAGGTCGTCGTCGACGGCAAGAACGGGCCGACCTGCAAGGGGCCGGCCTTCGCAGGCGACTTCCAGACCCTCAAGGGCTGCCTGTCCTGACCGGCTCGCACCCCACCGGGATTCGGTAGCGAAAGTCCGTGTTATTTATCATCTTTCGCTACGAAATCCTGGTGGGGGGACCCGAAGCTCAGGACAGCAAACCCCGCACGTACGCCGCCTGACCGATGTGCTGGGTGTCATCGTCGATCACGCTGATCAACCGCACGCCCAGCGTGACCGGCGGGTCCCAGTTGTGGTCGACGATGCGGTCGAGATCTGAATCCGTCAGCGCGCCAATGTAGTCGACACTGACCGCGTGTGTCGCGGCATAATAATCGCGGAGAAGTCCGGCGTCGTCGACGACAACCTGCGCCGCCTCATCCGCCGAGTGCCCGTACCCGATCTCCTCCGGCGGGAACGGCAGCCCGAAACGGTCGGCCCATCCCGCGGTGACCCAGACCTCGTCGGTCCCGGCGACGTCGGCGACATGGGAATCCTGCACGCGGGTCAGATGCCAGACGAGCCACGCGATGGTGTTGGCACCGGGCGCCGGCGGGGTGTTCAGCAGCTCCGGCGTGGCCCCGTCGAGTACAGCGTGAACGTTCTCGGCCACTCGTCCCAGACCGTCGAGCAACACCTCTGAAGATCGCATGGAGCAAGTTTAGGTTCGCCGTGGGCGCAACGATGGCGACTCCACCGTTCCCGCAGCATCATTCCTCCGGTGTCAGAACCGAACACCCCACGCAAGATCCGCTTCAACGCCTTCGACATGAATTGCGTTGCGCACCAGTCGCCTGGTCTGTGGCGTCACCCCGACGACCGGTCATGGGACTACAACGCCATCGACTACTGGGTGGATCTCGCCCGACTGTTGGAGACCGGCGGATTCGACGGGCTGTTCATCGCCGATGTCCTCGGCACCTACGACGTCTTCGCCGGCAACGACGAAGCCGCGATCCGCCAGGGTGCGCAGATCCCGGTGAACGACCCCCTGCTGCTCGTCTCGGCGATGGCGCACGCCACCGAACACCTCGGTTTCGGGGTCACCACCGGTACCGGCTTCGAGCATCCGTATCCATTCGCGCGACGCCTCTCGACGCTGGATCACCTCACCCGCGGTCGCATCGGGTGGAACGTCGTGACGGGATACCTGCCCGCCGCGGCCCGCAACATGGGTGCCGATGACCAGCTCGAACACGACGAGCGGTACAACCAGGCCGACGAGTACCTGACCGTGCTGTACAAGCTCTGGGAGGGTTCGTGGGAGCGCGATGCGGTCCGTCGGGATCGCGAGGCCGGCATCTTCGCCGACCCGCACCGGGTCCATCACATCGGGCATCGCGGCACGCATTTCACCGTGCCGGGTATCCATCTCGCCGAGCCGTCGCCTCAGGGGTCACCGGTCATCTACCAGGCCGGCGCCTCACCGCGCGGGCGGCGTTTCGCCGCGGAGAACGCGGAGGCCATCTTCGTCGCGGCGCCGACCAAGGCCATCCTGCGCGATGTCGTGAGCAAGGTGCGCGACGAGCTGATCCTCGCCGGGCGCGACCCGTACGACGCGAAGATCTACACGCTGCTGACGATCATCACCGATTCCACTCCGGAGGCGGCGCGGGCCAAGGCGCAGGAGTACCGGTCGTATGCCAGCGACGAGGGCGCGCTGGTCTTCATGTCGGGCTGGATGGGTATCGACCTCGCGAGTTACGAGATCGACGAACCGATCGGCAACGTGCACAGCAACGCGATCCAGTCGGCGGTGGCGGCATTCCAGCAGGCCAGTGACACCGGCGAGGAATGGCGCGTACGCGACATCGCGGAGTGGGGCGGGATCGGCGGGATGGGTCCCGTCCTGATCGGCTCCGGGGACGAGGTGGCCGACGCCTTGCAGGACTGGGTGAGCGAGACCGACGTCGACGGCTTCAACGTCGCCTACGCGGTGACGCCCGGATCGTTCCAGGACATCATCACCCACGTGGTGCCGGCTCTCGAACGACGCGGACTCTACGACCGCGCCTACGCCCCGGGCACCCTGCGCCACAAGCTCTTCGGGCGCGGAGATCAGCTGCCGGAGAACCATCGCGGGTCCACGTACCGGGTCGGCGGGGTCAACTCGACCATCGATGATTCCATTCGGTATGCCGGCGCCGGGAGCGTAGCGAGCGGGCCGAAGTGAGCCGGCGCCGGGAGCGTAGCGAGCGGGCCGAAGTGAACCGGCGCCGGGAGCGTAGCGAGCGGGCCGAATAGTGCCGAATAGGTGGACAGGGGGATGGATGTGAGGGGGGATTTCACGTGATCGAGGTAGTCGGACTGACCAAGGTGTTCGGGGTCGGTTCACCCAACCCGACGACGGTGCTCGACGAAGTCGACTTCACCGTCGATGCCGGGGAGATCTTCGCCGTCGTCGGGCCGTCGGGGGCGGGCAAGAGCACGTTGGCCCGGTGCCTGAACCTGCTGGAGCGCCCGACGTCGGGAAAGGTCGTCGTCAACGGCGAGGACCTCACCGCCCTGGGCACCTCGGGACTGCGCGATGCCCGTCGTCGAATCGGGACGGTGTTCCAGTCGGCGAGTCTGTTGTCCCGCCGGACCGCAGCGCAGAATGTCGCGCTGCCGCTCGAATATCTGGGCGCGACAAAGCGATCGACCACGGCGAGAGTGGGCGAGTTGCTCGACCTGGTCGGCCTCGCCGACAAGGCCGACTTGTATCCGCATCAGCTGTCCGGGGGGCAGCGACAACGGGTCGGCATCGCGCGGGCCCTGGCGCTCAAACCCTCGGTCCTCCTGTCCGACGAGGCGACCTCGGGTCTGGACCCCGCGGCCACGGACACCTTCCTGCGACTCCTCACCGACGTGCGGGACGAACTCGACCTCGCGGTGGTGTTCATCACCCACGAGATGGACACGATCGTGCGGGTCGCGGACACGGTCGGCCGTCTCGACCATGGCCGCATCGTCGAGCACGGCCGTCTGGAACAACTCGTCCTGGACCCGGATTCCGTTCTGGGGCGGGCACTCCGACCCCGTGGTCCGAGCGCCGAACCGGCGCCCGCGGAGACACCGGTGTCGGTGGTCTACAACTCGTCCACGGTCCCCGCAGATTGGCTGACGTTGCTCGGCAAGCGACTCGACCTGTCGATCTCGGTGCTCGGCGCCACTGTCCAGACGATCGACGGAACCGTCCTCGGCGACCTCACCGTGTCGGTGCCGACCGGGCACGCGTCGGCGTTCATCGGCGCCGCGGGCGAACTCGGCTTGGCGGCAAGACTTCTCGCCGACACCCCGCCGGACGATCGCCTCGCTGCGGCGAAGACCGGGGCCGCCACCAAGGACGCGGGGGTGGCGGCGTGAGCACTACGTACTCGGCCAACATCACGGTGCCGCTCGATGAGATTCCCGACCTGCTCATCCCGGCGGCGATCGACACGGTCCTGATGGTGAGCATCGTGATGGTCGTCGTTCTCGTGGTGGGCGTCCCGCTGGGTGCGCTCATCCACAATCTGGCTCCCGGCGGTCTGTTCGCGAGACGGTCGCTGCACACTCCCCTGTCGTGGGTGATCAGCATCGGTCGTTCGCTGCCGTTCCTGGTGCTGATGACGGCGATCATCCCGTTCACCCGTCTGATCACCGGCACCAACATCGGCATCGCCGCGGCGGTGGTCCCGATGTCGATCGCCGGAATCGCCTTCTTCACACGCATTGTCGAGAACTCGCTTCGGTCGGTCCCGGCGTCGACCATCGACGTGGCGCGCGCCTCCGGTGGTTCCAACGCGCAGATCATCTGGAAGGCACAGGTTCCCGAGGCACTGCCGAGCATCGTGGGCGGTCTGACGATCAACACGATCGCGATGATCGAGTACTCGACCATCGCGGGCACCATCGGCGCCGGCGGACTCGGCTACGTCGCGGTGACCTACGGATACCAGCGATTCGACCAGGGAGTCATGGTCGCCACCATCATCGTGCTCATCGTGACGGTGGCGATCATCCAGGTCGCGGGCGACGCGCTCGCCCGCAGCCTCAACCCGGTCACCTCCCGTCGGGTCAACCACTGAGCCCCCAACCGACGACCCCTGCGGTCCCTGATCCGAAAGAACTGCACAACCCCTGCTCCCTGAGGTGCGAGGAGCGCAAGCGACGAGCCTCGAAGGGCCGGGTGAGACACGTTGCGAGCC
>NZ_JBHYNC010000035.1:0-15711 GCF_042743165.1 Gordonia sp. NPDC058843
GCGGTCACACCCAGGTGCACCATCACGGGTGGGAGGTGGTGATGGGTCCTGACCGTCATCCGTGGCTGATCCCACCGGTAGACGTCGACGCGCGACGTCTGCCGCGGCCGGCTTACAACCGGCGCACCATGCGACTCGACGACGCCCTCGTCTAACCGCGCGCCCGCCCACCAGACCCTTCGGCGTCGACTCCGATGCCACGCGAACTTTGACAACTCCACAGCGTGACAGCAGACTCACCCCACCGGGACTCTGTAGCGAAAGGCGACACATCGCAGATACTTTCGCCACCGGATCCCGGTGGGCCCTTGGTGCTCGGCGGACTGAGGTCGACGGGTGTAGCCATTCCGCCACAGTCAGCCTCCAGGCAGCCCATACGTCAGATGAACAACGACCGTATGCTCCACTGCCACGAAGAGGAGGAGATGTCCGACCGCTCCGATACCCTCGGAACGTGGCAGATACAACGGAGTCGGGTCAGCCGGTCACCGAACAGTCGGGGCCGGCGGCGGACCTACGCGAGGAGTGGACCGCACTCGCCGAGGAGATCCGTGAGCACCAGTTCCGCTACTACGTGAAGGACGCGCCCGTCATCACCGACGGCGAGTTCGATCTGCTCCTGCGTCGTCTGCAGGCGCTCGAAGACGCGCATCCGGAACTCGCGGCTGCGGACTCACCCACCAAGCTCGTCGGCGGCGGCTTCTCCACAGCCTTCTCGCCGGTGGACCATCTCGAGCGAATGATGTCTCTGGACAACGTCTTCGACCACGACGAGATGCGTACTTGGGTCGACCGCGTGTTCGCCGACGCCGGTACCCGTGCGGACTTTCTCTGCGAACTGAAGATCGACGGTGTGGCCCTTGCGTTGGTGTACCGGAACGGGGTCCTCGAGCGGGGCGTCACCCGCGGCGACGGCCGCACTGGTGAGGACGTGTCGCTGAACGCGCGCACCATCGACGACATCCCGATGCGCCTGACCGAGTCCGCGGACTACCCGATCCCCGAAGTCCTCGAGGTGCGTGGCGAGGTGTTCTTCCGGGTGGAGGACTTCGAGGCGCTGAATGCCTCACTCGTGGCGGAGGGCAAACCGCCGTTCGCCAACCCCCGCAACTCGGCGGCCGGGTCGCTGCGGCAGAAGAACCCACAGGTCACCGCCCGTCGCAAACTACGGATGATCTGCCACGGCATCGGGCACACCGAGGGGTGGCGGCCGGCGTCCCTGCACGACGCCTATCTGGCGCTCGGCGCCTGGGGCCTGCCGGTGTCGACGCACACCACCAAGGTCTCCGGCGCGGAGGAGATCATCGACAAGATCACCTACTGGGGCGAACACCGGCACGACGTCGAGCACGAGATCGACGGCATCGTCGTCAAGGTCGACGACGTCACCGTGCAGCGACGCCTCGGTTCGACCTCGCGGGCGCCACGGTGGGCGATCGCCTACAAGTATCCGCCCGAGGAAGCGACCACCAAGCTGCAGAACATCCAGGTCGGCGTCGGGCGCACCGGCCGCGTCACGCCGTTCGCGGTCCTCGAGCCGGTGCTCGTCGCCGGGTCCACGGTCTCGCGCGCGACGCTGCACAACGGCTCCGAGGTCAAGCGCAAAGGCGTGTTGATCGGCGACACCGTCACGATCCGGAAAGCCGGCGACGTGATCCCCGAGGTCCTCGGGCCGGTCGTCGACCTACGCGACGGCACCGAGGTCGAGTTCGAGATGCCCGAACGGTGCCCGGAATGTCAGACGCCACTGCGCCCCGAGAAAGAATCCGACGTCGACGTCCGGTGCCCGAATCAAGAGAGTTGCCCGGCTCAGTTGCGGGAGCGGCTCTTTCACCTCGCCGGCCGCGGTTCCTTCGACATCGAGGCGCTGGGCTACGAGGCGGCGACAGCGCTCCTGTCCGCAGGCGTGCTCACCAACGAGGGCGATCTGTTCTCGCTGACCGCCGACGATCTGGTCCACACCGACCTGTTCACCACCAAGGCGGGTGCTCTCTCGGCCAACGGCAAACGCCTGCTGGCGAACCTCGACAACGCCAAGAATGTGGCGCTGTGGCGCGTGCTGGTCGGACTGTCGATCCGACACGTCGGCCCCACCGCGGCTCGCGCCCTGGCCACCGAATTCGGTTCCCTGGAGGCGATCGAGGCCGCCGACGTCGAGCAATTGGCAGGAGTCGAAGGTCTGGGGACGACGCTCGCCCAGTCGATCCACGACTGGTTCACCGTCGACTGGCATCGCGACATCATCAAGAAGTGGCGTGCTGCAGGCGTTTCCATGGAAGATGAGCGCGACGAATCCATCGTCCGCACGCTCGAGGGCAAGACGATCGTGGTGACGGGGTCGCTGGTCGACTTCTCTCGCGACGGAGCCAAGGAGGCGATCCTGCAGCGCGGCGGCAAGGCGTCGGGGTCAGTCTCCAAAAAGACCGATTACGTGGTGGTGGGGGAGTCCCCGGGCACCAAGGCTGACAAGGCCGAGCAACTCGGCGTGCCGGTGCTCGACGAGGATGCGTTCAAGAGGCTGCTGGAGACCGGCAGTCCGGAGTGACCGATCAGCCCAGAACGGCCTCGAACGCGCGGTAGGCGCGCTGGTCGAAGAGTACGAACCGGACCTCCTCGATCGACGTGTCCGGCAGCGTCGCGCGCACCGTGTCGACCGCCTTGCGAGCGCCGTCGTCCATCGGCCAGCCGTAGACGCCGGTCGAGATCGCCGGGAATGCGATCGTGGTGGCACCGAGTTCGGTTGCAACACGCAGTGATTCGCGGTAGCACGAAATGAGGAGTGACGATCGGTCCTCGTCGTAGGAGTGAACCGGTCCGACGGTGTGGATGACCCAGCGCGCGTCCATGTCTCCGGCGGTGGTGGCCACCGCCTCGCCGACCGGCAGCCCGCGCCGGTAGGCACCCGCGCGCAACTCCTTGCACTCGGCGAGGATCACCGGCCCGCCGCGCCGGTGGACTGCCCCGTCGACGCCGCCGCCGCCGAGCAAGGTGGAATTGGCGGCATTGACGATCGCGTCGACCGACTGCGTCGTGATGTCGCCCTGTACCAACGTGATGGACGTCATCAACCCATGATGCCTGCCCGCGGCGCGGTGGGTGGCTAAGTCTCCGAGCGCAGCACGGTACTGACGATCCCGGCGAGGTAGCCGAGCCTGGCGACCTCCGACGGACGGAAGTCCGGCCCGCCGATGCGGCCGAGGAGAATCGCCTTCGACTCCGACCCCAGCGGGGCTGCCGCGAGGCGGGTGTCCATGTCCTGCCACGCGGCCGGCACCCAGTCGCCTTCGGCGTCGAGCGCGGTGGCCCTGTCCAACGGGAGCCAGTCGGCCCTGGTCAACGGTGTTTCCGGGGCGCCGGACGAGCCGAAGAGTTGCAGCACGCCACCACTGGCGGGGGTGATCACCATCGCCCACGAGACGCGCAGCACCCGGGGTGCGTTGTCCACGAGGACCTGTAGTCGATCACGACCAGCGGTGGCCACCTGGTCGATCAGCTCGAGTTCGCGGTGGGTGTCGAGGACGCCGGAGTAGGGGCGGATCGAATCGACGCGGACGCCGTTGACCTTCTCGGCCGCGGTGATCAGGCTGTCGGGCAGTGCACCGGGTGCCACCTCGACGACGAGGTCGTCCACGGCGTAACCGTTGCCGCGTTCGACGACCTCGAGGGACAGGATGTCTGCACCGACCGAGCCGAGCTGCACGGCGAGCACGCCGAGGCTGCCCGGCCGGTCTTCGAGGTAGACCCGCAACAGGTAGGACACGTGCGACATTCTCGCACCCGCAGACGGGCCGCGCGCAGCGCACAGGCCCCAACAGGTGGCTGGGGTGAGTCGCCGTCGCGGGTTCCCATAGTCTGGAGACGTTGCGCTCACGCGATGAGGGCGCACAAAGACGACACCTGACGAACAGTGATGTGAAGGAAGGACCCTGCGGTGGCTGGCGAACCGAAGTCCATTTCGCGGGACGAGGTCGCGCATCTGGCGCGATTGTCGCGACTGGCGCTGAGCGAGGACGAACTCGATGTCTACGCCGAGCAGCTGGACTCGATTCTGACCCATGTCGCGTCGGTGTCGGAGGTGGCCGCCGACGACGTGCCCGGCACGGCCCACCCGGCCGAACTCGCGAACGTGCTGCGTCCCGATGTCGTCGTGCCCGGGCTGACGACCGACGCCGCGCTGTCCGGCGCGCCGGCCGTCGAGCAGGACCGTTTTGCCGTTCCGCAGATCCTGGGAGAAGAGCAGTGAGCCCCGAGTCGCACTTCGCAGCTCCTCGTCCCGCCGGTGACCTGATCGGTCTGTCCGCCGCCGAACTCGCCACCAAGATCGCCACCCGCGAGGTCAGCTCGGTGGAGGTCACCCAGGCCCACCTCGACCGCATCGCCGAGGTCGACGGCGAGCTCGGTGCCTTCCTGCACGTCAGCGGCGCCGAAGCGCTCGTCGCCGCCAAGGCCGCCGACGATGCGATCGCCTCGGGCGACGCCGTGTCGTCGCTTGCCGGTGTGCCGATCGCACTCAAGGACGTTTTCACCACCACCGACGCGCCCACCACGTGCGGCTCCAAGATTCTCGAGGGTTGGGTTCCGCCCTACGACGCCACGGTCACCGAACGCCTTCGCGCCGCGGGCATCCCGATCCTGGGCAAGACCAACATGGACGAGTTCGCCATGGGCAGCTCGACCGAGAACTCCGCCTACCAACTCACCCGGAACCCGTGGGACCCCACCAAGATCCCGGGTGGCTCGGGCGGTGGCAGCGCCGCGGCACTGGCGTCGTACGAGGCTCCGCTGGCGATCGGCACCGACACCGGTGGCTCGATCCGCCAGCCGGCCGCGGTCACCGCGACCGTCGGCGTCAAGCCCACCTACGGCACGGTCTCGCGCTACGGACTCGTGGCGTGTGCCTCGTCGCTCGACCAGGGTGGCCCGTGTGGCCGCACGGTCCTGGACACCGCGATGCTCCACGAGGTCATCGCCGGGCACGATCCGCGGGACTCCACCTCGATCAATGTGCCGGTGCCCGACGTGGTCTCGGCTGCTCGCGAAGGCGCCGAGCAGGATCTCACGGGCGTCAAGATCGGTGTCGTCACCGAGTTGCAGGGTGAGGGCTACCAGTCCGGCGTGCTCGACTCCTTCCGCCAGGCCGTCAGGCTTCTCGAGGAGCGTGGCGCCGAGGTGGTCGAGGTCAGCTGTCCGCACTTCACCTACGCACTCGGCGCGTACTACCTGATCCTCCCGTCGGAGGTCTCCTCGAACCTCGCGCGTTTCGACGCGATGCGCTACGGGCTGCGGGTCGGCGACGACGGCTCACACTCGGCCGACGAGGTCATGGCGCTGAGCCGCGAGCAGGGCTTCGGTCCAGAAGTCAAGCGCCGCATCATGATCGGCACCTACGCCTTGTCGTCGGGCTATTACGACGCCTACTACGGTCAGGCGCAGAAGGTCCGTACCCTGATCTCCCGTGACTTCGCCACCGCCTTCGAGAAGGTGGACGTGCTGATCTCGCCGACCACTCCGACCACGGCGTTCCCGATCGGGGAGAAGGTCGACGACCCGCTCGCGATGTACCTGTTCGACCTGTGCACGCTGCCGGTGAACCTCGCCGGGATCGGGTCGATGTCGGTGCCGTCGGGACTGTCGGTCGACGACGGGATGCCCGTCGGGTTGCAGATCATGGCTCCGGCCCTCGCCGACGACCGTCTCTACCATGTGGGCGCGTCCTACGAAGCGGCACGGGGCCCGATCGTCTGACGGTCCTCGCGCCGGCCGCCGGTGCGCGCCGTCGCGGCGGATTCTCAGTTCCGCAACGGCGGCGGCGGGGCGGCCTGGTCCGACCCGTACCGATGGCCGATCCCGGACGCCCCGTCGAGTGCGCCGAGCAGGTCGATGCTGGTCTGGACGAAGCTGACCACGGGTAGCCAGGGTGCGTCCGGCACCCGCGGACCGCGGGTGTGGGTGTCCTCGGCCGCGCGGTGCGGGCGCCACAGCTCGGAGACCGACCACCGCACGACGGGATCGCTGGAATTGGCGAGGACCGCACGTGCGGTGCGCGAGGCCGGAGCGACCGTGCCCGCCGGTGGGGCGACCAGTACGGTCTCGTCGAGCAGCGTCGAATGCTCGTTCTCGAGCCACACCCGGGCGGCGTCGGCTCCTACGGCACCGAGGCTCTGCCCGTGGAGAATCAGCCGCGGACGTTCGTGCTCGGGGACCTCGTCGAGAGTGGTCGCCAGCGCCGACACCACGGCGATCGCCGACTCCGCCGCCCTGGACCGGTCGGACACGAAGGCCTGCCACGACGGCACATCGGCGTAGGGGAGTGCGAGAATCCGGACGTCGCCGGCAAAACGACCCACGAAACCGTCGACAGCTGTCGGGTCCACCCAACCCGATCCGGTCGGCACCGCGACCACGACCGCGTGCGCCGAGAGTCCTTCCGACTCTGTCCACTTCTGCACCAGTTCTACTGCGGCACGGTCGAACCCGCGGTCACCCAGGTCGCCGCGCAGCAAGACGCCCGGATCGTGCCGAGTCGACGACGAGACCGCAGACCGTTGTTCGTCTGCCACGGCGTCGGCGGGTGCCAACAGTCCGGCCGTGAGAGCAAGGGCACCGGCCGCGGTCACCGCAGCCATCCGCGGGGCGGCCACGATCGCCGACACGACAACGGCGGGCGCGAGGGTCGCCGCAGCGCACCAGCCGAACCCCACGGGTGCGGCATCGACAGCGGCCCGAATCAGGTTCTGCCACCAGACCGCCACGCCGACCGCGCCGCCGAGCATCACCAGACATGAGCCGAAGACGATCCGCCGCGCCTGTTCGTCAGTCCGCCGCCTGCTGCGGTGCGCGAGCATCATCCCGGTGACCGCCCCGAGCGCACTGAGCGCAGTGGTGAGGATCGCCGTCGTCGTCGCGTCGCGCGGCAGCGTGCCCGGGTAGAGCGCGGTGAGGTAACCGAGGGTCACCGCGATGCTGATGGCCGGGTGCGGCCACGAACCGAAAGCGCTGTCGCGCAGCCACCGCGCGTCTCGGTACGACCCCATTGCCGCGATCATCGCCGCACCTCGTCCCGACCGGGATCGACCAGGGCCCGTTCGAAGGTCGTGTGCACCAGGGCCGACAGCGACTCGCCTCCGGCCGGGGGGCCGCCGTACTGGCGCCAGGTGTTCCACGCCAGCCCGATCCGGGCGCCGTGGGCCGCGGTCGTGCAGGCGGGCGTCCGACAAGATGCATACATCCGCTCGATGAGCATGCGGTCCAGTGCGATCCGGGCCCACGCACCGAGCGGTGCGCCGGCTCGCTGCGCCGCCCGCAACAGGTCGTAGCCGAGATCATGGGTGCGGCACAGGGGTGTGAAGTGCTCCGGCAAGGGGACCGGCGACGAGCAGTCCCCGTCCGGGTCGACCGGGAAGCCGTCGACGATCCGCGGGGCGTAGCCCTGCTCGATGAAGGACGGAGGGAGAGAGGCCAGCGCGGTGGCCGGGTGAGGCCCCGCGAGTGCGACAACAGCGGCCGCGTAGGGATTGTGCGCATCGTCTGGTGGTGCTTTCACCGTCGTGCTCGTCACCGTCAGGAGCGGACCCGCGACAGCGTGCGCGGTCGAGATCCACTGTCCGGTCAGGAGCACGGCGAGGGTGATTGCTGCGGCCCACCATCGCGAACGTCGTCGGAGTTTGGTCGCGGCGGAGTCTCGGTACTCATGGAAGACGTTGTCCGAATGATGTTTTCGGGTTGCGTGTGATCCGGTCATGGTCATCGACGCTATGAGGTCGGACCCGCGCGGCACATCGCTCCGCGGGACCGTCCCCGGTCGTCTCCAGGCCGGTGTGCCGGCGTCGGACCCGTACGCCGGTATCGCATCGTCTCCCTCGAAAGTATGAGGTCTCCGAGTGGTCGGCGCGCCTAGGGTGAGGGCATGTTCGGATACCGCAAGAAGCTCCGCGCGGTGGGGGCGTCCTCACTCGAATGGGCGTCGACCGCACCGGTGGCCCAGGATCCCGCGGTGCGGCACTACTTCTCGTCGCGGATCAACTGGTTGTTCCTGTTCGTGGCGCTGGTCATGTACTCGATTGCCTGGCCGACGCTGCCCATCACCCACTCCATGCCGGTGTTCGTGCTGCCCGTGGTCGCCGCCTTCGCGGCGCTGCCGATCGCCCTCGCATGGTCGGCCCCGCTGCTGGGGTGGGCGATCTCGGTGGTCTCCGCCCAACTGATCGGCATCGTCGTCCCGGTTCGGGGTACATGGGAACTGACCATCCAGGTCACTCATCTCATCGAGATATTGGTCCTCACCTTCATGGCCTTCCTCAGATGTCCGCTGCGGTGGATTCCGGTGGTCTGGATCTCGACCTCGATCGTCATGGCGTTCGCCGTGCAACCGGCGGCGCGTGTGGGATGGGTCTTCGGGATCTCCGTACTGGCAGTCGTCGTCGCGCTCCTGCGGGGACTGATGGCCTCGCGCCGGCAGCTGGCGGCACGTACCGAGCAGACCGAAGCAGCCGAGGCCGAGGCGGCCGTGCTCCAGGAGCGGGCGCGGATCGCCCGGGATCTGCATGACGTGGTCGCCCACCGGATGTCGATGGTCGTGGTGATGTCGCAGACCGCCCGGTATCGACTGCCGGATGTGAGCCCCTCGGCCGCAGCGGAATTCGACGCGATCGCTGATGCGGCACGTACTTCCCTCGACGAGGTCCGGCAGTTGCTCGGGGTGTTGCGGATCGAGGGGTCGGACGCCTCGGCGGCGCCGAATCCCGGCCTGGCCGAACTCGATTCGTTGATCACCGAAACGCGCAGGGCCGGCGCGGAGGTCCTGCTGGCCTTGACGGTCGACGCGGACGACGTCGGCGAATCGGCGGCTCTGGTGATCTATCGGATCGTGCAGGAGTCACTGGCCAATGCCACGCGACACGCCCCCGGCGGGCGGGTGGACGTCGAGGTGTCGCGTGGGGAGGGGGACCTCGTCGAGGTCGCCGTCGTCAACACGGCAGCGACCGCCGAGCCGTTGCAGATCGGCGGGAGCGGTGTCGGCATCCCGGGGATGGTCGATCGTGCTCAGGCAGTGGGCGGTTCGCTGGTCGCCGCACCGACCCCGGCCGGTGGATTCGCGGTGCGGGCCCGTATCCCGGCGGCGCCGAGGCGTGAGGTCGTGGTGCCCGAGACGATCGAGACCTCGTCGGGTTCCGGTGAGCCGCCGTCGCGACGACGGTAGCGTGGCGGCGTGCCGATCACCGTAGTCATCGCAGATGACCAGGCCATGGTCCGTCAGGGTTTCTCGGCTCTGCTCGCCGCACAGCCCGATCTGTCGGTCCTCGGCGACGCCGCCGACGGTGTCGAGGCCGTCGAGGTATGTCGTCGCGTGCGTCCCGACGTCGTCCTGATGGATGTACGGATGCCGCGGAAGGACGGCCTGTGGGCGGCCGAACAGATCCTCGCGTCGTCCGTCGAACCGCCCACTCGTGTGCTCATGCTCACGACCTTCGACATCGACGACTACGTGTACGAGGCCCTGCGGATAGGTGCCTCGGGCTTCCTGCTCAAGGATGCGCCGGCCGACGAACTGGTGCGTGCGGTCCGCGTGGTGGCCGCGGGAGAGGCGTTGCTCGCGCCCTCGATCACACGGCGGTTGATCACCGAGGTCACGGCCAGACGCCGTCGACCGTCGCGGGACGAGAAGCTCGACACGCTCACCCCGAGAGAGCGCGAGGTGCTCGACCTGGTGGCCGACGGCAAGTCCAACGCCGAGATCGGCGCCGATCTGTTCGTCACCGAGCAGACGGTGAAGACGCATGTGAGCAGTCTCCTGAACAAACTACGACTCCGGGACCGAGCTCAGGCCGTCGTGTTCGCCTACGAGAACGGCGTCAAGTGATTTCGCGGCCAGCGCCCGGCCTGCATGGGCACTAGATTGGGGATGTTCGTGCCGTGTACTCGGCGCCGGCCGGCCGGCGCTGTGCTCGTGACGGCCGTTTCGACGGATGACGACAGGGAGGGTGGTCTCACCAGATGGCCAAGAGGTTCGGCATTCTGACGTCCGGGGGCGACTGCCCCGGACTGAACGCGGTGATCCGCGGCGCAGTACTCAAGGGTGAGACCGTGTACGGCCATGAGTACGTCGGCTTCCGGGACGGCTGGGCCGGCCTCGTCTACGGCGACATCGTCGAACTGAATCGGTCGACGGTCCGCGGCCTGTCCAACCAGGGCGGCACCATCCTGGGCACGAGTCGGTTCGGTCCCTACTCCGAACCAGACGGCGGCCCCGAGAACATCAAGAAGGTGCTGAAGAACCTCGAGATCGACGGTGTGATCGCGATCGGCGGCGAGGGGACCGCGGCGGCGTCGAAGAGACTGTTCGACGACGGCATCAACATCGTCGGGGTTCCCAAGACCATCGACAACGACATCGCCGCGACGGACTACACCTTCGGGTTCAACACCGCCGTCGAGATCGCGACCGAGGCAATCGACAGGTTGCGGACCACCGGCAACTCGCACAAGCGGTGCATGGTGCTCGAGGTGATGGGTCGGCATGCGGGCTGGATCGCCCTGCACTCCGGGATCGCGGGCGGCGCGCACGTCATCCTGATCCCGGAGAATCCCGAGAGCCTCGACCAGATCTGTGCGTGGGTGACCAGCGTCAAGGCGCGTGGACGTTCCCCGATGGTCGTCGTCGCCGAAGGATTCACACTCCCGGAGATGAAGGAAGCCCATTCCACCAAGGGCCTCGACGGGTTCAACCGACCCCGGCTCGGTGGCGTGGGTGAGATGCTCGCACCGCTCATCGAAGAGCGGACGGGTATCGAGACGCGGGCGACCATCCTGGGATACATCCAGCGCGGCGGGGTGCCGTCGGCGTACGACCGGGTCCTCGCGACGCGGTTGGGGATGGCAACCGCCGACCTCGTCGCCGAGAAGGGCTGGGGGCAGATGGTCGCACTGCACGGCACCGAGATCGCACGCATCACCTTCGACGAGGCGCTCGGCGAGCTGAAGACGGTGCCGCTGGACCAGTACAAGGAGATCCGGGTCATCTTCGGGTGAGATCGCCGGACGTGCGTCAGACGACCGGCGGCACCGCCGACGCTGCCGGTTCGCGCGGGATGACGATCCAGAGCGCCAGGTAGAGCAGCACCTGGGGGCCGGGAAACAGGATCGACAGGACGAACAGGACGCGGATGAGCGTCGGATCCCACCCCCAGCGTTGCGCGATCCCTCCGCAGACGCCGCCCAGCCAGGAGTTCGTGCGCGAACGCATCAGGCGGGGGCCGCTGCCGGCAGGTTGTGGGGTGGTCATCTCTCGTCCTCCTCGGGGCGTGGGATCCGACGCCGTTCGTCGGTATGTCTTCGACGCTACGGACGGACGCCGGTCGCCGGCATCGGTGATCACCCTGAACGTGCCCCTGGGATATCGGCGCATAAACTGACTGCCATGACTTCCGCAGCCGTCGACCTGTTGGACTACGACGAGGTCCTCGCCGCTTTCGATCCGGTGATGGGTCTCGAGGTGCACGTCGAGCTGGGCACCGCGACCAAGATGTTCTGCGGGTGCCCCACCGAGTTCGGTGCCGACCCCAACACGCAGGTGTGCCCGGTGTGCATCGGCCTGCCGGGCTCGCTACCGGTCGCCAACGCCAAGGCCATCGAGTCCGCGATCCGGATCGGCCTCGCACTCAACTGCTCCATCCGGCCGTCGAGTGTCTTCGCGCGGAAGAACTACTTCTACCCGGATCAGCCGAAGAACTACCAGATCTCGCAGTACGACGAGCCGATCGCCTACGACGGATTCCTCGACGTCGTGCTCGGCGACGGCACCACCTGGCGGGTGGAGATCGAGCGCGCCCACATGGAGGAGGACACCGGCAAGTCGCTGCACATCGGCGGTTCCACGGGACGGATCCACGGTGCGAGTCATTCGCTGCTCGACTACAACCGCGCCGGTGTACCGCTCGTCGAGATCGTGACGCGGCCCATCGAAGGTGCCGGCGAGCGTGCGCCGGAGGTGGCGAGAGCCTACGTGTCGGCGCTGCGTGATCTGCTCAAATCGCTGGACGTGTCGGACGTGCGCATGGACCAGGGGTCGATGCGCTGCGACGTCAACCTGTCGCTGAAGACCACGGACGCCACCGAATTCGGTACGCGCACCGAGACCAAGAACGTCAACTCGCTCAAGAGCGTCGAGGTTGCCGTCCGCTACGAGATGCGCCGCCAGGCCGCCATCCTGCAAGCCGGCGGCGAGATCGTCCAGGAGACACGGCACTTCCACGAGACCGACGGCACCACCTCCGCCGGTCGCCGCAAGGAGACCGCCGAGGACTATCGCTACTTCCCGGAGCCGGATCTTCCGCCGGTGCAGCCGGATTCGGCGTGGATCGAGGAACTCCGGGCGACCCTGCCCGAGCTGCCGTGGCTGCGTCGCGCCCGCATCCAGGAAGAGTGGGGAGTGTCGGACGAGGTCATGCGCGACCTCGTCAACGTCGGCGCCGTCGATCTCATCATCGCCACCGTCGATGCCGGGGCATCACCCGAGGCCGCGCGCGGCTGGTGGGTGTCCTTCCTTGCACAGCAGGCGAACTCGCGTGGGGTCGAACTCGCCGATCTGACCATCACGCCCGGTCAGGTCGCTCAGATCATCGGGCTGGTCGACGAGGGCAAGCTCACCACCAAACTCGCACAGCAGGTCGCGACCGCCGTCCTCGACGGCGAGGGTGAGCCCGCACAGATCGTGGCCGACCGCGGGCTCGAGGTGGTGCGCGACGATTCCGCTCTGCAGAAGGCCGTCGACGACGCACTCGCCGCCAACCCCGACATCGCCGAGAAGATCCGCGGCGGGAAGGTCGCGGCCGCCGGCAAGATCGTGGGTGACGTCATGAAAGCGACTCGCGGACAAGCAGACCCGGCGCGCGTAAAAGAACTGGTCATCGCCGCCTGCTCCTGAGCCCTTCGTGGCTCGTCGCTTGCGCTCCTCGCACCTCAGGGAGCGGAGGGGCGGGCTTACGCGGGTGCGGGCCCCCTCTGCTCCCAGGGGTGCGGGTGCGGGTTCCCCTCTGCTCCCTGAGGTGCGAGCGAAGCGAGCCTCGAAGGGTCACGTCCGGTCGTTGCCACCGCCGGAGGGCAGGAAGCGGAACACGCGATCGTCGGTGGGCTTCGGCGAACCCACCTCCTTGTTGACCGTCGCCACCTGGAGCAACCCGTTGGGCAGGGCGGCCATCCGGCCGAGTGCGCCGTAGCGGCGGTCCAGCACGACGGCCGGCGCGGTGATCGTCGGCTCCTCGCGCGTCGGCTCGTTGATGCCCTCGATGCGCTGGGTGCGCGTCGTCGAGACGAAGATGTTGCCGCCGGCGACACCGCAGCCGGCGATCTGGGGCCGGTCCGGCCAGGTCCACAGCACCTTGGGTCCACCTTCTTCGAGCACCTGCACGCGATCCTCGGTGGCCGTTTGGTCGGCTACGTAGACGGTCCCGGTGGAAGCGTTGGGGCACAACGACACCGTGGACCCGAAACCGGACGCGAGGACAGCCGGCCGGGGGCTCGCACCCGAGGTGAACGACGTCACCAGCAACACCTTGCCGGCGAGGGACGACGGATCGTCGGCGGTCGCGGGATTGCCCGCGTTGCCGGTGGCGACCACGAGTTCGGTCGGAGACCGGAAGAACATCGAGCCCATGTTCCCCGTGGCCCCCTTGGGGATGCCGGTCAGGATCGGTTTGGGCACGTCTCCCGGGGCCAGGCGGACGATGCGGTTGTCCGACGGGGTCGTGATGTAGGCGTAGATCAGCCGGTCCTGAGAATAGGTGGGGGAGAAGGCGAAATCGATGAGACCGCCGTCGCCGGACGCGTCGACCGGCGCCTCGCCGAGGGTTCGGGCGGGTCCGTAGCGCTTGGTGGTGATGATCTTGCCGGTCGTGCGCTCTGCGACGACCGTCACCTCGCCCTGCTCGTCGCCGGGCATCACACCGCCGGTCGATGCGAGACACGTGGCGATGACCGCGGGGTCGGGATCGACGCATGGACCGGTCGGCGGCGGCTGCGTCTCCCGCGGGGTCTCCGGCGGAGGTGTCGGCTCGGGCTGGCCGCTCGGCCGGTTGTTGGGGCTGAACGCACCTGCCTCGCGCTGATTGTCCTGTGCGGTGAAGTCCGCGCAGCCGCCGACCAGGACGACCACCGCGATCAGCACCGTCAGCAGGCTGCGGCACCGAACCCATACCCGTCGATCCGCCGACGCGGCTGAACTCGTCCGGTCGGCATCATCGCGCATGCCCGTCGGGCGCCCCTTCCACATGGCGTCCACAGTAGTGGTGCCCCGAGTGGTGGTGCCCCGACTCACCCCGCCGGGGTGCGGCGACCGCTGAGCGAGAGCCTCTAGAGTCGGTCGGGTGAGCGAACGCGACACGTCGGGCATCAGCGAGCGCGACACACCGGGCAGTGGCAACACGGGCAGTGGCAACCCGGGCGGCACGGCCGAGTCAGGCCGAGGTGGCGCCCGACCCCAGGACGGGGCGACGAGCCCGTACGACGAACCGACCGGACAGATACCGGTCCCCGGCGCCGGGGGAACCGGTGCGCCGGTACGTCCCGAGCCGGGACCTCCGACGCCACCCGCGGTGACCGACCGCGACGACTTCTACAACCGGCATGCCCGGCGATCGCCGGCACCCTACTCGCGGGTGGACGATCTCGATGATCTCGATCCCGGCGACGTGGAGACCCGTTCGGTCCCCGCGGGTCCTCCGCCGACCTCGCGACCCACCGCCACGACCCCACCACCCGCCACGACCCCACCACCCGCCGCGGGCACCAGCGGGGCGGGAACGCCCGCGGACGACGACTTCGAGACAGTTCAGTTCGCCACACACCCCGCGGCCGAACGGGTGCAGCCCGCCGACGACGCCGTCACGACCCCGGAACCGGCCCTACCACCGGTCGGCACCGCGCGCTACGACTTCCTCGACGAGGACGATGACGTGTCGTCTCGCGCCCGGGCACGCGACGTCTCGACCGACACCGGGGTACTCGACGACGAGCCGCGTGGCCGACGCCGATTCGGACGGCGACGGGCCGACGACGCCGACGCCCGTCCTGAGGGGGCGGCGGCGGGCGACGACGATCTGCAGGACGCGCTCGCGAAGTCGCGCCGCGGCACGATCGACCTGGGTCTGCTGGTGCTGCGCATTGCACTCGGCGGCCTGGTCGGCGCCCACGGGTTACAAAAGCTCTTCGGATTGTGGAACGGTCCGCGCCTCAGCGGATTCGAGTCGATGCTCGTCGACGCCGGGTTCACCGCCGACTACGCGCAGGTCCTCGCGATCGTCGGAGCACTCGCCGAGACGATCGGCGGGCTCATGGTGATCCTCGGACTGCTGACGCCGATCGGTGCGTCGGCGATCCTCGGCACGATGCTCGTTGCCGCGGCATACAAGATGTCGATGGCGGACGGCTTCTCGTTCTTCGCCGCCGCCGGCGGCGTCGAGTTCGAACTCTTCCTCGCGGTGGCCGCGGCGGTCGTCATCCTGACGGGCCCGGGTCTGTACTCGCTCGACTATCCCCGGGGGTGGGCGCGACGACCTTTCGTCGGCTCGTTCCTCTGGCTCATCGTCGGCGCGGCCGCGGCCGTTGCGGTCTGGGTCCTGGCGAACGGCAGCAACCCGCTCGTCTGACCCGAGCGCACAGAGAATGCGGGTCACGTATAGGATTACGAAAAATGACGCCCAATATTTTTAAGTGGAG
>NZ_JBHYNC010000035.1:15721-50412 GCF_042743165.1 Gordonia sp. NPDC058843
CGCAAACCTCCTTTATGCTGGGTCTGGCGGGATGTTTTTTTTTTTAAATACTCTCTTTCTTGGGGTTCAGTTATGTTATCCTTAATGGGCCCCCGCATTCTGTGTCAGGGCATGTCGTGGCGAGAAGTCAGTCGACCTGGCGCACCGCGCCGCGGTCTGCCGACGTCGCGAGCTTGGCGTAGGCGCGCAGGGCGGTGGTCACCGTGCGCTGACGGTCCTTGGGCTGCCACGGCCGCTCGGAGGCCTCCATCTTGGCGCGACGTTCGGCGAGGATCTCGTCGGAGACCAGCACCTCCAGGCGGCGCGTCTTGACGTCGATGACGATCGGGTCGCCGTCCTCGACGAGTCCGATGGCGCCGCCCGACGCTGCTTCGGGAGACATGTGACCGACCGACAGTCCCGACGATCCGCCGGAGAACCGGCCATCGGTGATCAGGGCGCACTTCTTGCCCATCCCGGTGCCCTTCATGAAGGCGGTCGGGTGCAGCATCTCCTGCATGCCGGGACCGCCCGCGGGTCCCTCGTAACGCACGACGAGGACCTCACCGGCCTGGATCGTCTTGGACAGGATGACCTGGACCGCGTCCTCCTGGCTCTCGACGACGCGCGCCGGGCCCTCGAAGTGCCACAGATCCTCGTCGATGCCCGCGGTCTTCAAGACCGCGCCGTCCGGGGCGAGGTTGCCGCGAAGCACGCACAGACCGCCCTCGACGGTGTAGGCGTGCTCGAGATCGCGGATGCAGCCGCCCTCGGCGTCGGTGTCGAGTGAACTCCACCGATTCGCCGTCGAGAACGGTGTGGTGGTGCGGACGCCACCCGGGGCGGCGTGGAAGAGCTCGACGGCTTCGTCGATCGCCTTGCCGCCACGGATGTCCCAGTCGTCGAGGGCCTGGGCCATGGTCGGGGTGTGGACCGTCGAGGCGGTGTCGTCGAGCAGGCCGGCGCGACGCAGTTCACCGAGGATGGCCGGGATTCCGCCGGCCCGGTGGACGTCCTCCATGTGGTAGTCGGAGTTGGGCGAGACCTTCGACAGGCAGGGCACGTTCCGGCTGATCTCATCGATGACCGTGAGATCGAAGTCGGCGACCTCGCCCTCCTGCGCTGCGGCGAGAACGTGCAGGACGGTGTTGGTCGAGCCGCCCATCGCGACGTCGAGTGCCATCGCGTTACGGAACGCGGTCGGCGTGGCGATGTTGCGCGGCAGCACCGACGCGTCGTCGTCGCGATACCAGCGTGTCGCCGCATCGACGACGACGGTGCCCGCGCGCCGGAACAGGGCGCGACGTGCTTCGTGGGTGGCCAGGGTCGAGCCGTTGCCGGGCAGTGCGAGTCCCAGCGCTTCGGTCAGGCAGTTCATCGAATTGGCGGTGAACATGCCCGAACACGACCCGCAGGTGGGGCAGGCCGCCTGCTCCACCTCGCTCAGCGCGGCCTCGTCCACGGCGCTGTTGGCCGACGCCGAGATGGTGGTGATCAGGTCTGATGACGGATGCGCGACATCACCGACGACGACGGCCTTGCCGGCCTCCATCGGTCCGCCCGAGACGAAGACCGTGGGGATGTTCAGGCGCATCGCGGCATTGAGCATGCCCGGAGTGATCTTGTCGCAGTTGGAGATACACACGAGTGCGTCCGCGGTGTGGGCATTGACCATGTATTCGACGGAGTCGGCGATGATCTCGCGGCTGGGTAGCGAATAGAGCATGCCACCGTGGCCCATCGCGATGCCGTCGTCCACGGCGATGGTGTGGAACTCTCGCGGCACGCCACCGGCGGCCCGCACCGCCTCGGCCACGATGTCACCGACGTCCTTCAGATGGACGTGGCCCGGCACGAACTGGGTGTAGGAGTTGGCGATCGCCACGATCGGCTTGCCGAAGTCGTCGTCGGTCATCCCGGTGGCGCGCCACAGGGAGCGGGCGCCGGCAGCTTCGCGGCCGACGGTGGTGGTGCGTGACCTCAGGGCAGGCATGGCTTCCTCGAATCGATCGGCTGGCTCGGGCGGGCCCGGCGCGATCGGACGTGCAGTGACGGACCGGCGCCGGACTCTTCGGCTCAACACCGCGACCGGAGGGGTTGTTTCCCACGGGCTGTGGCCGGGCGCGGCTGTGTTGACGGGCGCCGCCTCGCTGATGGTGGGCGTGGGGGAGCGCCGAGAAGTCAGGCTACTCCGCTGGGACGAGGGGGAACAAAACGATTCGGACGTCCCCGACACGACCGCCCCGCACCGCCGCCCGCCGCGATCAGATCCCCAGCACCGCCTTGGCGATCGAGAAGTAGACGAGCAGCCCGGTGGCGTCGCAGAACGTCGAGATGAACGGTGTGGAGAAGACCGCGGGATCGACGCGGATGGACTTCGCGATCAGCGGCATGACGCCACCCACGGTCGCGGCCAGGGTGCACACCGACAAGATCGTCAGACCGATGACCACCCCGATGTCGAGGCCGTAGACGACTGCCGCGACGGAGAATCCGGCCAGCCCGAGTAATGCACCCATGGTCAGTCCGACCCGGACCTCCTTGGCGGCGACGCGGGCGACGTCACGCGGAGCGACCTCGTCGGTGGCCAGCGCACGGGTCACGGTCGTTGCCGCCTGCGAACCGGTGTTGCCGCCGATCCCGGTCAGCAGTGGGATGAACAGTGCCAGCGCAACCCGCTGTTCGAGAGTGCCCTCGAAGATCTCCAGGACGTTGACGGTGAGGATCGCCGACACCGCGAGGACGAACAGCCACACGATCCGTGCGCGGGTGATCGACAGGATCGACGAGAGCAGGTACGGCTCGCGGAGCGGCTCGCGCGCACCGGCACGTGCCTCATCGGTGTCACGGGCCTGCTCGACGACCTCGACGGCGTCGTCGATGGTCAGGACCCCGACCAGGCGGCCGTCGTTGTCGACGACGGGCATCGCGAGGATTCCGCGGTCCACGCATCGTTGCGCGGTGGCCTCCGCGTCGTCGTCGGCGTGCGCGAACATCGGCTTGTTCATCAGGTCGCCGACGGAGTCGGTGGGGTCGGCGAGCAGCAGATCGCGCAAGCTGACCACGCCACACAGGGTGCGGGAATCGTCGAGGACCGGCACGGTGTAGATCGTCTCCGCCGCGTGTCCGCGTTCTCGTACGCGAGAAAGGGCATCGCCGGCCGATTCATCCTCTCGCGCATGGACGAACTCGGGGCTCATCCGGCGCCCCACCGACCCTCTCGGGTAGCCGAGAACAACCGCGGTCATGTCGCGTTCGGCGGGGGTGAGTTGCTGGATCAGCGACTTGGCGACCCCCGCGGGCAGCTCGTCGAGCAACTCGGCGCGGTCGTCGGGGTCGAGATGGTCGAAGGCAGCGGCCACCCCGGCGGTGCCGAGATCGTCGATGAGCCGGCGCTGCGACCCGGGCGACAGGTCGTCGAACACCTCCACCGCGAGGTCCTTGGCCAGGAGACGAAATGCGACGCCGCGGGATTGGTGGGGGAGTCGGTCGAGGAGGGCGGCGATGTCGCCCGCCGGGAGTGTGGACAGCGTCGTCCCGACGTCTGCGAGGTGTCCCGCCGAGATCAGTTCGTCGAGTTCACCGGCGTCGAGTGTTCTGGTGTGCTCCACGGCCGCACTCTATCGCCGGAAGGTGGGGCGATCACCCGAGAGGAGACGCGGCGGGACCGCCCGGTCGCGTCGGTGATCGACGACTATTCGGCGGAGCGCGCCGCCTCGAACGGGTCCGGAATCCGGCCGCCGCTGACGATCGACAGCGCGGGGAGGTCGTGGAAACCGATGGCGGGCAACCGAACCCGACTTCCGTCCGTCAGTACCGCGCGCACCGAACTCCACTTCGGGAACTGCAGGCCGGCGACATCCGACCAGGCGATCTCGGTGGTGGAGAACATCCGCACGGAGGTGAGCCCGCTCTCGGTGACCACGGTCCGCAATCGGTGGATCCACAGCCAGACCAGGACCGGGACGATCAGGGCGAGGGCGAACCAGGGGGAAGCGCCGACCAGGAGCACGACCACCAGGGCGACCATCGGGACCGTGAAATACGCGGTCCGGTTGATACGGAACGTCACCGGATAGTCGAAGGTGACGTCGTCGTCGGCAGGGGTCGTGCTGGTCTTCGGGTCTACGGGGTCGGTGGAATCAGTCGGCACCGTTCCATTGTGCCAACCGGCCCCGACGGCCCGCACCGACGGGTTCGCCGCGGTGCATTGAAAGTGCTCCGGGAAGGCAACCGGCGCGACCAGTGCTTTCCCAGATTGTGAGACGCCATGGTCCGGAGTTTGACTCGGAACCGAACACAGTCCTACCGTGAACGCGTGATGCAGAACGGGATCCTCGTAGTAATCGGCTGGCGCGTCTTCGCCTGACCGGTCACCTCGCAGACCCCCAACCGGCATCGACGCGCCACCCTCGAACAGCGGAAGCTGTCGGGGGTTTTTTCATGCCAGGTACTTCCATCACCGATATCGGATTCCACAACCAAGATGAGGATCGTGCAGTGAGCGCACCAACAGCACGCACCGACGCAGGCCGCAGCGAGCCGACGCGTAACGCAGGATTGCGGCAGCAATCTCCGGCGGCGGGCAACCTCCGTGCGGTAACCCAGCACACCGTCGCGCCGGAGCGTGTCAGCGGCGCCCAGTCTGTGGTCCGTTCCCTCGAAGAGCTCGGTGTCGATGTGGTCTTCGGAATTCCCGGCGGCGCGGTCCTGCCGGTCTACGATCCGCTGCTGGACTCCCAGAAGGTCCGCCACGTTCTCGTCCGTCACGAGCAGGGTGCCGGGCACGCCGCGACCGGGTACGCCCAGGTGGCGGGTCGCGCCGGCGTCATGATGGCGACGTCGGGTCCCGGTGCCACCAACCTGGTGACGCCGCTGGCCGACGCCCAGATGGATTCGGTGCCCGTCGTCGCGATCACCGGCCAGGTCGGTCGTGCGCTCATCGGCACCGATGCGTTCCAGGAAGCCGACATCTCCGGCATCACGATGCCCATCACCAAACACAACTTCCTGGTCAGCCGGGCCATCGACATCCCGAAGACCATCGCCGAGGCGTTCCACATCGCCGAGAGCGGTCGCCCCGGCGCGGTCCTGGTCGACATCCCGAAGGACATCCTGCAGGCGCAGACCACCTTCTCGTGGCCGCCGCAGATCGACCTGCCCGGTTACCGGCCGGTGACCAAGCCGCACGGCAAGCAGGTTCGCGAGGCGGCCCGCTTGATCAACGCCGCGAAGTCGCCGGTGCTCTACGTCGGTGGCGGTGTCATCAAGGCGAACGCGTCGGCGGAACTGCTCGAACTGGCCGAGCTCACCGGTATCCCGGTGGTCACCACGCTGATGGCTCGCGGGGCGTTCCCCGACAGCCACGACCTGCATCTGGGCATGCCGGGCATGCACGGAACGGTGGCCGCGGTCGCCGGGTTGCAGCGCAGCGATCTCCTGATCACCCTCGGAGCCCGCTTCGACGACCGGGTCACCGGTCAGTTGTCGTCCTTCGCACCGAACGCGAAGGTGATCCACGCCGACATCGACCCTGCGGAGATCGGCAAGAACCGGCCGGTCGACGTGCCGATCGTCGGTGACTGCAAGGCGGTCATCGCCGAGCTCACCGAGGCACTGCGCGAGGAGCAGGCCACCAGCGGCTCGATCCCCGACATCTCGCAGTGGTGGTCCTACCTCGCCAACCTGCGACGGACCTACCCGTTGAGCTACGACCGTCAGACCGATGGGTCGATGTCGCCGGAGTTCGTCATCCAGGCCCTCGGCAAGGCCGCCGGCCCGGACGCGGTGTACTGCGCGGGCGTCGGCCAGCACCAGATGTGGGCCGCGCAGTTCATCTCCTACGAGAAGCCGCGCACCTGGCTCAACTCCGGCGGTCTGGGCACGATGGGCTATGCGGTGCCCGCCGCGATGGGCGCCAAGGCCGCCGACCCGGACGCCGAGGTGTGGGCGATCGATGGTGACGGTTGCTTCCAGATGACCAACCAGGAACTCGCGACCTGCGCGATCGAGGGCATCCCGATCAAGGTGGCGCTGATCAACAACGGCAACCTGGGCATGGTGCGTCAGTGGCAGACGCTCTTCTACGAGGAGCGCTACTCGAACACCGATCTGTCCACCCACTCGCGGATGATCCCGGACTTCGTCAAGCTCTCCGAGGCGCTGGGCTGCGTGGCATTCCGCGTCGAACGCGAAGAGGACGTCGACGAGGTGATCGCGAAGGCGCGGGAGATCAACGACCGCCCGGTGGTCATCGACTTCATCGTCGGCAAGGATGCGCAGGTGTGGCCGATGGTCGCCGCCGGCACCGGCAACGACGAGATCATGGCCGCCCGCGACATCCGGCCGTTGTTCGACGACGAGGAGTCGGCGTCGGACCCCGTCGAGATCCACGAGACCATGAACGCCGCCCGCGGGGAGACGACCCAGCACGTCGACAACGCGCCGGCCGACCGCGCAACCGAGAAGGACGAGCAGTGAGCACCACCCATACCCTCAGTGTCCTGGTCGAAGACCGACCGGGCGTCCTGGCGCGCATCTCGGCGCTGTTCTCGCGGCGCGGGTTCAACATCGAGTCACTCGCCGTGGGTCCCACCGAGCTCAAGGGCATCTCGCGGATGACGATCATGGTCTCCGTCGAGGACTTCCCACTCGAGCAGGTCACCAAGCAGCTCAACAAGCTGATCAACGTGATCAAGATCGTCGAGCAGGACCCGGGGAGCTCGGTGTCCCGCGAGCTGATGATGGTCAAGGTGCGCTCGGACTCGACGGTGCGCACCGAGGTCATCGAGGTGGTGAACCTCTTCCGCGCCAAGGTCATCGACGTCTCGCCCGAGTCGCTCACGATCGAGGCCACGGGTACGTCGGAAAAACTCGAAGCACTTCTGCGGATGCTCGATCCGTATGGAATCCGGGAGATCGCGCAATCAGGCGCGGTGACCCTCGGTCGGGGACCGAAGAGCATGTCGGCCAACCGCTGACAGAGAATCCCGCTGTCGTCGTGGCGATCTGCGCACCGACGACCGCGACAAGAGAATTACGAGTCCCGGCGGATTCCGAGAATCCGCCACGGGACACCACATATCGAAGGGAAACATAGTGGCCATCGAACTGTTCTACGACGACGACGCGGATCTGTCGATCATCCAGGGTCGCAAGGTCGCGGTGATCGGCTACGGCAGCCAGGGCCATGCGCATTCGCTGTCGCTGCGCGACTCCGGCGTCGACGTCGTGATCGGTCTGCGCGAGGGCTCCAAGTCGAAGGCTAAGGCCGAGGAGCAGGGCCTCAAGGTGCTGACCGCAGCCGAGGCCGCCGCATGGGCCGACGTCATCATGGTGCTGGCACCGGACACCTCGCAGGCGTCCATCTTCACCGAGGACATCGAGCCGAACCTGCAGGACGGCAACGCGCTGTTCTTCGGCCACGGCCTCAACATCCACTTCGGTCTCATCAAGGCGCCGGAGAACGTGACCGTCGCGATGGTCGCCCCGAAGGGCCCCGGCCACCTCGTGCGCCGTCAGTTCGTCGACGGCAAGGGCGTTCCCGCGCTCATCGCCGTGCACCAGGACCCGAAGGGCGAGGGCCAGGCGCTCGCGCTCAGCTACGCCAGCGCCATCGGCGGTGGGCGTGCCGGCATCATCAAGACCACCTTCAAGGAAGAGACCGAGACCGACCTCTTCGGTGAGCAGGCCGTGCTGTGCGGCGGCACCGAGGAACTGGTCAAGACCGGCTTCGAGGTCATGGTCGAGGCGGGCTACGCGCCGGAGATGGCCTACTTCGAGGTGCTGCACGAGCTCAAGCTCATCGTCGACCTCATGTACGAGGGTGGCATCGCGCGCATGAACTACTCGGTCTCCGACACCGCCGAGTTCGGTGGCTACGTGTCGGGCCCGCGGGTCATCGACGCCGACACCAAGGAGCGCATGCGCGGCATCCTCACCGACATCCAGGACGGCACCTTCGTCAAGCGCCTCGTCGCCAACGTCGAGGGCGGCAACAAGGAGCTCGAAGGTCTGCGCAAGGCGAACGCCGAGCACCCGATCGAGGTCACCGGCAAGAAGCTGCGCGACCTGATGAGCTGGGTTGATCGCCCGATCACCGAGACCGCCTGAGTCGCAGCATTTCTTACGATCGGCCCCTGGGATTCGTCCCAGGGGCCGATCGGTTTTGACGGCAGCTTTGTCGAACCCGGATCGACTGTGAATGGTCTGTGAGTTGATGCACGGGAGACTGCTACGGTCTTCGACGAACATCAATGGGGGTGTGATGCGGGTAGATCCAAGCGTTCTCCGTTCGCTGGCGAATCAAGCCGACGACGCTGCTTCGGTTCTTGCGACGGCCGATCTCGGGGGCAAGGCCCAGCGGGCTGCAGACTGTGTCAACGGTTCGTCGACGCAGTGGGCCGCACGACTCGTCGCTATTGAACTCCGCACGCGGGCGGAGTCGATGTCCGACAGTATGACCGCCATCGGAGGCGCGGTTCGAGGCGCGGGCAACACCTTCGAGGTGGAGGACGCGGCACTTGCCCGGACGCTCGAGAATCTCGAGTTCGGTCGCGGGGGGAATTGACATGCTACCGACCCGGCCACAGTTGACCGGTTGGGATCCCGCGGCACTCAGCGGCGGTGGGGAATCGGTTGACGGCGCGGGGACCTCCATGAGATCCGCTGTGGAGTCGGTGTACACCGCGTGTCAGAACCTGCCCTCGCTGCGGGGGTGGACGGGCCAGAGCCACGATGCCGGGACTGCAGCATTTCGACGTGCCAACAACTCGTCCACCGATCTCGCGTCGTTCGCCGCATCCGTGGGTTCGGCGCTCTCCGAGGGTGCATATTCGCTGGGGAAAGCACGAACGAACCTTCTGACGAAGGCTGAGGCTGTAGACGCGAGCAAGCTGTGGGTTACGGACGCGTGGGTGGTTCTGATCGATCCGACCGAGCTGTCCCTTGAGGAAGCTGATCGTCTGGCTGAAGAAGCGAACAAGCAGCAGGGAGCAGTGAACCAACTCCTGCTGGCCGTCGACTCCGCTGACGACTCGGTTGCGCAAGCTGTCCAGTCCGCAGCAGGCAAGCACGGCTGGACGAATCCGATTGCGAACACGTTCGTTCCGATACCAGGGCTCGTGCCCCCGACCGATCAAGTGCCCAACCCAAGCACTTTTCTCGGCCTCCAGCAGCAATTGATGGTGCGTGCCGAGGACATGGCGATGACGGTGCGCGCAACCGAGAAGTTCGAGGACAATCAAGGTCGGCACAAGATCCTGTACATGCAGGACGGCACTCGTCAGGTGATCACCGAATGGAATCCGTATCGGGGGTCGATGCCGTCGATGAAGCTCTTCGAGACGACTGTGAAGCATTACGGCCGTGGTGGAGAGACGATCTCGACGTCGTACTCTTGGGAAGACCTCAGCGGCACCAAGAGATTCTCGACCACGTGGGCCGACGGAACGACAGCATATGCAGAGGAGTGGGAGGACGGATACAAGAGCGGTCGGGTCACCACGCCGGACGGCCGCACGGGAGACATCCCGGCTGACAGCCCGTTCTTCACGCATCCGATCGAGACGACCATCGGCGGTGTGCTCAGTGGGGTCGACAAGTACGTCGCCGACGGTCACAGCATCCCGCGGGTCTCGGCCGCTGCAGCTGACAACATCGGCGTCGGCGCGAAGTACGGTGGTCCAGCATTGGCAATCGGCGTCGGCATCTACGACGTAGTGGTGGCCGAGGACAAGTGCGTCGCTGGATTTTCGGCGGCATTAGGTGTAGCCGGAGGGTACGCGGGCGGTGTCGTTGGCGGCGGGGCGTTTGCACCCGGCGGTCCGGCCGCCGTGGCTGGTGCAGCTGGCGGCTCGGCGTTAGGAAGCTGGCTCTCCGGATGGGTCGGGACGAAGGTTGGCGAAGCGGTTTGTCCGGCCCCGGCGCCGTGACATACGCTCCCCGGGTCGAAAATTACCTGGGTCGCGGTTGTGCGACGGGGGTATAGGGGGAATGGCGTGACGTATGTCGACAGGCCGGGTGCCTGGCGGGGTGGCCGTGTTATCGGAATTCTGTTCGTCACCCTGATGGCGCCCGCCGCGGGCGCTCTGGCGGTAACGGCGATTCGCGCGCATGACTTGCCGACGGTGTTTGTCGCCGCTGCATTTTCACTGGCTGTATGTGTTGCTGCAGTTGGGGTTGTCCGCACGCGTGTCCTGGAACGGGTCCAGCCTGACATCGACTTCGCGGGCGGGCTTATCACGCTGCGATATGACCGCTTGTACGATCGCCTGATACGTGCCGCGCTCGCAGTGGCGGCGGCCGGCGGCATCGTTTTCGTGGTGCTCGTCCCGATGGGGAAGCTCGACTTGTCGCTGACACCTGGTCAGCGGACTTTCTTCCCTGTGGCGGTCGGCATCATTGTCGTAGCCGCTATCTACGGCGAGTACGCGCGTCGTAAGCACGGGCCGCCTAGCGTCACCCTCGACGAGGAGGCCGTGACACACCATCGGACTTCATCCAGCACGACATTCCGATGGGTCGACATCACACGGATTGAGGCAGAACGAACCGAAGCACGGCCCGCCCGCGACGTTGTCATTGTCGAGAGCGTAGGTGACCCGGCGCGATACGTGATCGGTGATGCGCCGTGGTATACACCGGGCGGTGCGACGCTGTATGCGATGCTGCGGTTCTATTGGTTGAACCCTGCTGCGCGAATCGAATTGACCGACGGCCGCGCTTTCCAGCGGCTGAGCGCCGAGGAGTTTGTCGACAGCGGCCCGTAGGTCCTAGCAGCTGGGTTTGATCACTCGTCTGATTCCGAAATCGCCTGAGCAACAATTCGTCTCGCTGTTGTGCGTGGTACGCCTGGCCGCGCTTGTCGCGATCACACCGGGTCGCGCGGCGCGGGTTGGTCGTCCCGATGTCGTTGGCGGTGCAGGTGTTTCGAGGACGAGGCACTGCCGACGACCGCGCCGGCCGCGAACACCTTCTCCGGGCTCGTCATGTCGATGGGATTGTCGACGGCCCGTCGGACCAGGAGCGCGCTCGCGACCACGCCGAGGACCGCGACCACCACGGTCATCCCGAACGTCAGCACGTGTGCCGAGGTCGCGGCGTCGAGCGTACTGCGGAGGTAGTCGGTGAATTCGGGGTCGAAGTGATCGGAACGTAGTCCGGTCTGTTCGGCCGCTTCGATGTCGGCGCGTAGCTTCTCGTACTGCGCGGTGGTGAGGTTCGGCAGATCCGACGAATCGATGCGTTCGTGGAGTTCGTGCACGTACGTCGTGTGGAATACCAAATAGAACGCGGCGATGCCCAGCGCGCCGCCGAACTGTTCGGCCGTCGCGGAGACGCCCGACACCTGGCCGTGATGCTGGGTCGGCACCGAATCCAGCGACACTGGATCGTTGACGGTCAGCACGATGGCCAAGCCGATGCCGTACAAGGTGAGCCCGGGGATGAGCGGCACGAATTCGTGGGTCGGCACGGCCAGCATCAGCGCCACGCCCGCCAGTCCCAGTACGCCGAAACCGGTCATCAGCGGAAGCCGGCCGCCGACCTTGTCATACCAACGCCCCGCGAGCGGGGCGACGATCACCATGGGCAGCGTGGTGGGCAGCAGCGCGAGACCGGCGGTCGCGGGATCCATTCCGAGGTTGAGGATGAGCAGCAGCGGGAAAATGACCCCCAGACCCATCTCGATCATGCCGCCCAGTCCTTGACTGATCGTCGCCCCGGCGTAATTGCGGTGCCGGGTCAACAGCCGTAAATCCATGAGCGGCACCGCAACACGACGTTCGACGGCCACGAAAGCCGTAGCGGAGATCACCGCGGCGACCAGTGGCAGCCAGACACCCGGTGACGTCCACCCCCAGACCTGGGACTGGCCGATCCCGAAGACCACGCCGATCAGTGTGACGCTCAACAGGACGGCGCCGATGACGTCGACGCGCTCGCGGTCGGCTCGTCGAGGATCACTCGGGACCACCAGGAGCGCGATCACCATCGACAGCGCGGCCAGCGGCAGATTGACCAGCATCACGAACCGCCATCCGAACATCCCGGTCAGGGCGCCACCGATGATCGGCCCCAGTGCGCCCGCCACCGCGGCCGCCCCGCCCAGTGTGCCCAGGGCGCGTCCCGCGTCCTTCTCGCCGGCCACGGCCGAGACGATGGCGACCGACGTCGGCAACAGAAGCGCGCCACCGGCACCCTGGACGACGCGAGCTGCCACGAGGAACTCGAAGGTCGGCGCGAGTCCGGCCGCCAGCGATGCGATGGCGAAGACGATCGACCCGGCGCAGAAGACGCGCCGCAGACCGTAGAGATCACCCAGGCGCCCGCCGAGGACCATGAGCCCGGCCAGCGGCAGCAGGCTTGCCGTCAGGACCCATTGCACGCTGCTCGAACCGACGCCGAACTCGTCCATGATGGCCGGCAACGACAGTGGCACCGCGGTCTGGCTTACCAGGATCACCGCGTTGCCGATCGTCATGGCGATGATGACGAGTCCGAGACGCGGGGGTGCGGACGTGTCGGGTGTGCTCATCAGGCCTCCTCGAGACAGGCGGCGCGATCGGACCGCACGCGGTCCAACATCGCACGCCGGCCCGAGACGGGGGTCCCTATCGACCGAATCCGGACGAACCGGTCTCAACAGTGCGCATCACGGGTGATCCGTCCACAACGTCCGGACACGACCGCGGCCGACCCCGGACACGACGACGCCCCGGAGGAGAACCATCCGGGGCGTCGGTGGGGGTGGGACTCGGAGTCGTCAGGCGACCCGGAATCCCTTGTAGGCGTCGAGTGAAGCGATCCGCTTCAGGATCGGCTGGATGTTGGTGCCGGTCTCGGGGCCGAGGCAACCGAGGAAGTAGTAGGCGTTGACCATGCCGACGAGGCGATCGCCGACGACCACGGGGCTACCGGAGTCACCTTCGATCACGCACATCTGGCTGACATGGACGTCGCCGTCCGAGAACCACGCGATACCGCAGGTGTTGCCGGTGGTCCGGCCTTCTTTACAGGCGATGGTGGGGAAGGCGAGCGGCTTCGGGTCGACCGAACGGATGGTCACGCCGCGGACGGTGCGCAGCGGCACGACGCGCGAGGCGTCCAGTTCGACGATCGCCATGTCGAGATCCGGTGCGGTGTAGGTGATGGTGCCCGCCTGGCCGCGATCCTGGAAGGTCTCGGAATAGACCTTCTGGCCGGGGGTGCCGCAATGTCCCGCGGTGACGCCGATGAGCTTGTTGGTCTTCGAGCGGCCGATGGTGGTCATCGTGCAGGCCGCGGCCGAGTTGCCGCCCTTGAGCACGAGGATTCCGGAGCCGCCTCCCATGAAGATCTTCGCCGGTGCGGCGACCGCGACGCCCCCTCCCCAGCCGGCCAGCACCGTCGCAGCCAAAACCGCCAACAGTACTGTCAGCTTCTTCGTCATCCGCACTCCACTTCTCGGGTCCAACCAGTTCTCGGTCACGGGCTAGCCGCCCGTCGGGACTTCGCAACGGGCGGCAAGCACACCGTACCGGGCCCCCCGGACACGAACGTCTGCGTGGGATCGACCCGGGGTCGGTTTGCAACACTTCCGTGATGCTCCGGGCAAGCGAGCCGTAACGCGGGTCACACTCTACCCATGCCGGGGTCGGGACTCGAAGTTTCGGGGTACACCGCGTGCTCGGCGGCACGTACCACACCTTTAAGCTGTCGTACGGAGTCGTCATCGACACTCCGCACCGCCGATCGTGAAACCGCACTCCCGAACCTGGAGAAATGACTGTGAGCTCTGCTGGCCGCCCGGTTGTACTCATCGCCGACAAGCTGGCGCCGTCCACCGTGGAAGCACTCGGTGACGGTGTCGAGGTGCGATGGGTCGACGGCCCGGATCGTCCCAAGCTGCTCGAGGCGGTCGTCGACGCCGACGCCATCCTGGTCCGCTCCGCGACGACTGTCGACGCCGAGGTCCTCGACGCGGGCAAGAAGCTGAAGATCATCGCGCGCGCGGGCGTCGGTCTGGACAACGTGGACGTCCCCGCGGCGACCGAGCGTGGCGTCATGGTCGTCAACGCCCCGACCTCCAACATCCACACCGCAGCCGAGCATGCTGTCGCACTTCTGATGTCGGCGTCGCGGCAGATCCCGGCCGCCGATGCCACGCTGCGCGAGAAGACCTGGAAGCGTTCGTCGTTCAACGGCGTCGAGATCTTCGACAAGACCGTCGGCGTCGTCGGGCTCGGCCGTATCGGTCAGCTGGTCGCCGCCCGGCTGGCCGCCTTCGAGACCCACATCATCGCCTACGACCCCTACGTGTCGCCGGCCCGCGCGGCCCAGCTCGGGATCGAGCTGGTCAGCCTCGACGAACTCCTCGAGCGCGCCGACTTCATCACCGTGCACCTGCCGAAGACGCCGGAGACCCTGGGTCTCATCGGCGCCGAGCAACTCGCCCGGACCAAGAAGGGCGTGGTCATCGTCAACGCGGCCCGCGGTGGTCTGATCGACGAGCAGGCACTCGCCGACGCGATCAACTCGGGTCAGGTCCGCGCCGCCGGTCTCGATGTCTTCGCCACCGAGCCCTGCACCGACTCGCCCTTGTTCGAGCTTTCGCAGGTCGTCGTGACTCCGCACCTGGGTGCGTCGACCAGCGAGGCGCAGGATCGCGCGGGCACCGACGTCGCCAAGAGTGTGCGGCTGGCGCTGGCAGGGCATTTCGTCCCCGACGCGGTCAACATCACCGGTGGCGCCGTCGACGAAGAGGTCGCACCGTGGCTCGAGGTCGCTCGTAAGGCGGGCGTGCTCGTCGGCGCGATCAGCAACGAGCCGCCGACCTCGATCGTCGTCGACGTACGCGGCGAACTCGCCGCCAACAACGTCGACGTGCTCGGACTGTCGGCGCTGCGGGGTCTGTTCTCCGCAGTGCTCGACGAGCCGGTCACCTTCGTCAACGCGCCGGCGGTCGCCGAGGGGCGTGGGGTCACCAGTGAGGTCACGACCGCCCCCGAGAGCCCCAACCACCGCAGCGTGGTCGACGTGAAGGCCGTGTTCGCCGACGGGTCGACCCACAATGTGTCGGGCACCCTGTCGGGACCGCGACTGGTGGAGAAGATCGTCAACATCAACGGCCGCAACTTCGACCTCCGCGCCGAAGGCCACAACCTGATCGTCAGCTACGACGATCAGCCCGGCTCGCTCGGTAAGATCGGCACCCTGCTCGGCAATGCCGGGATCGACATCCTGGCGGCCGGCCTGTCGCAGGATGCCGAGGGCGGCGGCGCCACGATGATGCTGCGCGTGAGCAATGTCCTCGACGACGACGTGGTCGCCGCGATCGGCGACGCCGTCAGCGCGACCCTGATCGAACAGGTCGACCTCGCATGAAACTCGCAGTCATCGCCGGCGACGGCATCGGTCCCGAGGTCATCACCGAGGCGCTCGGGGTCCTCGAATCGGTGGTACCGGCGGTGAGCACCACCGAGTTCGATCTCGGTGCACGCCGCTACCACCGCAACGGTGAGTTGCTGACCGAGGACGACCTCGAATCGCTGCGCCGTCACGACGCGATCCTGCTGGGGGCGATCGGCGATCCGTCGGTGCCGTCAGGTGTGTTGGAGCGCGGCCTTCTCCTCACCATGCGGTTCGCTCTGGACCATCACGTCAACCTGCGGCCGTCGCGTCGTTACCCCGGCGTCTCGTCGCCGCTCGCCGGCGACCCCGACATCGACTTCGTGGTGGTGCGGGAGGGGACCGAAGGGCCGTACACGGGCAACGGCGGCGCGATCCGTGTCGGCACGCCGAACGAGGTCGCCACCGAGGTGAGCGTCAACACCCGTTTCGGTGTGGAACGCGTCGTCCGCAACGCTTTCCAGCGCGCACAGCAGCGCCGCAAGAAGCTGACGCTCGTCCACAAGACCAACGTGCTGACGTTCGCCGGATCGATGTGGAGTCGAGCAGTCGCCGAGGTCGGTGCCGAGTTCCCCGACGTCACCACCGACTACTGCCACGTGGACGCGGCGACCATCTACCTGGTCACCGATCCCGGTCGCTTCGACGTCATCGTGACCGACAACCTGTTCGGCGACATCATCACCGACATCGCCGCCGCGGTGAGTGGTGGTATCGGCTTGGCCGCGTCGGGCAACATCGACGCCACCGGCGCCAATCCGTCGATGTTCGAGCCGGTCCACGGGTCGGCTCCCGACATCGCCGGTCAGGGCAAGGCCGATCCGACGGCCGCGATCCTGTCGGTCGCCCTCCTGCTCCGTCATCTCGGTGACGACGACGCCGCCGCCCGGATCGAGAAGGCCGTCGCCGACGATCTGGCCGAACGCGACGGGACCTTCAGCACCTCGGAGATCGGGACGCGCATCCGCGAGCGATTGTAGTCCCGCCCCGCGCCTCTGCTCCCTGAGGAGCGAGCGTGCGAGCGTCACCCTCCTCAGGGAGCAGTGGGGCGTTGCTTGCTCTCGCAGGCTGCGGGCGCTCCTCAGGGAGCAGGGAGAGTCGTTTCTTTCGGATTAGGCAGTGGAGGCGGACTCGTTTCGCTCGCACCCGCGAAACCCGCTGCGCGGCAGAAGAATCCCCGCTAAGCGTCGACGAGCTCGTCGACGCGCGGCGACGGGTCGCGCGGGACGAGGGGGGTCGCGACGAGCGGTGCCAGGGCGGTCGCCGCGAACGCGACCGGGAAGCCCACCACCGCGATCAGGGCCCCGAGAAGCGGTGTGGTGGCCGCAGTCACCAGATATTGTCCGGTGTTCTGCACGGCCAGGCCGCGTCCGCTCCACTCCGGTCCGACGTATTCGGCGATGGCGGTGAACGCCAGCCCGTTGTCGGCCACCGAGATGATGCTCGCGACCGCCATGAGCGCGGGTGCCAGCGGACTGTCGAACCAGTCGGCGATCGCGAGCGCGAACATGGCGGCGACGCCGGCGATCGCGATAGCCCGGACGGGCCGCATCCGAGACATCCACGCATCCGACCACCGTCCGGCGACAATCCGGCCGAGCGCGCCGACCACCTGGGTCACGGTGATGAGTATCCCGGCACCCGCCGGTGACCATCCGTGCGCGACGATCAGCCACGTGGGGACGAACGTCCACAGCATCGACTGGGGAATGACGAGCAGCATGCTGACGATGTGGACGCGGGCGAGGAAAAAGTTGCCGCGGTAGGGATTCGGGTGTCGGGGAGTGTCGTCGACGACCATCGCGGCAGCCGTCCGGCGCGGTGGGTCGGTGATGCCGACGAGCACCGCGACCAGCCCCGCGGCGGTCACCACGGCCGGGATCGCCAGTGCGGTGCCGGCTCCCGAACCCGCCGCGACCACCGGCATGGTGAGGGCGCACACGCCGATCCCCAACGGCTGGGCCATCTGCCGGACGCCCATGGCGGTCCCGCGCTGGTGGGCGGGAAACCAACCCACCACGATCCGCCCGCTCGCCCCGTTCGCCGCGCCCGAGCCGAGACCGCCCACGAGGAGAGCAGCGCCCACGACGGCATAGGAGGCATCGGTGGAGGCCGCGACCGCGGCCGCGACCGCTCCGCCCAGCGAGATGGAGAGCGACAGCAACAAGATCCGGCGTTCGCCGTAGCGGTCCAACAGGATTCCCCACGGGATCGTGGCCGCCATCAGGCCGATGGTCGGTATCGCGGCGAGCGCAGACGCCTGGGTCAGCGAGAGGCCGGCGTCGGTGTGCAAGGCCGGGATCAGATAGGCGACCCCACTCACCACGCACGTCGTGGTGAGTGCGGCGAGCAGCGAGCAGCCGAGGATGATCCACCTTCTGGCAGTGGTGATGTCGTCGACATCGGTCATGTTCTACTCACCTCGCTGACGGATCGGGCAGGCGGCGCAACAATGCGTCTCAATATGTGAAACTCAGTGACCATATTGTAGAACCGCTCACGGGGTGCGCCAACTCGGCTCCCAACGTGTGGGATCGGTGGTGCGATAGGGTCTGGACATGCGTTTAGGTCGAATTGCGAGTCCTGATGGCGTGGCATTCGTGTCCGTCGAGGGCGATGGTGACGACGCTGTCGTCAAGGAGATCGCCGAGCATCCCTTCGGCACCCCGACGTTCACCGGTCGCTCGTGGAAGCTGGCGGATGTCCGGGTCCTGGCGCCGATCCTGGCCAGCAAGGTCATCTGTATCGGCAAGAACTACGCCGCGCACGCCGCGGAGATGGGCGGCGAGGCTCCCGCCAACCCGGTGATCTTCCTCAAACCGAACACCTCGATCATCGGTCCCGAGGTGCCCATCGTGCGGCCACCGTCCTCGGAACGGGTGGACTACGAAGGTGAACTCGCGGTCGTCATCGGACGTCCGTGCAAGGACGTGAAGGCCGCGCAGGCCAAAGACGTGATCCTCGGTTACACGGTTGCCAACGACGTGACCGCCCGGGACCACCAGCAGGCAGATGGTCAGTGGACCCGCGGAAAGGGGTACGACACCTTCTGTCCGCTCGGTCCGTGGATCGAGACGGCCTTCGATCCGGCCGACGTCGAGCTCGTGACCGAACTCGACGGGGAGGTCAAGCAGCGGACACGGACATCGCTGATGCTCCACGACGTCGGTGACATCGTCGAGTGGATCTCGCGCGTGATGACGTTGTTGCCGGGTGACGTGATCCTCACGGGTACACCGGAAGGCGTCGGGCCCATGGTCGCCGGCCAGCGCGTCTCGGTGACCGTCGAGGGTATCGGAACGCTCAACAACCCGGTGGTGGACAAGTGACGGCGCCCAGCACGGCACGGGTCAACGGCATCGACATCTCCTACAGCGTGGCCGGTTCCGGTCCGCTCGTCGTCATGGTGATGGGGACCGGTAGTCCCGGGCGCGTCTGGAAGGCCCACCAGGAACCTGCTCTGGTGAAAGCCGGGTTCACGGTCGTGACCTTCGACAACCGAGGTGTCGCACCGTCGTCGGAGTGTGCCGAGGGTTTCACGCTCGACGACATGGTCGCCGACACCGCCGCCCTCATCGAGCACCTCGATCGTGGACCGGCGATCGTGATCGGCACCTCGCTCGGCGCGCGGATCACCCAGGAGCTGGCCCTGGCGCGACCCGATGTGGTGAAGGCAGCGGTGATGGTCGCGACCTACGGTCGCAACACCCCACTGCAGGAGGCGATCTCGGCCGGCGAGCGGGCGCTCTACGACAACAAGATCAAGCTGCCGCCCGAGTACGAGGCCGCGATCACCGCTCATCTGAACCTGTCGCCGCACACGCTCGACGACGACCGCACGGCGCGTGACTGGCTCGACATCATCGGGTTCTCGCCGCAGACGATCACCCCGGGCGTCCGCGCGCAGCTCGAACTCCACAACAAGGAGTCCAACCGCCTCCCGGCCTACCGTGGAATCAACCGGCCGGCGCTCGTCGTCGGCTTCGCCGACGACCGGACACTGCCGGCGAAGCTGGCGCGCGAAGTCGCCGAGGCCATTCCGGGCGCCGAATACGTCGAGATCGAGCGGGCCGGGCATTTCGGATATCTCGAACAACCGGCCGAGGTGAATCGGGCTCTCGTCGAGTTCTGCGAGCGGCACCGGGCCTGACGGCGGGCGTGTCGGACGCGCGGCACGGCTTCGATACCCTGAGCCTCATGACCAGTACTGAGGGTGTGCGCGTCCGCTTCTGTCCATCTCCGACGGGGACGCCGCACGTGGGACTCGTGCGGACCGCGCTCTTCAATTTCGCCCAGGCCCGCCACGACGGTGGCACCTTCGTGTTCCGTATCGAGGACACCGACTCATCCCGGGACAGCGAGGAATCCTACGAGGCCATCCTCGATGCCCTGCGCTGGCTCGGTCTCGACTGGGATGAGGGGCCCGAGGTCGGCGGGCCCTATGGCCCCTATCGGCAGTCCGAACGTCGGGACCTCCATGCCGATGTCGTCGCGCGCCTTCTCGATGCGGGCGAGGCCTACGAGGCGTTCTCGACGCCCGAGGAGGTCGAGGCCCGGCACCGTGCCGCCGGACGTGACCCCAAACTCGGCTACGACAACTTCGATCGTGACCTGACGCCCGAGCAACGTGACGCATACCGTGCGGAAGGTCGCAAACCCGTTGTGCGCCTGCGGATGCCCGACGCCGACCTGTCTTGGGACGACCTGGTACGCGGTACGACGACCATCAAGGCGGGCACGGTTCCCGACTTCGCCCTCACGCGCGCTTCGGGTGATCCGCTCTACACGCTGGTCAACCCGGTCGACGACGCCCTGATGAAGATCACTCATGTCCTGCGGGGCGAGGATCTCCTGTCGTCGACCCCGCGCCAGCTCGCGCTGTACCAGGCGCTGATCCGGATCGGGGTGGCCGACGCGGTGCCGGCATTCGGTCACCTGCCGTTCGTGATGGGGGAGGGCAACAAGAAGCTGTCCAAGCGCGACCCCCAGTCGAATCTCTTCCATCACCGTGACCGCGGATTCATCCCCGAGGGTCTCCTCAACTACCTCGCCCTGCTCGGCTGGGGTTACAAGAGCGATGTCGACGTCTTCAGCCTGGACGAGATGATCGCGGCTTTCGATGTGCGACAGGTCAACTCGAACCCCGCCCGATTCGACCAGAAGAAGGCCGACGCCATCAACGCCGAGCACATCCGGCTGCTCGAGGCCGGCGACTTCACGGCCCGACTCAGGTCCTACCTCGTCACGCAGGGCAAGCTCCCGGAGACCGCGGACGACGAGACCTTCGCAGCGCTGGCCGAACTGGTGCAGACGCGTATCCAGGTCCTCGGCGACGCGTGGGATCTCATCCGGTTCGTCTACGTCGCCGACGCCGACTTCGCGATAGACGAGAAGGCGGCGAGCAAGAATCTCGGAGCGGACGCCGTGCCGGTTCTCGACGCCACCATCGCCGCGGTCGAGTCGCTGGATTCGTTCACCACGGCCGCGTTGCAGGACGCGCTGAACGCCTCGCTCGTGGACGATCTGGGGCTGAAACCGCGCAAGGCGTTCGGTCCGGTGCGCGTGGCTGTGACCGGTTCGCAGGTCAGTCCTCCGCTGTTCGAGTCGATGGAGATCCTGGGTCGCGAGAAGACGCTCGCACGGCTGGCCGCGGCGCGGGAGATTGCCGCAAAATAGGGGTCTGAGCTGCACGTTTGTGGAGTTCCGGTAACCCTTTGATACTCTCTTTCTCGGCAGTTTTCCGCAGGGAAAACCAAGCCAGTGGGGTATGGTGTAATTGGCAACACAGCGGTTTCTGGTACCGCCATTCTAGGTTCGAGTCCTGGTACCCCAGCGGACAGAAAGAGATCGAGACCGTGCTAAGGTCTTGATCGCCGGAAGTTCCCATGGCCCCGTCGTCTAGCGGCCTAGGACGCCGCCCTCTCAAGGCGGTAGCGCGGGTTCGAATCCCGTCGGGGCTACGAGAAACACCCTCCCTCTGCGTTGCAGGGGGAGGGTGTTTGTCTTTGCGCCGCATGCGATCTCATGCGTGTCGCGATGATCACATCGCGACACGGACGAGGTCAGGCAGTGTCGGTCACCCTCGTCGGATCACAGGAACTCGGCGGTGGTGCCCGAGGCCGGCATCTCGGGGATGCCGAGCTTACGGTGATCCCAGGAGCGCGTGCGGGACGGTCGGATCCGGACGGCCACGCGCTTGTTCATCATCTGCTCCACGAAGGGTCGCGATTCCTCGGTGTAGGGCGCGGTGTAGCGCTCCCAGACGCTGATCCCGACCTTCAGGCACGAGTCCGGGTCGTCGAGGATCTCCGCGGTGCCCTCGAAGGTGACGCCGCGAAGTGTGTCGTAGGTGTCGCCGTCCTCGATCATCACCGAACACCCGCTGTTGCGGCGTATGTTGACCGCCTTCTGCGACTTGGACTTCGTCTCGAACCAGATCTCACCGTCGACGATTCCGTACCACATGGCCACGAGATGGATGCTTCCGTCCGGCCCCGTGGTGGCAAGGGTTGCGGTCCGGCTGCGCGCCACGAACTCCGCGATCTCGGCCTCGGACATGATGATCTGACTGCGTTGGTTGACTCCCATTCCCCGACGCTAGCCCACCGGCGGGTCCATCGGAACACCTCCGGGTGCAACGGCTCTGGGGTCATGGGCGAGCGGCCTGGAGGCGCTTGTGGATCGCGTCCGCGGCGGCGAGCAGGTCGGCCGCCCAGCGCGCACCGGGCCGACGGCCCATCCGGTCGATCGGTCCGGACACCGAGATGGCGGCGACGACGTCACCGTTGCCGTCGCGCACCGGAGCCGACACGCTCGCCACGCCGGCGGCGCGTTCACCGGCGCTCTGCGCCCATCCCCGGCGGCGGATCTCGTGCAGGGCACGCTCGCTGAAGACGCTGTCCGGCACGAGCGCACGCTGAGTGCCGGGGTCGGCCCAGGCGAGCAGTACCTTGGCTGCCGACCCCGCGCTCATCGGGAAGCGGGTGCCCACCGGCACCGTGTCGCGTAGCCCGGTCGGTGGCTCCATCGCGGCGACGCAGACGCGTTCGGCTCCCTCGCGCCGGTAGACCTGGACCGATTCGCCGGTGATGTCGCGGAGCCGGGGGAGGACCATGAGCGCCGACTCGGTGACGGGATCGTGTGCCGACGAGGCGAGTTCGCCGAGGACCGGGCCCGGCTGCCAGCGACCGGTGACGTCCCTGGTCAGGAAGCGATGGGTCTCGAGTCCGACCGCGAGGCGGTGTGCCGTCGCCCGGGGCAGTCCGGTTCGCTCGCAGAGCTCGGACAGGTTGCACGGCGCCTCGGCGATCGCATGCAGCACGGCCACGGACTTGTCGAGCACGCCGATTCCGCTGCTGACCGCGAATGCGGTATCCTTTCCCATAGGACGATACTAGCTGTCCACATAGTGAGATGCACGCTCGAAACCCAGCCAGAACGTCAACTCCGCGTGCAAAGTCCGAGGAACCCGAGCAGATAACGAGTGCAGCCATGAGCAACAGCCCCGCCCAGCCGCTAACTCTCGCCGAGAAGGTATGGCGCGATCATGTCGTGGTCGCCGGTGACGTCGATGCGTCCGGCAACACCGATCCCGACCTGATCTACATCGACCTCCATCTCGTTCACGAGGTCACCAGTCCGCAGGCCTTCGAGGGCCTTCGGCTCGCCGGGCGTCCGGTCCGACGGCCGGATCTCACGATCGCGACCGAGGACCACAACGTCCCGACGCTGGACATCGACAAGCCCATTGCCGATCCGGTCTCGCGCACCCAGGTCGACACGCTTCGCAGCAACTGCGAGGAGTTCGGCATCCGCCTGCACCCCATGGGTGACGCCGAGCAGGGCATCGTCCACGTCGTCGGACCGCAGTTGGGACTGACGCAGCCCGGGATGACCGTCGTGTGTGGTGACAGCCACACGTCGACGCACGGCGCTTTCGGGGCGATCGCGATGGGCATCGGTACCAGCGAGGTCGAACACGTCCTCGCGACGCAGACCCTGTCGCTGCGCCCGTTCAAGACCATGGCCATCAACGTCGACGGCGAATTGCCGCCCGGGGTGACCAGTAAGGACCTGATCCTCGCGATCATCGCGAAGATCGGCACCGGCGGCGGACAGGGCTATGTGCTGGAGTACCGCGGCGAGGCGATCCGCAAACTGTCCATGGAAGCCCGGATGACGGTGTGCAACATGTCGATCGAGGCAGGGGCGCGGGCCGGGATGATCGCACCCGATGAGATCACCTATGAGTTCCTCAAGGGGCGCCCCCATGCACCGTCGGGCGCCGACTGGGATGCGGCGGTTGCCTATTGGGACAGCCTGCGAACCGATCCCGACGCCACCTTCGACGCCGAGGTGCACATCGACGCCACCGCGCTGACCCCGTTCGTCACCTGGGGAACCAACCCGGGCCAGGGCGCGCCCCTGGATGCCGTGGTACCCGACCCGGCCGAGTACGGCGACGAGGTCAAGGCGAGCGCCGCTGCGAAGGCGCTGGAGTACATGGGCCTGGAGGCCGGAACGCCGCTGCGCGACATCAAGGTCGACACGGTCTTCGTCGGCTCGTGCACGAACGGCCGGATCGAGGATCTGCGAGAGGTCGCGGGCATCCTGAAGGGGCGCAAGGTCGCGGACGGCATGCGCATGCTGATCGTGCCCGGCTCGATGCGCGTGCGCGCACAGGCCGAGGACGAAGGACTCGGCGAGATCTTCGTCGAGGCCGGCGCCGAGTGGCGGCAGGCGGGGTGCTCGATGTGCCTGGGCATGAACCCGGATCAGCTCGCCCCGGGCGAGCGCTGCGCGTCGACCTCGAACCGCAATTTCGAAGGGCGGCAGGGTAAGGGTGGCCGAACCCACCTCGTGTCGCCCGGAGTGGCGGCAGCCACCGCGCTGCGCGGCACCTTGTCGGCGCCCGCCGATCTGGACCCCGCCCGCTGATCCGGACTCGCCGTCGGCGCCGCTGATCTCGGTTGAGTCACGGTCCGAACCGCATCCGGCCACATCATTCGAACAAAGGCTTTTCTCATGGAACCGTTCACCGAACACACCGGTATCGGCGTCCCGCTGCGCCGCAGCAACGTCGACACCGATCAGATCATCCCGGCCGTCTACCTGAAGCGGGTGACGCGCACCGGCTTTGAGGACGGTCTGTTCGCCGGGTGGCGAACCGATCCCGACTTCATCCTCAACAACGAACCCTGGAGCCGCGGGTCGGTCCTGGTCGCCGGTCCCGACTTCGGCACCGGCTCCTCGCGCGAGCACGCCGTGTGGGCCCTGTCCGATTTCGGCTTCCGCGTGGTGATCTCGTCACGCTTCGCCGACATCTTCCGCGGCAACTCGGGCAAGGCGGGTCTGGTGGCCGCTCAGGTCGAGCAGCCCGACGTCGAGCTGCTCTGGAAGCGGCTCGAGGAGAATCCGGGGCTGGAAGTGACGGTGAGCCTTGTCGATAAGACGGTCACTGCCGGAGACCTCGTGGTGCCGTTGGCAATTGATGACTACACGCGGTGGCGGTTGCTGGAGGGTCTCGACGACATCGGACTCACATTGCGCCAGGTAGACGCCATTTCTGCGTACGAGTCGACGCGTCCGGCATACAAGCCGCGCACCCTCGCGGACTGATTTTCACCGCCGCGGCGAGGCATTCTCGCCGCGGCGGCACCGTCGTGAGCTGCCATACGATTTCGCAACACGGCGTCCTAATTGGCGTGGAAGATGGACGTTTTCAAATTCGACGTTTACCGTGTGATGGTAGCTGGCCGAAACTCGGTCAGATCAGCTTGCGGAGGTACTCATGAACAAGGCGGAGCTCATTGATGAGCTGACCAAGAAGCTTGACGCGGATCGCAAGACTGCGACCGAAGCCGTCGAGCTCGTCGTCGACACGATCGTGCGCGCAGTCAACAAGGGCGAGAGCGTGACGATCACCGGCTTCGGCGTATTCGAGAAGCGGAAGCGCGCACCGCGCGTCGCACGTAACCCGCGCACCGGCGAGACCGTCAAGGTCCGCGCGACATCGGTTCCGGCTTTCCGTCCGGGTGCTCAGTTCAAAGCCGTTGTGGCAGGCAAGCAGAAGCTGGCGGCCACCGGTCCGGCTGTGAAGCGCGGCAGCGGAGCGACCACCACGGCGGCCAAGAAGGCTGCGCCGGCGAAGAAGACCGCGGCCAAGAAGACGACGGCCGCCGCCAAGAAGACGACTGCAGCCAAGAAGGCTCCGGCCAAGACCACCGCGGCCAAGAAGACCACCACGGCCGCCAAGAAGGCTCCGGCCAAGACGACCGCGGCCAAGAAGACCACCACGGCTGCCAAGAAGGCTCCGGCCAAGAAGGCCGCGCCGGCGAAGAAGGCCACCGCCGCCAAGAAGGCTCCGGCCAAGAAGACCGCCGCAAAGAAGACCGCGGCCAAGAAGACAACTCGTCGCTGACCCGCGGACAACCGCGGTAGACAACCACAGTTCAGCCCCCGGCGTACTTCCCCCGCCGGGGGCTGAACTGTATCCGGGCGTCTGCCGGACGGCGGAATCGTCGGCGTAATCGAGGGGTTCAGGCTGTCGGCAGCGGTCCCGCGATGTGATCGGCCGCGACCAACCGGCCATCGTTCAGCGACAGAACCCAGACACTTCCCTTGCGACTGGACGCCTTGGGCAGAGTGATCGAGTCTCGATCCGCCCACCAGCTCATCAGTGGCGGGATCACCTTGCCCTGACTGCAGACCGCGAGGGTCGAGGCCGTATCAGCCGCCAATTCCAGAATTCGGCGTTGCGCCGCTACCGGATTCGTCCGGTAGGTCTCCTCCGAGAGATCTGGTTCGCGATGCATCTCGACGCCGAGCCGCTCGCGCAGCGGTTCGAGTGTCTGCTCGCATCGCACGCGATCAGCCGAGTGAACCCGCTCCGCCCCGAAGGCGATCAGCAAGGGGGCGAGGGCCGAGGCCTGCGCCCACCCCAGTTTGTCTAGGGGCCGTAACCGGTCGTCGCCCTTGTACGTCGAGCGTCGGCCGGCCTTGGCGTGCCGGACCAACAGAAAGGTGTGCAGGTCCGCGGGGAGTCGAGCGAACTCCTCGAGTATCGAGCAGTCGAGCGGGTAGCTCAGTGTCTTACGGGCCTTGTCGACCGAGAGCCACCGCAGTTCGTCGACCTCGTCACCGGCGACGAAGTCCCCGTCGACGGCTCGCGCCGACCAGTAGCGCACATGCTTGCGGCTGCTGCCGAGGTCGTAGTGGACGTCGTCGAGGTGTCGACCGAGGACGACGTGTTGCCCGGTCTCCTCGGCGATCTCGCGCACCGCGGTGTCGATGAGGGTCTCGCCCGGCTCGGCCTTTCCCTTGGGCAGCGTCCAGTCGTCGTACTTCGGGCGGTGGACGACTGCGACCTCGACGTCGGCGGGTCCGGCGGTACCGGAGACACCCGGCCGCCAGACCACGCCGCCCGCGGCCCACACCTCGTTTGTTTTCTTCGCCATATCGGTGGTGATGATAGAGGTCGAAGGTTACGCGTCGGTGCCGGTCACGAACTGGTCTCCGGCCGACGACGATTGCGCCGCATCATCTGCCGCTGGTGGTCGCGGACCTCCTCGCCCTCTGCGGGTGAGGCGACCCAACTCCCGTCGGAGTGCAGGACCCAGCAACGGGTTCGCGGGTCCAGGGCAGAGGCGAAGATGTCGCCGAGTTCGCCCGCCAGACGCTCGTCACGGACGTTCACCATGACCTCGACGCGGCGATCGAGGTTGCGGTGCATCATGTCCGCGCTGCCGAACCAGTACTGGTCCTGCGCACCGAAGTACAGGATGCGGGAGTGCTCGAGGAACTGCCCCAGGATCGAACGGACGTGGATGTTGTCGCTGTAGCCCTCGACCCCGGGCCGCAGAGCGCTGATGCCACGGACGACGACATCGACGGGCACCCCGCTCTGGGAGGCTCGATAGAGCGCATCGATCACCTGCTCGTCGACCAGAGCATTCGCCTTGAGCTGGATCCTCGCGCGTGTGTCACCTTCGCGGAAGAGCTCGATCTCACGATTGATCCGCTTGATGATGCCGGCCCGGATGCCGTGCGGCGCAACGAGGATGTTCCGGTACTCCTTCTTGCGCGAGTAGCCGGTCAAGGTGTTGAACAGGTCGGTCAGATCGGCGCCGATGTCGGGTGCGGCGGTCAGCAGGCCCACGTCCTCGTAGAGCCGGGCGGTCTTCGGATTGTAGTTTCCGGTGCCGATGTGGCAGTACCGCTTGATCGTCGAGCCCTCGCGACGCACCACCAGACAGGTCTTGCAGTGCGTCTTCAGGCCCACGAGGCCGTAGACCACGTGGACCCCGGCCTGTTCGAGCTTGCGCGCCCACTTGATGTTCGCCTGCTCGTCGAATCGTGCTTTGATCTCGACCAGTGCGACGACCTGCTTGCCGGCTTCCGCGGCATCGACGAGCGCGTTGACGATCGGGGAGTCGCCGGAGGTGCGGTACAGCGTCTGCTTGATCGCCAGGACCTGAGGGTCGGCCGCGGCCTGCTCGATGAACCGCTGGACGCTCGTCGAGAACGAGTCGTACGGATGGTGAACGAGTACGTCACCGTCGCGCAGCGTCGAGAACACGCTCTTGGGTGTTTCCCGCTCGCCGAACGCCGGATGGGTGGCAGGGACGAACGGACGGTCCTTCAGATGCGGGCGGTCAAGCGCGTAGATCTCGAAAAGCGATGACAGATCGAGGAGTCCGGGCACCTGGATGACATCGGCGGGGTCGACCTCGAGTTCGCGCAACAACAGCTCGAGCATGTGCTCGCTCATGTCGTCGGCCACCTCGAGCCGCACCGGGGAGCCGAACCGACGGCGGGCCAGTTCGCGCTCCAGCGCCTGGAGCAGGTCCTCGTCGCGGTCTTCCTCGACCTCGAAGTCGGCGTTGCGGGTGATCCGGAAAACATGGTGCTCAACGATTTCCATCCCCGGGAACAGGTTGCCGAGGTTGGCCGCGATCAGACTCTCCATCGGCAGGTAGACCGCGCGCTTGGCGGCCTTGTCGTCGTCGGAACCCCGATGCGGCGACAACCGGTCGACCCGGATGAAGCGGTTCACGTTGTCGGGGACCTTGACCCGCGCGAAGTGCTCGCCGCTCTCGTTGACGTCACGGACCGTGACGGCGAGGTTCAGCGACAATCCGCTGATGTATGGGAACGGGTGAGCGGGGTCGACGGCCAGCGGTGTCAGGACGGGGAACACCTCGTCCCGGAAGTAGTCCGTCATCCGTGCTTGCTGCTCGGCGGTGAGCTGTGACCAGGTCACCACGTAGATGTCGTTGTCGGCCAATGCCGGTCGGACCGAATCGAGGAACACACGCGCATGGCGGTCGGCGATCGTCTGGGTGCGGCCGGCGATCCGCATGAGTTGCTCTCGCGGGGAGAGCCCGTCCGCGGACCGGACCGAGAGCCCGGTCTCGTCGCGTCGTTTCAGCCCGGCCACCCGCACCATGAAGAACTCGTCGAGGTTCGACGCGAAGATCGCCAGGAACTTCGCGCGATCCAGGAGTGGTAACGAGGAGTCCTCGGCGAGTGCGAGCACACGGGAATTGAAGTCCAGCCAGCTCAATTCCCGATTGAGGTAGCGGTCCTCGGGCAGGTCTGCCGATTCGTCGGGCACCAGGGTGGCAGCCGGCGGGGCATGGGGGATCGGTGTCGTAATGACCGTGATGGTCTGCGATGCGTCATCGTCGGCGGGGCTCACCCTCCAATGATGACCCATCGCCGTCCTCGGCGTGCACGCTCATCGGACAGACCGTGACCGATCCCGGTTGCGGGTCAGAGTTGACGCAGCGCAGCGATGGTATGGGCTCCGAGGCCGAGCTCGCGGGCGACGGCCAGGTCTGTCGCGGTGTCGACGTCGGTACGCAGGTCGGGCCAGTTCCGGCCCGAGGGATCGAGTTCGACGGCGCCGGCGGCACGGTGGGCGGCCGCCGACCCGGGGCCGAAGCGGGGACCCGCAGCACCGGCGACGGTCCCGACGAGAAGGACCGTCCCGGTTCCGTCGCGGTCGGTGAGAAAACTGGATGGATGGTCGTGCGCCACGTGCAGCACGGCGGAGATCGACGCGCTCGTAGCCGCGGGCAGGTCGGCCTGGACGAACATCAGTCCCGTCGACTCCGGCCAGGCCTCACGCGCCCACCGCGCACCATCGGCGAACGCGGCATTGAGTCCGGCATCCGCGGTGGCTGACGGTGACGAGTCCCGCCGCGGTGAGTTCCTCTGGGGGGACTCCCGGAGGCCGCGCAGGCCCGAGCGTCGGGCCACGGCGAGGACTTCATCGTCGGGGCTGACGACGACGATGCGCGAGATTCCCGCTCCGCGCAGTGCGTCGACGGTGTCGAGGAACATCGCGAGGACGAGAGAACCGCGGCCCACCGGGTCGTCGCCCTCGAACGCGGTGGACAGAGTCGCGGCCAATCGCGACTTCGCACGATGCAGACTCTTCACCGCCAGCACAGCCGTGACCGACGGCGCGGTGGGTTCGTTGCCCCCCGCGTCGACGACCGTCGAGTCGGCGCCTGCGCCGACTGTGCTGTGTTCCATGCCGACCATCATGATGCACCGACCGCTGGTCGGTGACATTCCGGGTCGGTCACGACTGCAAGGGCACTAGGGTGAGCAGGGTCGGACGGTCCAGAAGGCCGCCGGTGTCAATGCGGAATTGGGCTTGCCCGGTGGGAGGTTGCGGTGCGCGCGGCGGTGATGGGAGCGGGTTCCTGGGGAACCTCGGTGGCGAAAGTGCTCGTGGATGCCGGGACGGACACCGTGATCTGGGCGCGACGCCCCGAGCTCGCGGAGGCGATCAACTCCGAGCACGTCAATGCCGACTACCTACCCGGCATCACGCTGCCCGGTGCGCTGTCGGCGACGAGTTCGGCGGTCGACGCCCTGATGGGTGCCGACATCGTCGTCTGTGGCGTGCCGTCGCAATCGTTGCGCCCCAATCTCACGCAATGGACCCCGTACATCGGGTCGGACGCATCCCTGGTCTCGCTCGCGAAGGGCATCGAGTCCAACACCTTGCTGCGGATGAGCGAGGTCATCGCGGAGGTGACCGGGGTCGATGGCGATCGGATCGCGGTGCTGACGGGTCCGAACCTGGCCCGCGAGATCGCCGAGGGTCAGCCGGCGGCGACGGTCATCGCCTGCTCCGACGAGGCGCGTGCGGTGACCCTGCAGAGTGCGTTCAGTACGCGATACTTCCGGCCCTACACCAACACCGATGTCGTCGGATGTGAGATCGGCGGTTCTGCCAAGAACGTCATCGCGCTGGCATGCGGGATGGCGAGCGGAATCGGGTTCGGTCAGAACACCCTGGCGACGATCATCACTCGCGGGCTGGCCGAGACGATCCGGCTGGGGGTCGCGGTGGGCGCGCAGATCGAGACCCTGGCCGGTCTGGCCGGGATCGGCGACCTCGTCGCGACGTGTTCGTCGCCGTTGTCGCGCAATCGCACGTTCGGGGCACGCCTGGGCGAGGGCGCCACCATGGCGCAGGCGCAGGAGGCCACTAACGGGCAGGTCGCCGAGGGAGTCAAATCGTGTTCCTCGGTGCGCGCGCTGGCGCAGCGACACCAGGTACCGATGCCGCTCACGGACGCGGTCCACCAGGTGTGCCATGACGGCATGTCGGTGGCCGAGGCCGTCGACTCGCTGCTGGGTCGCAGCCCCAAGCCGGAGATCTACCGGGACTGACGTCCCGTTCGGCGCATCAGCCGAAGTCGAGCGGGCCCCGTTCGAGGGTGCGATCGATCAGTCCCGAGATGTCGGTGATGGGCCCGTTGCCGGCGTTCGCCGGTATCCACATCGCGACATAGGGCCGGTGGTCGACGCACACGTAGGCCTGGCCCGAACCGTCGATGGTGTCGGTGATGAACCACTGGACCCCGGCCTGGCCTGCGGCGTGGATCTCCTGGAGATTGCTCGTGGGAGACAGTTCGGCAGGCCGGGTCACGCCGCAGCGCAGCGTCATGTCGTCGCCCGCGCCCGTCGCCGGCCATGTCACGCGATCTTCGGACACCTCTTTTGCGCCGAAACCCTCGAAGGTATCCGGTGCTTCGGCGAGCAGTCGGGTGCATTCCTGGGCGACGGCTCCGACGGAGTCGTAGGACTCGATCGGGGTCACGGGGTCGGGACGCAGCGCGGCGAACACGATGAACCCGGCCAGCACCATCACCGGGATCGCGACCAGGGTCGCGACGAGTGCGGGACTGAGGCGGCCGCCGCCGCCGTAACGCGAGGTGCCCTCGGCGGTGGAGTCGTCGCCCGAGTCGTTGTCGACGGGGCTCTGCGGGGTGTCATCCGAACCTGCTGACGTCACCCCACAACAGTAGGAGGCTGTCTGCCGGTCCCGCGCGCGGGGACCTGTCGCGGGTCGCGGCCGCGAATGGCCGACGCCGACGGTCAGCGCGTCGTGGTGACCACCGGGCAGGTGAGGGTGCGGGTGATACCGCCGACCTTCTGGATCTGCGGAACCACGTTCTGGGTCAGGTGCGTGGCATCGGTCGCATCGACCCGGACGATCACGTCGTAGGGCCCACTGACCTCTTCCGACGAGGCGACCCCGGCGATCTCGGCGATTGTCGCCGCCGCGAGCGCGGCCCGACCGACCTCGGTCTGGATCAGTATGTATGCCTGAACCACGGACATCCTCTCGGTCTGTGCCGTACCTGGGCCACAACGTCTGTGGCACATCGTCGACACGGGCTGTCGGTACCGGCGGCTCGGCGCGTGCACGATCGTCGGGCAGTGTAGGACTGCCGCCGGCCGGCCCGGGTCTGCTGCGAACCGTTCTCGCCGGCGGCCCATACACTGTGGCACACATTGTCACCGACAACCCCGTGCGTGCGCGACCGGAAGAGGAAAGGCCCGACGAGTGACCTTCGACGAGATCGGCCGGCCCCACCGCTCGATCGATCGGACCGACACGGTCGGTGCGATCGGGGAACGTGCGGTGATAGCAGCGCTGACCGCGTCGGCGACATCTGGTGAGCCCGCGGACGACATCGTCATCGGATCGGGTGACGACGCAGCCGTTCTCGACATCGGCGGGTCGGCGGTGATCAGCACCGACACCGTCGTCGAGGGACGCCATTTCCGGTTCGACTGGTCGACGCCGCAACAGGTGGGCGCTCGCGCGGTGGTGCAGAGTTCGGCTGACGTCGCCGCGATGGGCGGTCGCACAACAGGTCTCGTCGTCTCCATCGCTTGTCCGGCGCAGACGCCGGTGGGCGTGGTCCTCGACCTCAACGACGGCGTGGTCCGCGCTGCCCACGACCTCGGTGCGCGGGTGCTGGGCGGCGATCTCGTCGCGGCGGGTCAGGTGGTGGTGAGCGTCACCGCGGTCGGTGCGCTGGAGGATCGGCGCCCGGTGTCACTCGGCGGCGCGCAACCGGGCGACGTCCTCGCGGTGAGTGGTCCGCTCGGGGCCAGTGCCGCGGGACTCGCCGTGCTGTCCGATCCGCGTGCCACCGAGACGGACTGGCCGGAACTCGTTGCGCTGCACCGTGTGCCAAACCCAGATCTTGCCCAGGGGCCGGTCGCCGCGGCAGCGGGTGCGCACGCGATGACCGACATCTCCGACGGTCTGGTCGAAGAACTGCTCACGATGTCGAGGGCAGCGCAGCTCGCGATGACCGTGCACTCCGATGCGGTGCCGCGACACCCCGATCTGGTCGGCGCGGCAGGCGAACTCGGGGTGGACATCGCTCGGTGGGTCCTCGCCGGCGGTGAAGACCACCATCTGCTCGCCGCGTTCGAGGCGCCCTCGGTGCCTCCTGGATGGACTGTCATCGGCTCGGTCGGCGAGAACTCGTCGTCGGCGCCCGAGGTGTGGGTCGACGATCGGCGCATCGGGGAGCCCGACGGACCGGATCTGCACGGGTGGCAGTCCTTCGCCGACCCCACCGGTGACTAGAGTCGCCTCATGGCGATCTACGCACTCGACGATCGAGAACCGGTCCTGGGACAGGACACCTACGTGCACCCGGACGCGGTGGTGATCGGCGCGGTCATCCTGGGCGACGGGGTGTCGGTGTGGCCCGGAGCGGTGCTGCGGGGCGACTACGGGACCATCACCGTCGGAGCTCGCAGCAACATCCAGGACGGGACCGTCATCCACTGCACGGTCTTCGAGCCGACCGTGATCGGCGAGCGGTGCGTCGTCGGACACAACGCGCACATCGAGGGCGCGACGATCGGTGACGACTGCCTCATCGCGTCGGGCTCGGTGGTACTGAACGGGTCGACGGTCGGCGACGGCGCGATCGTCGGCGCCGGCGCGGTGGTCCCGTTCAAGTTCGACGTCCCGCCGCGACGGATGGCGCTCGGAGTGCCTGCCCGCCTGCGCGACGGCTACGAAGTCCCGGACGGGCACACCGAGCTCAACTGTGAGATGTACTTCCAGAACGCCCAGCACTATCGCACCGCGCTCAAACGACTGGACTGACGACCCGCCGACGGAGGCAATCGAGTGACCGCACCACCCAAACCCCTCGCCGAACTCATCGACCCGGGCTGGGCGCACGCGTTGGCCCCGGTCGAACCGCTCATCACCGAGATGGGCCAGTTCCTGCGCACCGAGATAGCCGAGGGGCGTCGATATCTGCCTGCGGGACAACATGTCCTGCGAGCTTTCACGCGGCCTCTCGAGGACGTGCGCGTTCTGATCGTCGGGCAGGATCCGTACCCGACGCCGGGACACGCGGTCGGACTGAGCTTCTCGGTGGCACCGGATGTCCGCCCGATCCCACGCTCGTTGACGAACATCTACACCGAGTACAGCTCGGATCTCGGCTATCCGACGCCGACCACCGGAGATCTGACGCCCTGGGCGGACAACGGAGTGCTGCTGCTGAACCGGGTGCTCACCGTCGCCCCGGGCGAGCCGGCCTCCCACCGCGGCAAGGGCTGGGAAGAGGTGACCGAGTGCGCCATCAAGGCGCTCGCGGCGCGCGACGAGCCTCTCGTCGCGATCCTGTGGGGCCGGGACGCCGCGGGGCTGGAGAAATGGCTTCCCGATGTGCCGACCATCGTCTCCGCGCACCCGTCGCCGCTGTCGGCCTCACGCGGGTTCTTCGGTTCACGACCGTTCAGCAGGGCAAACGAGGAACTGCTCGACCTTGGTGCGGAGCCGGTGGACTGGCGCCTGCCCTGACCCTTCGTGACGCGCCCTCCGCAAGCTCCGGGCGCTCGCTCCTCAGGGAGCGGAAGGGTGGTCGCTTGCGCTCCTCCCACCTCAGTATCTGCGGCCTGGCGGCTGTCGTGGACCACGAAAGAACACTCGTGAGTGTCCGAAATCCATGCTCCCTGAGGTGCGAGCGAAGCGA
>NZ_JBHYNC010000036.1:0-50069 GCF_042743165.1 Gordonia sp. NPDC058843
TTCGAGGCTCGTCGCTTGCGCTCCTCGCACCTCAGGGAGCAGGGGCTATGCGGTTCTTTCGGATTAGGGACCAGGGGTTATGCGGTTCTTTCGGATTAGGGGACAGAGGTTTGTGGTTCTTTCGGATCAGGTCGCAGGCGGGCGTGTCTCGGTGAGACTCATGTACGGCGAGACGCTGCTGGTGTGCTCGTCGATGCGGAGTGACGCACCCACCGCGGGGAAGGCCCGCTGGGCACAATTGGTCCGTTCGCACACCCGGCAACCGGCGCCGATCGGTGTGACATGGGCCTGCGGTCCGATCTCCAGGCCATCGGAGTAGATGACCCGAGCGGCATGGCGGAGTTCGCATCCCATGCCGATCGCGAAGGTCTTGCCGGGTTGGCCGTAGCGGGTCGCGCGGCGCTCGACGGTTCGCGCAACCCAGAAGTAGTTTCGCCCGTCGGGCATCTCGGCGATCTGGGTGATGATCTTGCCGGGGTAGGCGAACGTCTCGTAGACGTTCCACAGCGGGCAGGTGCCGCCGCTGGAGGAGAAGTGGAAACCGGTGGCGGACTGGCGCTTCGACATGTTCCCCGCGCGGTCCACGCGGACGAACGACCAGGGGATGCCCCGCAGGTTCGGTCTCTGCAGTGTGGAGAGCCGGTGGCAGATCGTCTCGTAGGAGACTGCGTAGAAGGCTGACAGGCGTTCGATGTCGTAGCGGAAATCCTCCGCCGCACCGTGAAACTGACTGTACGGGAGGACGACCGCCGCGGCGAAGTAGTTGGCGAGACCGAGGAGGCCCAGTGCCCGGGCGTCTTCGCTGCTGAAGTTGGCCTCGTCGACCAGTTTGTCCAGAAGATCCTGGTACTCGAGATAGCAGAGCTCGCTGGCGAGTTTGAATGTGCGCTGGCCTGCTGAGAGCGACGCGGAGAACTCGAGGCGCCGCGCCTCGCGATCGAATCTGTGCAGTGTGTAGTCCCCGAGGTCGACGCGGCGCACGATGCTGATTCCGTGGACGCTCTCGATGCGGTTCATGATCTCGCGCCGGATGTCGGCGGAGTGCATGCGCATCCGGGTGGTCATCTCCTCGGCGGCGACGTCCAGCTCGTGAATGTAGTTGCGGCGCTGGTAGAAATAGTCGCGCACCTCTTCGTGTGGCGCGCTGATGGTGCCGCGCATGCTGCGGTCGCCGCGCTCGTCGGTGGCCGCCGCGAGCTGGTCGGTCGCGATCCGGTAGCGCCGGTGCAGGTTCACCATCGCCTGCGCCATGTCGGGGTGCGACGCGACCATCGCGCTGATCCCCTGGGCGTCGAGCGCGCCAGAGGAGGCCTCCAGGTCGTCGTCGAGCAGGGCCTCGCGCAACTCGGCGACCAGGCGGACGTCGTCCTGCGAGTCGAAGAACCCGGCGTCGACGCCGAAGGCCTCGGTGATCTTCGTGAGCACCGACGCCGTCAGCGGCCGGGCGTCGTGTTCGATCTGATTCAGATATGAGGCCGAGATCGACAGGGTCTGTGCGAGAGCGACCTGCGACAGTCCGCGCTCGGAACGCAACTGGCGCAGTCGCGACCCCACAAACGTCCTGCTCATCGTCTTCCTCCCGGACAGGTGCTGCCGCCTCGAGCGTCGTCCCCAGGGTACGGTGACCGCGTGCTTGTCCTCCTCGGCCGACGCCGTTCGCCGGCAGCGTTCGCCGCGTCGGTCGTGGCGGTGTCGCTCGGCGCCGCCGTGCTCACTGCGTGTGCGGGTGACCCCGAGCCCGCGTCGGCTCCACGTGGGCCCGCCGATCTCGTGCTCTCCGCATCGCAGCTACCGTCCGGGTACTCGTCGGCCCCGCTGTCGGTCGCGGATCTCGTCGCGGGGAACCAGGCCGCCTTCGACGCCTCGCGCTCGACGCGCGTCACGCCCGAATACTGCCGGCCCACCTCCGACGCCGCGCTCAACGGAGCGCTGACTGCGGACAACTCGGCGGTACTGGCGGCCCGCGACGGTGCCACGGGCACCCTCGTCGAGGTGGTCACCACCGTATCGCGCGACATCGATGCCGACCGGCTGACCACGACCGGCCGGTGCTCGCGTACGACGACGGAGATCACCACCGGCCACCTCGCAGGTAGTCGGGTGCTCACGGTGTACACCGAACTACCTTCCCCGGACGTCGCCGGCGGCGTGCTGCCCGGGGAGCAGATGCTGGTCACCCGGTCCGACGTCACGACGACCCTCCCCGACGGAGGCGTGCGACGACAGGTCGGGTTCGCCGGGTACGCAGTGCTCGACCGTCCGGCGTCGGGTCCGGTGACGGTGCAGCTGACGGTGTCGGGGATGCCCACCCGTGCCTCGAATCCGCCGACCGCTCCCGTGGAGCCGATCGATCCGGCCTCGTTCTCCGCGCTGTTCGACACTGCCGTCGAGCGCGTCACCGCGCCCTGAGCCTCGCCGGTCACGGTCGGCACCCCTCGTCGCCGTGTGAAGGGTGTCACTCTCGTGTGACCGTCTCGCCCGGCCGGTGTGCGCCCCGGTGCCGGGTCTCGCGTCGAGCGCATCCCTACCCGCGAGTAGAAAATCCCAGTACGGACGTACTTTTTGGCCCAGTGCCCGCGTGGTTTCACAGATCAATATTTGCAAACTTTGCAAAGTGGTGGGGAAAAATAACCCACATTTACATCCGGTAGGGGTTGGACCTGCGGGTTTGTCTTGTGGCACCCTTGCTGCAGGCACCACCGACATCGAGTCAGAGGGTTCGCAAGTTCGGCCGAGAACGACGCCGATTGTGAGTCCAACCCTTGAGCTAGGGCGTCGGCTGTCTGTCAGCAGAGAGGCTCCGGCGGCGCGCCGGGCCGTCGCCCCGATCCGGCCCCCGGTCGGGACGAGCAGGACAACGAAAGCGAAGTAGCCAATGAGCAACGTCGGAAAGCCCCGTACAGCTGCCGAGATCCAGCAGGATTGGGACACCAACCCCCGCTGGAAGGGCATCACCCGCGATTACACCGCTGAGCAGGTCGCCAACCTCCAGGGTTCCGTCGTCGAGGAGAACACCCTCGCCCGCCGCGGTGCCGAGATCCTCTGGGACGGCGTGACCAAGGGTGACGGCAGCTACATCAACGCGCTCGGCGCCCTCACCGGCAACCAGGCCGTGCAGCAGGTGCGTGCCGGCCTGAAGGCCGTGTACCTCTCCGGCTGGCAGGTCGCCGGTGACGCGAACCTCTCCGGTCACACCTACCCCGACCAGTCGCTCTACCCGGCCAACTCGGTGCCGAGCGTCGTGCGTCGCATCAACAACGCGCTGCTGCGCGCCGATGAGATCGCCCGCGTCGAGGGTGACGACACCGTCGACAACTGGGTCGTCCCGATCGTCGCCGACGGCGAGGCCGGCTTCGGTGGCGCCCTCAACGTGTACGAGCTGCAGAAGGCCATGATCGCCGCGGGTGCCGCCGGTACCCACTGGGAGGATCAGCTCGCCTCGGAGAAGAAGTGCGGCCACCTCGGTGGCAAGGTGCTCATCCCCACCCAGCAGCATGTCCGCACCCTGAACTCGGCTCGTCTGGCCGCCGACGTCGCCGGTGTCCCCACCGTCGTCATCGCGCGCACCGACGCCGAGGCCGCCACGCTGATCACCTCCGACGTCGATGACCGCGACAAGCAGTTCGTCACCGGTGAGCGCACCGCAGAGGGCTACTACCACGTGAAGAACGGCATCGAGCCGTGCATCGAGCGTGCGAAGTCCTACGCTCCCTACGCCGACATGATCTGGATGGAGACCGGCACCCCCGATCTCGAGCTGGCACGCAAGTTCGCCGAGGCCGTCAAGTCCGAGTTCCCCGACCAGCTGCTGTCCTACAACTGCAGCCCGTCGTTCAACTGGAGCAAGCACCTCGACGACAGCACCATCGCGAAGTTCCAGAACGAGCTCGGCGCGATGGGCTTCACGTTCCAGTTCATCACCCTCGCCGGCTTCCACTCGCTGAACTACGGCATGTTCGACCTGGCTTACGGCTACGCCCGCGAGCAGATGTCGGCCTTCGTCGACCTGCAGAACCGCGAGTTCAAGGCTGCCGAGGAGCGTGGCTTCACCGCCGTCAAGCACCAGCGCGAGGTCGGCGCAGGCTACTTCGACAACATCGCCACCACCGTCGACCCCAACACGTCCACCGCGGCGCTCAAGGGCTCGACCGAAGAAGGGCAGTTCCACTAGGAACTTGACCGCCACTCCGTGATCTTGGCGAACCAGGCAGGCGGTCCGCGGCTCTCGCTGCGGGCCGCCTGTTGGCGTATCCCGGGCCTGGTTCGTACCCGGGGAGTTACCCGTGTTCTTGCGAAATCAGTTGTCGCCTAGAACTTTTGCACCTGAGGAGCGACATGACAAGCCAGAAGATCTCTCGGGTCGGAGTGGTCGGGGCTGGGCAGATGGGTGCCGGCATCGCCGAGGTCTGTGCTCGGGCCCACTCCGACGTGCTTGTCTACGAATTCACTCGCGAACTCGCAGCCGCCGGTCGTGATCGCGTACTCCAATCGCTCGATCGCGGTGTGTCCAGTGGCAAACTGACCGAACGGGAGCGCGACCAGGCATCGCTGCGTCTCCACTTCACCTCGGATCTGGAGGATTTCGCCGACCGTCAACTCGTGTGCGAGGCCGTGGTCGAGGACGAGGTGGTCAAGACCGAGATCTTCACCCAACTGGACAAGGTCGTCACCGACCCCGAGGCCGTCCTGGCGTCGAACACCTCGTCCATCCCGATCATGAAGCTGGGCATGGCAACTCAGAACGCCTCCCGGGTGATCGGCATGCACTTCTTCAATCCTGTCCCGGTGCTCCCACTGGTCGAGCTGGTCACCACCCTGGTGACGAGGCCGGAAGTCGGCGAGCGCGCCGAGACCTTCGCCCACGACGTGCTCGGCAAGCAAGTCGTCCGTTCGGCCGACCGCTCGGGATTCGTCGTGAACGCACTGCTGGTTCCGTATCTGCTCTCGTCCATCCGAATGGTGGAGAGCGGATTTGCGACGGTCGAGGACATCGACAAGGCCATGGTCTTCGGCTGTGCGCACCCGATGGGCCCGCTCAAACTCGCTGATCTCGTCGGGCTCGACACGGTGAAGGCGATCGCCGATCGGATGTACGAGGAGTTCAAGGAACCTCTGTACTCCCCGCCTCCGCTGCTGCTGCGCATGGTCGAGGCAGGGCGGCTCGGCAAGAAGGCCGGCCACGGTTTCTACCGATATGGGTGATCTGACCGGTTCGCGGACCGCACGAGGTGACCTCCGTCACGAGTGTTAGCAAGATGCTTGCATTTGCTAGCACGGCGTGGATACTGGATAGCGGAAACACCAATACCGATGGCGCCGCGGTTCCCTTTTCTCGCGCGGTGCGAGCCAGATCGAATCGGCTTGCAACACCGTACGTTTCGAGGCGACAGGAACCGGATTGCTCCGACATGCGCCCGGCGATAATGCCGAGATAAGCGAGACCGCATGTGCTGCAGCGCGATTGGTGACCCGACCGAAGGAGTCCATCGTGACCACCACCGAACGCAACTATGCTCCCCTCTACGCCGCAGTCGGCGCCGGCGACTACGCCTTCGCCCAGGTCACCGAGAAGCTGACCGAACTGCGTGAGCGCACCGAGGCCGCCGCCGAGACCGCTCAGTCGCGGTTCGACGAGGCCAAGACCCGCATCACGGATCTGCCGGAGACCGCGCAGACGCGCTTCGACGAGGCCAAGACCCGCATCGGCTCGCTGTCCGAAGAGGTCCCCGCCGACCTCGACGAGCTGCGCGGCAAGCTGACCGCCGACGAGCTCAAGCGCCTCACCGATCCGTACGTCGAGAAGGCCTACGGCTTCTACACCTCGCTCGCCGAGCGTGGCGAGGCCACGCTCGAGCGCCTGCGCACCAAGCCGCTCGTCCAGGAGAACCTCACTCGCGCGGAGAAGGTCTACAACGACGCCGTCGACCTCACCGAGGACGCCCTCGGGGTCGTGTCGAGCCAGACCCGCCTCGTGGGTGACCGGGCCGCGAAACTTGCCGGCCGCGTGAGCGAAGAGGTCGAGGACGTCGCCGTCGCGATCGAAGAGGCAGGCAGCAACGTCAAGGAGCAGGCCGACGACGCCGCCAAGGAAATCGACGGCGCCGCAGGCACTGTCGAGGCCAAGGGTCGTGCCGCCAAGTCCTCGCCGGCCAAGAAGGTCGCCGAGGCCAAGGACACCCCCGTGCCGGCCGTGAAGAAGACCGCCGCCAAGCGGGCTCCGGCCAAGAAGGCTCCGGTCAAGAAGCCGACCACCGCGAAGTAATCTCTCGCACAGTCACACACAACGCCCCCGCTTCGGCGGGGGCGTTGTCGTGTGCGGGGTGGAATGCTCGCCGGCGATGGAGGTGCCCGCGGGAGCGTTGTCGAGGGGGCCGGCCTCGTCAGGGCGATCGGATGGTCAGGACCGCCAAGGCGCCGTCGTCGCTGCGGTAGGTGTGGGCGGTGTCGGAGATCCACTGCAGGGATTCGCCCGGTCCGGCCGTGTGTTCCTCACCGGCACGCCCGGCGCGGAGGTGGCCGCTGACCACGTGCACGTGCTCGACGACGCCGGGTCCGTGTGCGGGCGACTCCCTGGTTCCGCCCGGGGTCACGCGCAACCAGAACACCTCGGTGACCGATCCGTCGTCGTGGTGCTCGACATGGAGCAACCGCGCGGCGAGATGGGGGCCGGCGCCCTCGGTGCCGGATTCCTCACCCAGGAGTGCCGACAGGGGCACACCGAGCGGCCCGGCGATGGAGTAGAGCGTGTCGAGGGTGGGATTGCGCTGACCGCCTTCGAGTTCGGACAGTGAACCCTTTCCGATTCGCGCCTCGCGGGCCAGGCCCGACAAGCTCAGGCCGCGTTGCTGCCGGATGGCGGAGATCCGGGCCCCGACGGCTCGTCGTCGATCATCGCCGTGTGTCATCGTGTCGGAACCTGCGCTCGTTCTCGTCTGGTGGATGCGATGCATGCGGGTGTTCTGTTTACGGAACGATACCGATATGCTCGCGGCATGACCAGTCCCGCCTCGTCGACTCGCAGCGAGCCGATCATCGCCGGGGTGGTGACCTCGTTGGTCGGGTTCACCTCCTCGTTCGTTGTGGTGGTGACCGGATTGCGTTCGGTGGGTGCCAGTCCGACCCAGGCCGCGTCGGGTCTGCTCGTGCTGACGGTTCTGTTCGGGCTCGGGTCGATCCTGCTCTCACTGCGCACGCGGCGGCCGGTGACGTTGGCGTGGTCGACGCCCGGAGCCGCACTGCTCGTGTCGGCGGGCGCGTCCTACGACGCCGGGTGGCCGGCGGCGGTCGGCGCGTTCCTGGTGGTCGGGTTGCTGATCCTCGCAACCGGACTGGTGCCGGCGCTCGGCGAGCTGATCGGCCGCATCCCGACGCCGATCGCCCAGGCGATGCTCGCCGGGGTCCTCCTGTCCCTGTGCCTCGCGCCGATGACCTCGCTGTCGGCCCAACCGTGGTCGACCATTCCGATCCTTGTCGTCTGGCTGCTGGCGATCCGGTGGCTCCCACGGTGGGCGCTCCCGCTGGCACTGGTCACGGCCCTGATCGTCATCGGGGTGAACCTGGTCCTCGACGACTACGGCGGCTGGGCGGGCGAATCGTGGTGGCCGCAACTGACCTGGACCACACCGGCTTTCGACGTGACCGCGATCATCGGGCTCGCGGTTCCGCTCTACATCGTCACCATGGCCTCACAGAATGTCCCGGGGGTGGCCGTGCTCAAGTCCTTCGGTTACGAGACGCCGTGGCGTCCGGCGATGTTCGTGACCGGGGCGGGAACCGTACTCGGTGCGCCGTTCGGCGGACACGCGATCAACCTCGCCGCGCTGTCTGCGGCACTGGCCGCGGGTCCGGAGGCGGGCTCCGACCGATCGAGACGGTGGATCGCCGGTGTGGCCACGGGTTCGACGAGTCTCGTGCTCGCGGCGCTGTCGGGCGCGCTGGTCGTCATCACGGCGATCGCACCGGATGGATTGCTCGAAGCCGTTGCGGGACTTGCGCTGTTGACCACCTTCGTGGCGTCGATCCTGGGTGCATTCGAGAAGGCGGAATTCCGGATCCCCGCGGCGTTGGCCTTCGTGACCGCGGCCGCGGGCGTCACGTTCGGGGGCATCGGCGGCGCGTTCTGGGCGCTTGTCGTCGGGCTGGTGGCGCACGGGGTGCTCGGGCGGCGCGATCCTGCTCGTCGTTGAATCCGCTGCGCTCCTCAGGGTGCGGGCTGGTGTTCGCTTCTCGGATCAGGGAGCAGAGATTCAATCGGCGGCGGCGAGTCTCTTCTTCTCGGCCTCGACGTCGAAATCGGCGGGTGGCCAGTCGAGATCGAGACGCGAGAGGGCGTCGATGAGCAGTTCGCATACCGCGAGGCGCGCGAACCACTTGCGGTTCGACGGGATGACGAACCATGGTGCGGCGTCGGAGTCGGTGAGGTCGAAGATCGTTTGATACGCCTGCAGGTAGGCGTCCCAGTGGCCGCGTTCGTCGACGTCGCCCGGGTTGTACTTCCAGTACTTGTCCGGCCTCTCGAGGCGTTCGGCGAGGCGGCTCTTCTGCTCGTCCTTCGACACCACGAGACAGCACTTGACGATCGTGGTCCCGCCTGCCACGAGCTCGGATTCGAACTGGTTGATCAGGGCGTAGCGCTTCTCCCACTCCGACTGGGGGACCAGGTTGTGCACCCGGACCGGCAGGACGTCCTCGTAGTGGGACCTGTCGAAGATCCCGATGCGGCCGGCGGGCGGCAGCGCCCGATGGATGCGCCACAGGAAGTCGTGCTGCAGCTCCTCTTTCGTGGGCTTGCCGAACCCTCTGACCGAGAGGCCCTGCGGGTCCATCAGGCCGCCGACGTGCCGCACGATGCCGCCCTTACCCGCAGTGTCCATGCCCTGCAGCACGAGCAGTACCGAGCGACGATCCCCGGCGCGACCGTTGGCGTACAACAACTCCTGCAGGTCGGCGAGCACCTCGCCCCGCTGCGCGAGGAGTTCGGCACCGGCGGCCTTGTCGCCGGCGAAGCCGGGGGTCGTCTCGGGATCGAAGGCCGCTATCGGTCCGATTGCCCTGGCGCGCAACGCCTCGGCGGCGGTGGTGGACCAACCGGTGCTCATGACGACGTCCTCTCGGATTCGGATTCGGATTCGGGGTCGGGTGCGGGTTCGGCCGGCGGCGGGAAGAGTGGTCCGCCACCGAAGGCCGCGCGGTGTGAATCCGGCGGCGTGCCGTCGTTGTTGACGATCCCGTATCCCGTGCCGAGTTCGGCGGTGACGAGGGTGCGTCCGCTGAGGTCGGACAACCGGGGATCGGCGGCCAGTCGGGAGATGACCCGGCCGACGAACTCCGGGTCCTCGGCGCGGGCGAGTGAGAAGCCGGCGAACTCGTCGAGGCCGAGTGACAGCAACAGTTCGGTGCGGATCAGGCCGAGCCACAACGAGATCGCGCTGACGCCGGTCCCCTGCAGTTCCACCGCCATATCGGCGGCCATCTTGTCCAGGGCGGTCTTGCTCATCCCGTACAGAACCGAATGCAGATGGCCGCGTGAGCCGAACGATGAGATGTTCGTGATGAGACCACTTCCGGCCTCGGTCATCAGGCGGGCAGCGTGCACCGACGCCACGTAGTGCGCCCGCAATCCGACGCTGATCAGGGTGTCCCAGTCGTCGACCGGTCGCCGCCAGAACGGTTCCGCGAAACCGCCGAAGCCCTTCGGCGCGGCCCAGGCATTGTTGACGAGAAGATCGAGTCGGCCTGCGTCCGTGATGATCTCGTCGAACACCGCAGCCACTGCGGCGTCGTCGGTGTGATCGCAGGGCAGTGCGCGGGCGCCGTCGGGCCCCGAACCCTTCCGCGAGGTGACGTACGTCGTCCATCCGTCGTCGACGAGGGCGCGTGCGATTCCGCACCCGACACCGCGGCTGCCGCCGGTCACGAGTGCGACGCGTGTCATCAGACGCTCGGGGTCCCGGAGGCGGGATCGGCCGATGGGTCGAAGAGCGCAGGTGGCGCCGCCAGGAAGGTCTCCCGCGATCCGTTGACCTGCCACACACCCACGACCGCGCTCCAGACCATCATGGTCAGATAATCCACGACTTCGTCGGCGCTCAGGGTGCGTTTGGCCATCCACCAGTCGACGACGTGCTGAATGCCGCCGACGAGTGCATGCGACCACAGTTCGGCGCCGGTGGTGTCGGCGCCGCGTTCGGCCATTCGTATCTGGATGTTGCCCATGACGAGCTGCGTGACCAGTCGCACCGAGTCAGCAGGTGCCGGGGACGAGGTGGGCGAACTGGCGAGAGCGAACCGGTACAGCTGCGGTTCGTCGTCGACGGCGTGCACGTACACCCCGATGATGGTGTGCGTGAGCGTGTACTCGTCGAGGTCGTCGGCGATCGCCTCGGTGAGCCGCGGGTAGATGGTCGTCTCGAAGAAGCGCGCCGTGGTCGCGACCCCGAGGTCGCTCTTGTCGGCGAAGTAGCGATACAGCACGGTCTTGGAGACCCCGATGTGTGCGGCGATCTCGTCCATCCCGACGTCGGCACCCAGGTCACGTACCGCGGCGATGACGCCGTCGGTGAGTTCGGTACGTCGCGCGAGCTTGTGTTTCTCCCAACGCTGTTTGCGGCCGTCCGGCTTGGCGCCGGTCTCCGCGACCGACTCGGTGACCGTGGTCAGGACCTGTTCCAGCCCGCGCGTCACGTTGGCCGCGGCCGCCACTGCTGCGCGCGCGGCTGCGGCGGGATTCGGGCGGTTGGCCATCACGCAGCCAGCGTAGTCGGTCGATGGGTGACACTGGTCCCATGGCATCGACAGTCATCCCGGGAGTCGCCGGTCAGCACGAAGGTCCGCCGGCCAAGGCGTCCTCGCCCGGATTCGGCGCGAACAGCGCCGGCGACGAGGGCAGGCGCAGAGACCTACGCAAGATGAAAGCGGTGGCCACGGGCTTTCTGGTCTTCGCGGCGATCGTCTATCTGTTCACCCGCTACCTCGAACATCGGGACGGCGCCGACGTCGCGGCGTGGGTCGGATACGTCCGGGCGGCCTCCGAAGCCGGAATGGTGGGTGCATTGGCCGACTGGTTCGCGGTGACCGCGCTGTTCCGCCATCCGCTGGGCATCCCGATCCCGCACACCGCGCTGATCCGCAAGAAGAAGGACGACATCGGCGAGCAGTTGGGCGGCTTCATCGAAGAGAACTTCATGACGCCCGACGTGGTGGTCTACCGAGCCGAACAGCTCGACCTGCCTCGGCGGTTGGCGACGTGGGTCGCCGACCCCGACAACGCGCCGCGGGTGAGCGGAGAAGCCGCTCGTGCGATCACGCTCGCCGCGGAGATGCTGCGCGACGAGGACGTCGAACAGCTCATCCAGGCCGCGCTGAAGTGGGCGGCCGAACCGCAGTGGGCGCCGCCCACCGGGCGCATCCTCGAGCAGCTGATCGCCGAGGACCGACTGGAACCGGTCTTCCAGCTGCTGTGTGACCGTGCTCATGAATGGGCGCTGAGCAGTCAGGATCTCGTCGACCGGGTGGTGGACCGCGACGGACCCCAGTGGACGCCGAAGTTCGTCAACAACCTGGTGGGTGACCGGATCTATCGCGAACTCGTCGACTTCACCTACAAGGTGCGGATCGACCCCGATCACGAATTGCGGCGCGCCATGCACGAATTCGTGGAGAAGTTCGCCGACGACCTGCAGAACGACCCCGAGATGATCGCCAAGTTCGAGGCTCTCAAGCTCGAGCTGGTGGGTCGCGACGAGGTGACCGGCGCGGCGTCGACGGCGTGGCAGACCGGCAAGGCGGTCATCGAGGAGATGCTGTCGGACCCGAACAGCACCCTGCGGAACACGTTGTCGGACTCGATCATCCAGCTCGCGGAGCGAATCCGCGACGACCGTCCGCTGCAGGAGAAGATGAACGGCTGGGTGGCGAGGGTCGCGCGCCATGTCGCCGCGAACTACTCGCAGGAGATCATCTCGGTCATCACCGAGACCGTGCGTGGCTGGGACGCCGACGACACCAGTCGCAAGATCGAACTGCAGGTCGGCCGAGACCTGCAGTTCATCCGCATCAACGGCACGGTGGTCGGCGCACTCGCCGGTCTCGTCATCTACTCGACGTCGGTGCTGATCTTCTCCTGACGTGGCTCCCACGGAACCGTTGGCGACATCGGCGGCGGGCGGTTTGCTGTGTGCTTGCACGGGTTAGCAGTCGTGTTGATACTGGGGAGAACGGGCCGACCGAGGACTCATCGCCGACGTCCCGACCGACGACACCCGACATGTTCATGAGAACGGAGCGTTGATGCAGCCCGAGAAGGACGGAGGGTCTCCCGACGCGGACGCCGCCCCGGTCGCAGACGCGGTCACGAAACCCGCTGGTCGAGCTGAATCTCCCGCTGCCGCCGGTGATCCCGACGATGCCGTGGCCGGCGACACCGATGGGACCACCCCGATCGCGGTGGAGGCCGTCGAGGCGGTGGCCAGCGCGGCCCAGGACATCGGCGCTTTCATCCGGTCCCAGCGGGTCGCGGGCAAGGTCTCGTTGCGTCAGCTCGCGGAACGGGCGGGCGTGAGCAATCCCTACCTCAGCCAGATCGAGCGCGGCCTGCGTAAACCGTCGGCGGAGGTGCTCGCCCAGATCGCCAAAGGGCTCCGCGTGTCGGCCGAGGTGCTGTACGTGCGGGCGGGGATACTCGAAGAACGGCCCGCGAGCCCGGTCCGTGATGCTCTCATCGCAGATGACTCCATCAACGAACGTCAGAAGCAGATGTTGCTGGAGATCTACGAGTCGTTCCGCAAAGAGAACACGATCGAGTCGACCGGCAAGGAGTAGTTGATGAGCGACAACCCGTTGACCACAGCCGTGGGGCAGGTGGCTGCCTTGCTCGCAGACGTGCGTGAGCGCGGCGAGGCCGCGAGCGAGCAAGCCCAGTCGAAGCTTGCTGAGACTGTCGGGTCGACCCAGTCGAAGCTTGCTGAGACTGTCGGATCCACCCAGTCGAAGCTTGCTGAGACTGTCGAAACGACGCAGTCGAAGCTTGCCGAGACTGTCGGATCCACCCAGTCGAAACTCGAGGCGCGGATCACGGGATCGCGGGACGATGCGCAGGCCCGCATCGACGAGGCGCTCGCGACGGCACTCGCCATCTTCGAGGAGGCCAGGACCAAGTTGTCGGCGCTGCCGGTCGAGTTGCCCGCCGAGATAGAGGATCTCAAGGCGCGGTTCTCGCCGGAGGAACTGCGGAAGGTCGCCGAGGCGTATCTGGCGGTGGCGGCGGGATTGCTGACGGCGCTGTCGGAACGACGCGACGAGGCGGTGGAGAAGCTCAAGGCGCAACCGCTCGTCGGGGAGAATCTGCCGAAGCTCGAAAAGGTGTACAACGACGCCGTCGGTCTCACCGAAGACGCGCTGGGGACGATTTCCGTCCAGACGCGCGCGGTAGGCGAACGGGCGCTGAAGCTGGCGAACCTCACCGATGGCGGTGACGAACAGACGCCGTCGAACACCCCTGCGTCCGGAAAGACCGCGACTGCGGCGCCCGAGGCGCTGTCGCCGAAGGTGGCGGCCAGGGTCGCCGAGGTCAAGGAAGCCGCGAACAGGACGACGCCGGTGGACAAGGCCCCCGAGCCGTCGGCGAAGGTCCAGAAGGCGACTCCTCAAAAAGCTGCGGCGAAGAAGTCGCCCGCGAAGGCGGCGCCGGCGAAGAGGACGGCCGCGAAGAAGTCGCCCGCGACGAAGACGGCCGCGAAGAAGGCGACCGAGACGCCGGCGGCGCCCGCCAAGGCCGCCGCCAAGAAGGCCGCGGCCGTCAAGGGAGCGGCCGAACGCGCTGCCGCCAAGAAGACGGTGGGGGCGAAGAAGACCGCGGGAGCGAAGGCGACAAAGGCGCCCGCGAAGAAGGTCGCCGCAGACAAGGCCCCCGCCAAGCAGACCCCCGCCAAGAAGACCACCGCCACGAAGGGCACGGCGAGCGCGGCGAAGAAGGCCCCCGTTAAGAAAGCCCCCGCGAAGAAAGCCCCCGCGAAGAAGGCCCCGACGAAGAAGGCGTCGCCCGGCGCCTAGCGACGGTCGACGGGCCGGGTGACCGGCCCGCGACACAGGGTGTCGCAGCAAACCGGACTCACGCGACTACAGTGTTCGACGTGGACTTCTTCAGCGTATTGGCCTACGGCCAGAGTCTGATCATGCTGACCCTGACGGTGGTCGCGGGAATTGCCTCGACCGTCGCGCTGATCCATGCGGCCATCCAGCGGCCCGACGCCTTCCCGGCGGTGGACCGGCAGAGCAAGGTCATCTGGGTGTCGATCCTCGCCGCGGCGACCCTGTTCATCTGGTTCTTCGGGGCGGTGAACCTCCTGGGCATCATCGGCGTGGTCGCGATGCTCGTCTATCTCGTCGACGTGCGTAAGCGAGTCGACGACATCCAGGGCAAATCCTGGTTCAGCAAAAGGGCCTGACTCATCGTGGCGGAATATCGGATCAACGACCTGGCGGAGGCGTCCGGCGTCAGTGTGCGCAACATCCGGGTCTACCAGGACCGCGGACTGCTCCCGCCGCCCACGATCCGGGGCCGGGCCGGCTGGTATTCCGACCAGCACCTGGTCCGGCTCAACCTGATCTCGCGCATGCTCGAGCGTGGTTACACATTCGCCACCATCAGCGAGCTCCTGCACGCGGCGCATCACGGTATGCGGGTCGAGCAGATCCTCCGCGGCACGCCGAAGGGCGGCCGGTTCCGCAATTTCAAACGCGCTGCGACGATCACGATCACCGAGCTGCGCAAGACACTCAACGCCAGCGACAGGTCGATCGCGCTCAGCCAGAAGCTCGGCCTGCTCGCGAAAGACGGTGCGCACTACGCCATCCGCAACCCGGAGCTGCTCGAGGGCGCCGAGATCCTGGTCAAGAGCGGCGTCGACATCGACGTCTTGCTCGACCGTTGGGTTCGCGTCCAAGAGGACCTGGAGGACGTCGCGACCAGCTTCGTCTCGATCATCACCGACAAGTATTTCGACGAGAATCTTCCCGACTTGGGTGAGGCCGGTGTCAGCGAGATGGCCGATCTGATCCAGACTGTTCGTCCCATCGCCCACGAGATCGTCGAGACGACCTTCCGCAAGGCGCTCGACGAGCAGATCTCCAAGGCGATCGGTCAGGCGGCGACCTACTTCGACGCCGAGGTCCCCGCACCGATCATCTCGGCCGACGAGCAGGTGGAGCCACCGCAGCCGGACTATGAGACAACGGACATTGGTACATTGAACCCTGAGACGGGGCGCTGAGCCGAATTCGGTGCCTCGCAGAGGACCCGTGCGGGTCTTCCCAGAGGTGAGGAGTGCCGGTGAACACAAAATCGTTGGCCAGTGCGGGCGGGGTCGCCACCGCGGTCGGAGCGGCCGCGGTCGGGTTGGGGATCGGAACCGTCTTCGCGCGGCTGGCCCGCGAGGCGTTGCATGCCGAGGTCGCCGTCGACGACGGCCCGGACGATCTCCTCACCCGCCCCGACAATCCGCCCCGGCGACTCGAGGTCCCCACCGCGGACGGGACCAGACTCAACGTCGAGGTCTACGGCGACTCGGACGCCCCCGGCGTGGACGACACGGGCGACGTCATCGTGATGGTCCACGGGTGGACGTGCAACACTGCCTACTGGTACCCGCAGATCAACCACCTCGCCACCTCCGAAGGGGGCTCCCGACGCGTCGTCACGTACGACCAGCGTGGGCACGGCCGCAGTGAGCGCGGCCGTCGCCGCCCGACGGTCGCGATGCTCGGCGAGGATCTCGACGCGGTGCTCGAGGCCGCCGTGCCGGCCGGTCGCCGCGCGATCCTGGTGGGACACAGCATGGGTGGCATGACCATCATGTCGTGGGCCGCCCAGCATCCCGAGAAGGTCGGATCGCGGGTGTCGTCGGTGGTGCTGGTGTCGACCGCGGCGAAGGCGGTCATGGACAACCACCTCCTGATCCCGGTCGATCTGCCCGTCTACGCCAAGCCGTTCGCACCGGCCGCCGCGAAGATGATCACCTCGGTGCCGGTACCCATCCCGAAGACGTCCTACGGCGTGCGGTTCTCGCACTACATCGCCCTGGGGCCGAATGCCCGCCGCGCGCACGTCGACTTCGTGGACGAGATGATCGGGGCGTGCCCGCCGCGCGCTCGAGCCGGGTGGGGATCGGCGATGGGGAAGCTGGACGTCACCGCAGGACTCGCGGCATTGTCGGTGCCGACCACCGTGGTCGTCGGCACCGAGGACCGGCTCACCCCGCGACTGCATGCCGAGCAGATCGCAGATGTGTTGCGACGGAACGGATCTCTCCGTGAGCTCGTCGTCTACGAAGGTGTCGGACACATGTCGAGCATCGAAGCCGCCGAGCGTTTCAACGACCTGCTCGACGATGTCGTCGCCGAGAGCTCCCGGGCGATCGAGGCGCGCGCGGACGTTCAGTCGGTCTGACGATCGGCCTCACAGACTGCAGTTGACCAGGACCGGCTCGGGCCGCAGCGTCACCCCGAACGCGTCGGTGACGCCGTCGCGCACCTCACGCGCGAGATCGAGGAGTTGCGCGGTGGTCGCCGTGCCCCGATTTGTCAGTGCCAGCGTGTGTTTGGTCGAGAGCCGGACTGCCGCGTCCGGGCCGGGATGTCCGCGGTGGAACCCGGCCCGTTCGATCAGCCATCCCGCCGACAGCTTGATCGCCGGGTCGGTGTCCGCGGAATCCGCCGGGTAAGTCGGGATCGCGACATCGTCGCCGACGCGCGCCGCGATCCGTTCGAGTACTGCCGGGGCATCCCCGCCCGGCACGATCGGGTTGGTGAAAAACGAACCGGCACTCCAGGTGTCGAAGTCGGTCGCATCGAGCACCATGCCCTTGCCCGCACGGAGGTCGAGAACCGCTGCGCGGACCGCGGCCGCATCCACCCGGTCGTCGGGTTCGACGCCCACGCGGGTCGCGAGTTCGCGGTAGCGGATCGGCTGGCTCGCGCGGTCGTCGTTGAGCCAGAACGACACCGCGACGACCACGAAGTCGTGACGGTGCTTGAGATTGCTGGTCCGGTAGCCCAGGCCCAGCTCGGTGGGGGAGACCCACCGCAAGTTGCCCGAGCGTCGGTCCAGAACCTGAACGGACCGCAGGATGTCGGCCACCTCGACACCGTAGGCGCCGACGTTCTGTACCGGGGTCGCCCCTGCGGCGCCGGGGATTCCGGACAGGCACTCGAGTCCGCCGTAGCCCGCCTCGACCGTCGCGACGACCAGCTCGTCCCAGCCCACGCCGGCGTCGGCGACGACGTGTGCGCGGCCCGATTCGCGTCCGGAGCCGAATTCGATACGTCCGCTCGCGAGCACGACCGCGGTCCCGTCGAAGCCGGCGTCGCCGATGACGAGGTTCGAGCCGCCGCCGACGACGAGGACGGGCTCGGAGCGCCCGTCGAGGTCGAGGATCGTCTCCACGATGGTGCGGGTGTCCTCGCATCGGAGGATCTCGCGTGCGGGGCCGCCCAGACGCAGGGTGGTCAGCTCGGCGAGGGGCGCGCTCAGCGGCGCCTGCGTGTCGGTCACGTCCTCAACGTTAACCGGCGAACGGTAGCGTTCTCATCATGGCGAGCAAGCTGCAGCACACGGTGTCCTATCCCTTCTCCACCGCGCGTCTGTGGGCGATCTACACCACCGAGAAGTACTGGCACGACCTCGTCGAGCGCATGAACTCCGGACACGGTCATGTCGAGAAGGTGGCCATCACCGGGGACACGGTGACGGTGGAGATCCAGCAGGGCATCCCCGCGGACAAGCTGCCGTCCGCGGTCACCAAGGTGATGCCGGGCGATCTCCAGATCCCGCGCAAGAACACATATCGCCTGGTCGGCGACCGAATCGAGGGTGAGACGCACGCGACGGTCGACGGTGCACCGGTGCCGGTCAACGTCACCGGTACGACCCTCACGACCGGCGATCCGGCGACCACCGACAATCGCGCGGAGGTGTCGGTGAACCTCCCACTGTTCGGCGGGAAGATCGAGAAGTCGGTGGTCAGCGAGTTGTCGGCACTACTCGATGCCGAGCGCGGACACACCGTCGAGTGGGAGAGCGAGAACCCGCTGACGTAGCCTGTCTGCATGGCACGACGGCTCAGCTACTCCGCTCGGTACTCACAGTCCGCGGAGAAGCTCTACCAGGCCCAGAGCATCAAGCAGTACTGGGACGACATGATGGCGGGCTTCCAGATGATCTCCCCGCACTGCGAGGTCGACTCCTTCGTCTCCGACGAGACGGGTATTCGGGTGGTCCTCAAGCAGACGATCGGACGCGATCAGCTGCCCGCGCTCGCGCAGACGGTGATGAAGAAGGACATGGTCATCACCCGCGAGGAGACGCTGGGTCCCTTCGACCCGGACAACACCAAGGGCACGTACAACGCGTCGATCCCGGCGGGACCGGGCAGCCTCAACGGCTGGCAGGAGCTGTTCCCCACGGACAACGGCGGCTGCACGATCCGCCGGACCAGTGAGGCCAAGGTCTTCGTCCCGTTCGTCAACGGCAAGCTCGAGCAGATGATCCTGATCAACCTCGTCGACCTCTTCCGCGCCGAGGCCGAGTACGCCAAGGACTGGGTCGCCAAGAACTTGTGAGCCGGGCCAGACCGTACGGTCGGGTCACCCGGGGCACGACGAACATCAACCGGCTTCGACGTGTGGACCGATGGATGGTCCATTCGCCGCCGGTGCGGTCCGCGTTGGACGTCCGGCGCCCCCTCGTCGTCGATCTCGGTTACGGTGCGCGTCCGGACACGACCGTCGAGATGGCCGAGCGGTTGCGGTCGGTCGCGCCGGATCTGGAGATGATCGGCCTCGAGATCGACCCCGACCGCGTCGTCGAGCCGCGGGCGGGCGTCCGATTCGGGCTCGGCGGATTCGAGTTGGGTGGCTTTCGGCCGCGCGTGGTGCGCGCGTTCAACGTCCTGCGGCAGTACGACGAGAACGAGGTCGACGAGGCGTGGGCGCGGATGCGCACCGCACTCGCGCCGGGCGGGGTCATCGTCGAGGGCACGTGCGACGAGATCGGCCGACGGTGCAGTTGGGTGCTGCTGGACTCCGATGGTCCGGTCAGCCTGACGCTCAGCTGGGCGCCGACCCACTCCGATCGTCCGTCGGAACTGGCCGAGCGGCTGCCCAAGGCGCTGATCCACCACAACGTGCCGGGCGAGAAGATCCACACCCTGCTGACTCTGGCCGACCAGTGCTGGGACATCGCCGCGCCGCTGGCCCCCTACGGCCCGCGCGCCCGGTGGGTGCATGCGCTGGGTCTGCTGCGCGAACGCGGCATCGACTGCGAGGTGCCGAGGCGTCGTCTGTCGGACAATGTGCTCACGGTTCCGTGGGAGGCGGTCGCGCCCAGGTAGATAATGTGGCTGCCATGCGTGTCGCGATGGCCCAGATCAGTTCGACCGATGACCCGGCGGCCAACCTGGCGACGGTGCGGTCGGCCACCGAGGACGCGGCATCGCGGGGTGCGGAACTCGTCGTCTTCCCGGAGGCCACGATGTGCCGGTTCGGGGTCCCGCTGAAGCCGATCGCCGAGGACCTCGACGGTCCGTGGGCGCGGGGGGTCTCCGAGGTCGCCTCGACGTCGAACGTCACGGTGGTGGCCGGTATGTTCACCCCGTCCGGCGACGGGCGCGTCCGCAACACCGTCGTCGTCGCCCATCCGGACGGGACGCGTCGGGGCTACCACAAGATCCACCTCTACGACGCGTTCGGTTTCACCGAGTCGAAGAATGTCGCGCCGGGTTCGGAGCCACTGACGTTCGAGGTCGGCGACGTCACCGTCGGCGTCGCCACCTGTTACGACATCCGGTTCCCGGCGCTGTTCACCCATCTCGCGCGGTTGGGCGCCCAGGTGATCGTGGTACCCACCTCGTGGGGCGCCGGACCGGGCAAACTCCGTCAGTGGCAGGTACTCGCGTCGGCGCGGGCACTGGATTCGACGACCTTCGTGGTGGCCGTCGACCAGGCATTTCCCGCCGACGACGACGCCGCATCGTCGAGTGCGCCCACCGGAATCGGACACAGCCAAATCACAGACCCGTTCGGTACGTTGGTCGCCGCGTATCCGGATAGCATCCGGGTGGACGTGCACGACCTCGACCTAGCACTGGTCGAGAAGGCCCGTACGCAACTGGCAGTCCTCGCCAACGAGCGACCCCTGCCGGTCGGCGGCGAGACGGACAACGACGTGACGCCGGCCCACACGCGGCTCCGCGAGTCAGACGACCCAGGACGGAACCCATGAGCGACAGCAACACGCCCCGCCCCGATCCCGCATCCGGGGACCCCGCCGACGAGACCGGCAAGATCGATGCGCACGCCGGCAATCCTGCCGATCCGACCCCAGGTGATCCGGCGCCAAGGGACCCGGCGCCAGGGGACCCGGCTCCGGCAGGACAGGGCGGCGAATGGAAGCCGGTCCCCGGTGCGGGCCACAGCGACCCACCCGCGACCGAGCAGTTCGCGACCGAACCGATCGTCCCGGGTGCGCAGGCCTACTCCGCCATCCCACCGTCGGACGGGGACACGGGCGATCTCGGCGGTGCCAAGCCGCCCACGTCCCAGTTCGCGCCCGGCGAGGACCCGTACGGGCCCGGCACCGCGTCGGGACCGATCGCGCCGGAGACGGGTGGCCCCACCGGCGGTGGTCCGGTCATGACATCGCCGCGCAAGAAGCGGAGCACGGGCAAGATCGTGGCCTTCAGCCTCGTCGGAGTACTGCTCCTGGTGGTCATCGGCGCGGTCGGCAGCGAGCTGTATCTTCGCAACAAGGTCACCAGCTGCCTCGAGGAGTCCTTCAGCGGGCTCACCGGCGTGCCGACCGAGGTCGCCCTGAGCCGCAAGCCGATCATCCTGCAGGGCAGCGGCGACATCCCCTTCGTGCAGGTCGACACCGACGACAGTGCCGGCGGTGTTCGTCTGCACATGCGCGCGGACGGCATCTCGGGCACCGAGAACTCCACCGACATCCAGAGTCTCACCGGGACGGGTTTCATCCCCTATGAGCGGATCGTCGAACTGAGCAAGGAGCAGGCCGCCGGTGCCGGTCAGAGCACGGGCACCGGGGCGGGTGGCGTCGGTGCGGTCGAGCAGATCACCGGCAACGCGGCCGACGGCACCTTCGAGGTCCAGGCGGCCTTCCCGGTCATGGTCTTCCAGGTGCCGGTGTCGGCGACGATCAAGCCGGTCCTGAACGACGGCCGCGTCGACTTCGAGGTGGTGAAGGCCAGTGCCCTGGTCTTCGGCATCCCGCCGGACTTCGCCCAGCAGATCGTCGACCAGGTCACCACGTCGTCGCTCGGCCCGTTCTTCGACGAGGTGCAGGTCGATTCGCTGAAGGTCACCGACACCGGGCTCGAGTTCGGGGTCAGCGGTTCGGACGTGCAGTTGACGAGCGAGATGACCGGCACGTCGTCGCAGGGACAGTCCGGCGGCTGCTCGGTCTGACCCTCTTCGGAGTGGTCGGTTCTAGGCCGTCGGTGGATCGACGATCAAGAACCAGACCGTCGGTCCGTCGGTCAGCGTGAACTCGTCATAGACCCGGCCACCCCATTTGCGGGCGTACACGTCGATCATGTGCTCGTCCGCAGTGCTTGCGGTCACCGGCGATGCCGCGTCGCGAGCTCGTTGCAGAACAGGATTCAGCAGGGCTGCGAGGGTGCCGTACCTGCGATGATCCGGGTGGACCAGGGCGAAGACGATGCTGTGCGCCCCGCCGACCGTGCGGGCTCGCGACTTCTCCTGCAATTCGCGGAATCGTGAGATGAATCCATCGAGGCCGACCACGTAATGGCGTGATCGGGCTGCCAATTCATCGTCGACCGGTTGTGTCTGATGGTCAGGGCCGGCCACCGCGATCAGCGCGATCATCTCGCCGGCCGGCGTGAACATTCCCCGCATGCCCGGCAGGAGGTCGGTGAAGAGGATGTCGCCGTACCACCGGAATGCGTCGGTCGGGGCATCGTTGCCCATGAGCCACCGATAGACGGGAACCTCGCGTATGCCGCTCTCGAGCAGATCGAGCGCACACTCCCGGTCGTCGGCCGTCAACGCGCGAGCTCGTGCGACGACTGGCTGTGCCCCTGTCATCGGGTAATAGCAGCACATTTCTGTGTTGCGCGGTGATCGGTTTCGCGAAGAGATACCAGAAACGCACGCGGGCGATTGTGGTCATGGCAAGCGATTGCGGTGAGACACCGAGTTGCACTTTTGTTAGACACCCATTTGTGAATGCAAACCGCCAATTCTCCATATTGGAGGACGTTTCCGTGATCGGTCTGTAACGTCGCCCGCAGGTCGTTGCGCCAGGTGAGACGCACGGCCGTCCCGGAACATCTCACCAACATCAAGGGAGACGAATATGGCAGGCATAGTCGAGGGTGGAATCACCGGTGCGATCACGGGTGCGATCGAGGTGATTCTCGGCGGCCTCGGTGATGCGGGTTCGATCGGTGGTGGATCGGTCGACGGCAGTGATGCCGGGGCCTGAGTCGACGAATACTGGTTCAGCAGTTGGTGACGCGCCCGCGACACCAACTGCTGAACTGTTTCTGGTCCCATTCATGTCGGGCGAAGACTCGCTGAAGGTTGCAATATCGCTGCATTGCCGGAATCCACGGATTCGATTTTGTCTGATTCAAAACCCACCGTATGAGCCTCTCAGCTGGGGTTCCATGGCTTTCTTCGCACCAATTGTCCGTCCGCGAGAGATGATATTTCGGTGACAGGGCAGACATTCCTGAAATCAATATGTAACGTCGGCATCGAGCCGACGCACGGGTGAGAGCGGACGGTGATCAACGAACAATCTCACCGATGACGAAGGAGTAGATATGGCAGACGCAATCGAAGGCGGCATCTCCGGCGCTATCGAGGAGATCCTCGGAAACGTGCTCACCGGCTCGCTCGGTGGCGAGGAAGACCCGACGTAAGTCGGCACACTTTGCAACCGCCCCGCGACAGATGTCGCGGGGCGGTTCGCTTTGTCGTGGGGACCGTCAGGTGAAGACGACGGTCTTGCGCCCGTGGACCAGAACGCGATCCTCGAGGTGCCAGCGCAAGCCTCGGGAGAGCACCAGGGTCTCGATGTCGCGTCCCTGGCGGACCATGTCGGCCACCGAGTCGCTGTGATCGACGCGGATGACGTCCTGCTCGATGATCGGCCCGGCGTCGAGATCGGCGGTGACGTAGTGGCACGTGGCGCCGATGAGCTTCACGCCGCGCGCGAAGGCCTGATGGTAGGGCCGGGCGCCGATGAAGCTGGGCAGGAAGCTGTGGTGGATGTTGATGGCACGGCCGGACCACGCATCGCACAGCTGCGGCGGCAGGATCTGCATGAAGCGCGCCAGCACCACCGCGTCGGGTTGATAGCCCTCCACGATCCGGCCCACCTCGGCGAAGGCCTCGGCCTTGCGTTCGCCCGCGAACGGGACATGGTGGAACGGGATGCCGAATCGAGCCGTCAGGTCTTCCAACTCGCGATGGTTGCCGACGACCGCACGGATGGCGGCCGGGAGTTCACCCCGATGGGCGCGCCCGAGGAGATCGATGAGGCAATGGCTCTCTTTGCTCACCAGTAGCACCGCGGACTTGATCTCCCGCGAATCGGTGAGGCGCCAGTCGGTTTCGGGCCCGAGCTCGGCGGCCACCTCCGCCGCGAAGCGCGCGCGGAGTTCCTCGGCGGTCGACGACACCGAGTCGGCGCGGATGGCCTGCCGGGTGAAGAACCACCCGGTCTCCTCGTCGGAGTGGTAGGCCGCCTCGGTGATCCAGCCGCCGACGTCGGTGAGGAAGGTCGAGATCCGGGCCACGATGCCGGTGCGGTCGGGGCAGCCGAGCGTCAGCACGTAGCGGTGCTCGGTCTGATCTGTCTGGGTTCGATCCGTCTGGGTCGTCTGTCCGGGGGCCACGACAGTCAGTGTGCCAAGCTCGTCGGTGTGACGAACAAGGACCTGCGACGCGGCGACGTCGCCGCCATCATCGACCACACGCTGCTGAAGCCGGAGGCGACCCGTACCGACGCGGAGGCCACGGTTGCCGAAGCCGCGCGGCTCGGGGTGTTCGCCGTCTGTCTGTCGCCGTCGATGCTCCCGATCGACACCGGGGCACTGCGGACCTGCGTCGTGGCCGGATTCCCGTCCGGTAAGCACCATTCGCTGGTCAAGGCGGCCGAGGCGCGTCTGGCCGTCGATTCCGGTGCGCACGAGATCGACATGGTGATCGATGTGGGCGCGGCCGTCGACGGCCGGTTCGACGAGGTGTTCGCCGACGTCCTCACCGTCCGTGAGGCCGTCGGCGACGACACCCTCCTCAAGGTGATCATCGAATCCGCCGCGCTGCTGCAACTCGCCGGACCCGACACCGTCACCGAGGTGTGCCGCCGCGCCGAACGGGCCGGAGCGTCGATGGTGAAGACGTCGACCGGGTTCCATCCGGCGGGCGGCGCGAGCGTCGAGGCGGTGCAGTTGATGCGCGCCGCGGTGAGCGATCGCGTGGGAGTGAAGGCGAGCGGCGGAATCCGGACCGCCGAGGCCGCCGCCGATCTCATCGCCGCCGGTGCGACCCGACTCGGGCTGTCCGCGTCGGCCGCGGTGCTCGACGGTTTCCCGGAATAGACGGCCGACGGCGGAGCCCTCGCGGACGCTCGTCGGTCACGCCAGGGCGGCGACCTTGGCGTCCAGTTCGGCCATGACCAGGCTCGCGTTGACCGCGGCGCCGGCCGACACCCCCTCACCCATGGCGACGGTCACCATCGCATGCACGGTGGTGGTGTTGCCCACCGCCCACACGCCCGGCAACGCGGTCTCGCCCATCGGGCCGGTCCCGACCAGTCCGCCCATCGGGCCATCGTCGAGGATGCCGCCCAGACGCTGGTAGAGCTCACCACGGACCACGAACTTCGGTGAGACGACCACCGCGTCGGCGTCGACCACGGTGCCGTCGGTCAGGAGTACGCCGTCGAGGCGGGCCGCCCCGTCCTCCTCGCGCGTCCGGACGCGCTCGACGCGAGCGTCGACAACGGTGATGCCCGTGGCCGCGAAGTGCTCGCGATCATCGGCCGACAACGCGGCGGGGTCGTGCGCGATCACCGTGACATGCTCACTGAGCTGGCGGAACATGAGCGCCTGGTGCGCCGACATCGGGCTCGTCGCGATCTGGGCGATCCGGGTGCCGCGTACCTCGTAGCCGTGGCAGTACGGACAGTGCAGCACATCGTGCCCCCAGAGGTCGGCGACCCCGGGGAGGTCGGGGAGTTCGTCGACCAGTCCGGTCGCCAGGATGAGGCGCCGGGCCGCGACCACCTCGCCCGAAGCGAGACGCAGCGTGAAGTCGTCGACGGAGCCCGCGGCGTCGACGACAGTGCCCGAACGGATCTCGGCTCCGTACCCGGTCGCCTCCGCGCGGCCACGGGCGAGCAGGTCCAGAGGGGAGATCCCGTCCTGCCCCAGCACGTTGTGGGCTCCGGCTGCCGGTGCGTTGCGCGGTTGCCCCGCGTCGATGACCACGACCTTGCGCAGGGACCGTGCCAGTACCGTCGCGGCACTCAGTCCGGCAGCTCCGCCGCCGATGATGGCGACATCGTATTCGGTTGTGGTGGAGTTCGGTTCGTTGTTCCAGGGGTTGTTCATCAGTGCTCGCTCTCGGGGGTGGAGGGTGCAGTGGAGGCCGTCGTGCGCGGGCGGGCGATCCAGAGGAGCCGCCCGGCGGCCAGGGTCAGGTCGTCGAGACGATGCAGGGTGTCGAGGTCGGACTCGTCGGTCAAGACATCGAGCAGGGCCAGGTCGGTGGGATCGAGGGTGTCGGCCAAACGGTGCCGGAACTGGGCGAACCAGTGCCGTGCGTACCGCGCGACCGACTGGCTCGGGTCGCTGCGTTCGACGTGGACGGTCTCGGAACGGAGTACGTCGTACCCGGCGTCGTCGAACGCGTCGGTCCAGTCTACGAGCGCCTCCCATCCGGCCCCGGCCGCGGCGGTCTGGCAGCGCTCCTGCAGGCCACCGAGCTCGGCATCGTCGCGCGCGGGGATGAACCGCGGGACGCCCGCCATCTCGGTGATCACGACGACCCCGTCCGGACCGAGCGCGGTCGCGGCCTCACGCAGGAGGCGCTGCGGATCGGCGACGTGGTGGAGCGACATGGCCGCCCACACGACGTCGGGTGCCCCGAGGGGCGGCAGACCGTCGTCGAGATCGGCGACGACGGACGTCACGCGATCGCCGAAACCGCCGTCTCGCGCCCGTTGCTCGACGAGCGCGGCCATGTCGGGCGAGCCGTCGACCGCGAGGATCCGCGCCTGTGGGAAGTGGCGGGCGAGTGCCTCGGTGCCGGTTCCGGTGCCCGCGCCCAGATCCGCGATGCGCGCCGGCGAGCGTTGCAACGACTCCGCTATCAGGTTCGCGGCGTCGTCCAGGTAGTCGGCCATGAGTTCGGCGTCGAGGTCGAGGACCGCCGCAAGGCGCGCGTGATCGTGTTCGGCATGGCTCGCGTGGGCGTGGCGGTTCCCGTCCGAGTGGTGATGATGAGTGCTGGTCATGACCCCACACTAGCGGCGCCATGCTTCAATGGCATAGCATCTTGCCAATGACGCAAGAACTCGATGCTGTCGTCCGCCAGCGAATCCGCGGGCTCCGGATCGCGAGGGGATGGACGCTCGATGCCCTCGCCGCCCGGTGTTATCTGTCTCCGTCGACCCTCAGCCGGATCGAGACCGGGCACCGCCGGGTGGCGCTCGACCAGCTCGTGCCGATCGCCCGTGCGCTCGGTACCACGCTCGATCAGCTCGTCGAACCCGCCGACGACACCGACGTCGTGATCCGGCCCCAACCGCACACCGTGGAGGGGATGACGATGTGGCTGCTCTCGCGGGAGAACGCGCCGCAGGGCGTGACCGTGGCGAAGATGCGCTTCGAACGCGAGCAGCCCGTCGGTGAGCTGCGTGTTCACCCGGGCTACGAGTGGTTCACCGTGCTGTCGGGGACCGTGAAGCTGTGGCTGGGCGATCGCACCATCCTCATACCGGAAGGCGACGCGGCCGAGTTCTCGACGATGATCCCGCACGCGATCTGCGCGTACGAGGGGGCCGCCGAGGTGCTGTCGATGATGGACCACGCCGGCGAGCGGGCCCACCTACCGTCCGTGCGAACCGACATCGCGGCGCGAGACGACAACCGCTCGGGTACCTCGGACGCGTGACCCGGGTCAGCGAACCACCGATGCGCGGTGTCGCATCGGTACTGTTGTTGCGGTGATGACTCCTCAGGCCTCGGTGAACCGACGCTCCGTGCTCGCCGCGGCCGGGGTCGGTGCGCTCGGGGTTGCGGTGGCGGCCTGCTCGGGTTCCGGCCTCGGCCCCGGCGACGACACACCCGCCGACCCGTCGGTCACCCTGACCTTCACCCCGGCGCTCGACGCCGAGCCGGCCGGCCCGACCGCCGAGTTCTCGGTGAAGGCCACCGACGGCTTCCTCAATCCCGATGTGAAACTGACCAACCCGCGCGGAGTCGTGGTGAAGGGGCAGCTCTCGGAGGACCGGACCACCTACACGATCGGTGAGCCACTGGGCTACGGCACCGAATACACCTGGAGCGGAACGGCGGTGGGCGTCGATCGCAAGGTCGTGCCGGTTGCCGGCACGTTCACCACCCTGACGCCGTCGAGCCAGGTGAACGTCGTCGTCAACATCGGCGACGGGCAGGAGGTCGGCATCGCGGCGCCGATCATCTTGAAGTTCAACGGAACGGTCGAGGACAAGGAAGCCGTCGAGCGCGCGCTGACGGTCACCACCACCCCGCCGACCAAGGGATCGTGGGCATGGCTCGGCGAGGACAACGGCTCACGCGTGCACTGGCGACCACGCGAGTACTTCGCCCCCGGCACCCAGGTCACCATGGTGGCCAAGCTGTACGGGCTCGACCACGGCGGTGGCGCGTACGGCGCGGCCGATGTGACCAGCGATTTCGCGATCGGACGCGCCCAGGTGGTGAAGGCCGAGGAGTCGTCCCACCGAATCGTGGTGTTGCGCGACGGCGTCGAACTGATGGCCCTGCCGTGTAGTTACGGAGGCGGCGACCTCGACCGCAACGTCACCCGCTCCGGAATCCACGTGGTGACCGAGAAATACGAAGAGTTCTTCATGAGCAACCCGGCCGCGGGCTACTTCAACATCCGCGAGCGCTGGGCCGTCCGGATCTCCAACAACGGCGAGTTCATCCACGCCAACCCCGCGACCGTGAACGTCCAGGGCTCCGCGAACGTCACCAATGGATGCATCAACCTGTCGGAGGCCGACGCCGAGCGGTACTTCGGGGTGGCGGTCTACGGCGACCCGGTGGAGGTCACCGGGACACGAATCGCGTTGTCGGAGGCCGACGGCGACATCTACGACTGGATCTACGACTGGGAGACCTGGCAGAGCATGTCGGCCATCAAGGGTGAGGTCCGCGAGACCTCCGTGCCCGCGACGCCCAGCGGGGCGCCCACCTCGAACGCCCCGGCACCTCGTTAGCCGGTCTTGATGTTCCGCCGGGCGGAGGCCTGGTCGCGCGGCTTGAGGATGATCTGGTCCAGGTTGACATGCGGCGGGCGGGACGCGACGAACCCGATGACCTCGGCCACGTCCTCGGCGACCAGCGGGGTCAGGCCCTCATAGACCTTGTCGGCGCGTTCCTGATCGCCTTCGAATCGCACGAGTGAGAAGTCGGTCTCGACCATGCCCGGTGCGATCTCGGTGAGCCGTACCGGCTTCCCGAGGAGTTCGTAGCGGAGGGTTCGATGGGTCACGCCCTGCGCGTGTTTCGCCGAGGTGTAACCCGCGCCGTTGTCGTAGGCCTCGAACGCCGCGATCGAGGTGACGGAGACGATCAGACCGTCACCCGAGGCGATGAGCGCCGGCAGCAGCGCCTTGGTGACCCGCAGACTGCCCAGGACGTTCGTCTCCCACATCCAGCGCCAGTCGTCGAGGTCGGCGGTCGACACCGGGTCCAGGCCCTTCGCACCGCCTGCGTTGTTCACGAGCACATTCACCGTGTCGAGTCCGGCGACGAATGCGGCCACCGACTCGTCGTCGGTGACGTCGAGTTGCCTTCCCGTGCCCCCGATCTCGTCGGCGAGTGCCGTCACCCGATCGAGGCGGCGGGCGCCGAGGACCACGTGGTAACCCTGCGTGGCGAGCCGGCGCGCGGTGGCCGCGCCGATACCCGAACTCGCGCCGGTGACCACGGCGATCGGTCGGTTGTCCGTCGACTGAGAGGTGGTGTCGGTGCTCATGGGCTCAACCTTACGGATGCCCGCAAGGCGGCCGTAGGGCCCGTCGGCCGGGCTCGGCGACCTCGCCGCGCTGCTACATTCATCGCATGCGTGGGGGAGTGATCCCGGCGGCGCTGCAACTGACCTCCACTCCGGCGGCGGCGGTTCTGCACGCGATCCGGGTCAATGGGCCGGTGACCCGGGATCAGCTCGCCTCGACGACGGGTCTGTCGCCTGCGACCATCAACCGTCAGGTGCATGCGCTGGCAGCGCACGGCCTCGTCGTCGAACGTCCCGATCTCGCTGGACCGAAATCGATTGGCAGACCCAAGAATCCGCTGACCATCGACCATGACTCGCTGTGCGTGGCAGGTATGCACATCGGCGCGCGCCGGACCGTTCTCGCCATCGCCGATCTCGGCGGGCGGACGCTGCACAGCCACGCCGTGCTGACGCCGACCGGCGATCAGGAAGACGCCCTGCGGCATCTCAGCGGACTGCTCGCCGAACTCGCCGCGCGATTCAGCGGGCGTCGGGTGCTGTGGGGTGGGGTCGCGGTCGGCGGGGCGGTCGACGCCGAGACCGGGGTGGTGAACCACCGGGTCCTGGGTTGGCATCAACTCACCGTGGGCGCAACACTTGCCGAGTACCTCGACACACCGGTATCGGTGTGCGAGCACGTCGAGGCGATGGCGGCCGCGGAGCTGCTCCTGTCCCACCCGCGGGACGACGGGGGTTCCGGTCTGTTCTTCTACGCTCGCGAAACAGCGGGGATGGCAATGACTCTCGACGGCCGGGTGCACGTACCCGAACGAGGGGCGGGCACCATCGCCCACCTGCCGGTCACCGCGCCCGTGCTTGCTCCCGGGCTCACCCGGGTCCGGCTGCAGAACGTCATCGGCAACGACGCCGCGGAGGTCGCGGCGCGTCGGCTCGGGATCAGTCCCACGTCGGCTCGGATCGTCGACGAACGAGCCCGCGTCCTGGGGGAGTCGGTAGCGCTCATCCGGGACGTGATCAATCCCGACGCCATCGTCGTCGCCGGTGATGCCTTCGCCGCGCACCCGCACGGACTCGCTCCCGTGCAGGCCGCGTTCGACGAAGCGACCACGCTGTCGTGGCCGCTGGAGATCGCCCCCTCGAGATTCGGTGTGCGCGTCCAGGAGAGCGCGGCGGTCGTGGTCGCACTCAGCGTCATCTACGCGGACCCGGTCGCCGCGATGGCGACGCTGTAGCGGCCTCCGGTACCGCCTGCCGCTGCCGTCGTCGCGCGCATCCCCTACGGTGAGCCCATGACGCTGCCCCGCGATGTGTCCGCACGGCTCGAGGTGCGGGTCGACGACCCCACCGAACTGGAGATGCAGATCACCGTCGCCCGATTGCCCGGACTCCAGCTCGAGGAGGAACTCAAGGTCGAGTTCGACGGGCGGCCGGTGACGCCGGAAGAGATGATCGGGTCGCACGGGTCCCGGATTCACCGGTTGCAGCTCGAGCGCGGCCTCCTGACGATCGACTACCGGGCATCGGTCCTCACCCCCGCCGATCCGATACCCGTCGACCTCACCGACCGCTCCACGTATCTGCGTCCGAGCCGATATGCCGAGTGCGACAAGTTCTTCGGATTCGCCGCGGGTCAGTTCGACTCGTCGCTGCCCGACGGCGAGATCCTGGATCAGGTCGCCGCCTACGTGTCGGACCGGCTCAGCTACATCCCCGGGACGAGCGACCCCATCGACGGCGCCGCCGACACCCTGCTCGCCGGTGCGGGGGTGTGCCGCGACTACGCGCATCTCGTCGTCGCGCTCCTGCGGGCTCTCAACATCCCCGCCCGCCTCGTCGCGGTCTACGCGCCGGGCTGTTCGCCGATGGATTTCCACGCCGTCGCCGAGGCGATCGTGGACGGTGAGTGGGTGGCGGTCGACGCGACCGGACTGGCCCCGCGGCAGAGCCTCGTGCGGATCTCGACCGGTCGTGACGCCGCCGACACCGCATTCCTCGACAACCACCGCGGCTCGATCAACCTCAACTCCTACGAGGTGACGGCAACGGTGCGCGGGGCGCTTCCGATCGACGACGGGAGCTCGCGCATCCGGATAGGGTGAGCTGCGTGCACGCGCTCACCTGTCCGGTCTGCAATGCGTTGTCCGGCTTCGATCGCCAGACCTGCCCGAACTGCGGGACGACCGTCGGCGTGCACCTCCCGTCGCGGTCGTTGTACGCGGTCGCGGCGGACGGGGTCGAGATCGGCGGTCTCCGGTGGGTCAGATGCTCGTTGTGGGACCGGACGCATTGCAACTGGCTGACCCCGGCCGAGGTTGCCGAGGACAGCAGCGGCCTGCGGGGGCGCTGTTTCCCGGAGTCGCTCATCCGTCGTCAGCCCGACGCCGAGGACACCATCGCCCTCGAGAAGCTCGCGTCGGCGTCGTTCGATCTGCGACTGCTCGTGTATCAACTCGTCGACCTGGGGCTGCCGGTGGAGCCGTTCTGGCGCACCGAGGGTGGCCTGGCGTTCGACCTGTTGTCGAGTCAGACCCTCGGTCGGCCGGTGACGATCGGTCATGCGGGTGGGGTGGTCACCATCGACCTCGCCGAGACCCAGGACGCGTATCGCGAGCGGCTCCGGGTCGACCTCGGTGAGCAGTACCGCACGATGCTCGGTCACTTCCGGCACGAGACGGGTCACTACTACCAACATGTCCTCGTCGAGACCGATCGGGGCGCTGACCGGTACCTCGATCGGTGCCGGGACCTGTTCGGCGACGAGCGTGTGAGCTACGCCGACGCGATCACCCGTCACTATCGGTTCGGGGCCCCTGAGAACTGGCATGACTCGTTCATCTCGGAGTACGCCACGATGCATCCGTGGGAGGATTTCGCCGAGTGCTTCGCGCACTACCTCCACATCACCGGAACCATCGACACCGCACGCGAATCCGGGCTCAAGCTCGATGCCCACCAGGTCCGGTTCACCATGGATCGCGACATCGTGCCGCTCGAGTCGTATGCAGACCAGCCCATCGAGCGACTTCTCTACGACTGGAAATGGTTGTCGCTCATGTTGAATCGGGTGAATGTGGCGATGGGTCGCCGACCGCTCTACCCGTTCACGATTCCCGTGCCGGTCGTGCGCAAACTCGGGTTCGTGCACGAGGTGATTCGCGAGAGTGCGCGCCGGGCGGTGACGACGGACCCGCTCGTCGCGGCGCCGGTCTAGTGTCCTGATCCATTGATTCGTGTGCAGTGGTGAGCGATGGGCGCGAGGATCTGGTCTGCGGTTTCGACCTACATGTAGGGGCAGTGGTTGTCGTTCCACGTCTCGATCCACGCTCCGGTGTCGGTGTCGGGTGCTCTACCGGCTCGCCGGCGCCGCACGGTAATTTGATCGAGGTCGAGTCGTTGAGCCACTTCGGACTGGGCAACCCGCTTCTACCACACACCTCCGACAAGGTCACTCATCGATGTGTTCGTGAAAAGTGTTGCCTACCAGTGCTATAGCCGCTACACTCGAACATAGATTCGCACAATCGTCTCCGGGGGGTGGCCATGTCCGACGTATCCGCAGCACCACAAGTGCGTGCCGTCGAGCTGGTGTCCCAGCTGCATGAGATTCTCGACGAACTGCAGACCGTCGACATGTCCCCATGTACCGATGAAGAACTGATCGAAGTCGCCTCTGCCACCGAGCGGGCAATTGCTCGAACCACTTTCGCCGGCGACCGGCAGATCGCCGAAGTCGAGGCCCGTGACCTGCCGCGTAAGGCCGGGTACCGCAGCCTCATCCAGTTCATGAACCACCGCCTTCGCGTCACCAACCCGGTGCGACGACGCAAGCATCTCAACGCCACGGCCTCGCTCGCCTGCCTCAACGGCGATCGTCTGGAACCCGAACACCCCACGCTGGCGGAAGCTTTCGCTCAGGGCGCCGTCGGAACCGCACACGTCGACGCTGCGCTCGACGTCCTCGACCAGATCCCCCGCGCCGTCGAGCATGACGTGAAAGTCGCCGCTGAACGTCAGATGACCGAGATCGCCGAAGCCCACACCCCGGCCGACATCACCCAACTCGGTGCGCGGCTGCTCGCTCACCTCGATCCTGATGGCAGCCTCACCGACGACGCAGACCGCAAGCGGCGTCGGAACCTGTGGGTGAACCGGCAACGCGCCGACGGAACCGCGAAGATGACCGCAACCCTCACACCGGAGTTGGCTGCCAGGGTGACCATGTTGCTGGCAGTGTGGGCCAAGCCTGGGATGAACAATCCCAACGATCCGTATTCGCCCACCGGGTCTTTCGAAGATGCCGACCCGAACACTCTGGCTGCCGCGGCCGAGCGTGACAACCGTACGCCGGCGCAGATCAACCACGACGCTCTCAATGCCCTGCTGAAAGCTGTCCTCGACGACGGGCTGCTCGGTACCTCTCACCGCGGGCTGCCCGTGCAGCTGATCATCAAAGCCGACCTGGGCGACCTGGTCCGTGAAGCCGGCCTGGCGACCACCGCGACCGGCACCCTGCTGCCCATTCCGGACCTCATCGCGATGGCCGGTGACGTACAGCCCTGGTTGGCGATTTTCAAAGACGCCACCGCCGCGCCGCTGCACTTCGGGCGCGGGAAACGCCTCGCCACCCGTGACCAACGTCTGGTGTCGTTCGCCCGCCCCGATGGCCATGTGTGTTCGGCGCCCGGTTGCGACCAACCCGCCACGCAGGTCGAGATACATCACGCCCAACAAGATTGGGCGAAGGGCGGACTCACCGACATCGACGACCTCGCCCCGGCATGCCCGCGCCACAACCGTATGGTCGGGGACAAACCCGGGCAGTACACCACCCGGATCGAACGTTCCGGACCCGACGAAGGCCGCTGCGTGTGGCGGTTGAATGCCGAGCCCGGCGCACCGCCGAACCCCTACCGCGTCAACCGCCGACCCGATATACCCACGAGGTTCACGACACACCTGAACACCGTGCGCGACGAGATCCACGGACCATCAACGCGGTCCGGCGCTCGCCCACGCCCGGACGGGCGGCGCCACGATGACCTGCGACTGAAGATCAGCCACGTCATCGACGTCCGACCGCCACGGCGTGGGCGTCGCATCCGTCCATCGCTCGTCGAAGCACACCTCGAGGAGCTACTGAGTCGAGACCCGCTGGTGCGCAACGCAATCGGGAGAACTCTTGAGTAACAGGTCGCGCGCGGCCGGCAACAATTTCGTCGCGGACCTACGCGGTGAACGACGGTCCATCAGCTTTCGTGAATCTTGTTCGTGCGGACCCTGACCACGCGATGGCATTCAATGCCTCATTGCGCTACCCGGTCGTCGCTGCGCGGGCCCGTTGTTCGGCCACGAACGTGAGAACCGTTGCCACGTCGTCGGTGTCGGCGATGCGGAACTCGGCGGCGGTGTCGCCCTCGCCGACCTTGATGCCGATGTCACCGGACTGCGGCCGCAGGTGCGCAAAGGCCTTCTCGTCGGTGACGTCGTCGCCGAGGTAGATGACCGCGTCGGCACCGATACGGTCGCGCAGGGTGTCGAGTGCGTGACCTTTGCTGGTCTCGATCACCGCGAGTTCGACGACGGCCTTGCCCTCGGTGACGTGCACCCCCGGCCAGGAGGCCGGGCCGGTGCGGGCACGGTCGAGTGCGACGACGGCGTCGGCCGCGGACGCGTTGCGAACGTGCAGCACGGTGCTGGCCGGTTTGACCTCCACCGTGGTGCCCGGGAAATCGGCTGCAATCGAGGACAACTCGGCGATCAGGCGATTCAGCAACGCGCGGTCCTCGTCGGTGACCTCGACCGCGAATCCGGACTCGAACTCGCTGCCGTGACTGCCGACCAGCACGACCGGCGCGGTCAGGCCGGACAACTGTGCGAGCACGGCGCGTTCGCGACCGGACACCACGGCCACGACGGTATCGGGCAGCGCGGCAGCGGCGACGAGGGCATCGATCGACGCGGGCACGGGCACGGCGTCCTCTGGACGCGACACGATCGGCGAGACACATCCGTCGTAGTCGCTGGCCACGAGCAGCACTCCCACACGCGCGGCGCGCGTCAGGGCCGCGGTGAGCTCGGCGGGGATCCCGTTGTGGCTCACTCCGGCTCGTCCACGAGGTGGACACCCCGATTGGGCGACAACTCGGTGTCGGAGTCGGCGCCGAGGGTGCCGAGGAAGCTCTCCGCCCACTTGGTGACATCGTGCGCGAGGACTTGCCTCCGCAGCGCGCGCATGCGCCGCTTGCCCTCGTGTTCGCTCTGTTCGACAGCGGCCTCGATCGCGTCCTTCACGCCGTCGAGGTCGTACGGGTTGGCCTGGTAGGCCGACCGTAGTTCGGCTGCGGCGCCGGTGAATTCGCTGAGCACCAGTGCGCCACCCAGATCGCCGCGGCACGCCACGTACTCCTTGGCGACGAGATTCATGCCGTCGCGCAGCGGCGTGACCAGCATGACGTCGGCTGCCACGAAGAAGGCAACGAGTTCTTCGCGGGGCACCGGTCGATGCAGGTACTGGATCACGGGCTGTCCGACGCTCGCGTAGGTGCCGTTGATGTTCCCGACGAGTTGCTCGATACCGGCCCGCATCTGCTTGTAGCTCTCGACGCGTTCCCGGCTCGGTGTCGCGAGCTGCAGCATCACCGTGTCGGCGGGTTGGAGGCGCTTCTCGGCCAGGAGCTCCGAGATGGCCTTGAGTCGTACGTCGATGCCCTTGGTGTAGTCGAGCCGGTCGACACCGAGCATGATCGTCTTGGGATTGCCCAGCTCACGGCGGATCTCCGCGGCGCGCTCCCGGATCTTGCGGGTCTTGGACAGTGCGTCGAGCTCACCGGAGGCGATCGAGATGGGGAACGCGCCGACGCGCACGGATCGGAAACCGACCTGGACCACACCGAACCGCGAACGCACACCGACGGTGCCCTTGCTCGTCGCCTGGCCCGCGAGGCGACGGGCCAGGAAGAGGAAGTTCTGTGCCCCGCCCGGCAGGTGGAATCCGATCAGGTCGGCACCGAGGAGGCCTTCGACGATCTCGGTCCGCCACGGCATCTGCATGAACAACTCGACCGGGGGGAACGGGATGTGCAGGAAGAAGCCGATCTTGACGTCGGGCCGCAGCATCCGCAGCATCTTGGGCACCAGCTGCAGCTGATAGTCCTGCACCCAGACCACCGCGCCCTCGCCCGCGGCCCGCGACGCGGCCTCGGCGAAGCGCCGGTTCACCTCGACGTAGGCGTTCCACCATTCGCGGTGGTACTCGGGTTTGACGATGACGTCGTGGTAGAGCGGCCACAGCGTGGCGTTGGAGAAGCCCTCGTAGTACTCGGCGATCTCCTGCGCCGACAGCGGGACCGCGTGGATGTCGATGCCCTCGATGTCGGGGTTGTCATCGGAATCAGGAATCCCCGACCATCCGACCCAGGCCCCGGTGTTGGCGCGCAGGATCGGCTCGAGCGCGGTCACGAGTCCGCCCGGACTCTGCTTCCAGTTGACCGTGCCGTCGGGCAGCACCTCTTTGTCGACGGGCAGGCGGTTCGCGACGACCACGAACTCGGCCCCGTCGTGGGTGGGCCGGTCGGTGCCGGTCACCCCGTCGGTGTCGCGGTGGGTTTCTCCTGCTCGCGGAGCCACCTGGTCAGGCGTCTTCGCCCGGCGCAATTCCCAGCATGGCGAACAGCATCCGGCACTCGTCGGCGTCGGTCGCGTATGCGGCGACGACTCGGCGTGCGGAGCTGGCGGTCTCGTCGGCCACCGGTTCCAGTTCTTCGTCGGCGGCGATGTCGGTCGTCTTCGCGGGCATGTGAGTCCCCTCGTTGTGCGGCATGGTGGTGCGTGTCGGCGCGCGATAGCCGGTGGCGCGGCCGTCCAGGTCTCGAACGGTTCTGCTGATACGGAGCGGCCGTCCGAAGACACGCCCGACTGCCTATTCTACCCGGGCATCGCGTGTGCTCACGGCGACCCGTCCCGCCTCAGCGTCGCGGAGGCGGCGGCCGCCACCGGTTCGCGCGGGGCCGACGAGCTGCCGAGGCCGCCTGACGCGCCTCGCGGTCCTCGCGCAGGGCGATCCGGCGGCGGAGCCGCCAGTCCGGACGGGGTGGGAGCTGGGGGCGGCGCAGCGACCGGGCGACGAACTCACCGAGGGTGACCCCCGCGGCGAGTGCGCAGCCGATGGCCAGGGCGTTCGCGATCCAGGTGAAGCCGTCGAGCGTCTGATCCCCGAGGATGCCGTAGAGGCCGCGATACACCGCGAGGCCCGGCAGCAGCGGGGTGATGCCGGCCACGGCGACGACGAGCGGCGGTGTCAGCGCACGACGCGCGAGCAGACCGCCGATCAGTCCGACGAAGGCGGCCGCGAGACCGTTGGCGATGACGTCACCGATGTCGGTGAAGGTCGACGCAGCCGCGACGGCGGTTCCGATGAAGCCGCCGAGGAATGCCACGCCCAGCGCGCGCGTCTCGGCGTAGCTGGCCAGCGCATAGGCACAAGCGGCGACCGCGCCCGCGACCACCCGGATGGGGAGTTCGACGACCTCGAAGCTGGTCGTCGTGGTGATGGTGGGCAGGAAGATCCCGCCCGCCTCCAGGATCCTGATCGCCACGCCGACGCCGGCGATGATGCCACCGGTCATCAACAGGAGCTCGAAGAAGCGGGCCACACCGGTGATGGGGGCGCCGGTGATGGCGTCCTGTACCGAACCGACCAGCGACAGTCCGGACAGCAGGACGACGATGCCCGCCGCGATCACCTGCGACGGTGCGATCTGGACACCGAGCCGCTCGGCGGCGGCGAAGACCAGGGCGGCCGGGACGACAGCGACGAAGCCCCCGAGGAGCTGCTGGAAGAAGACGGGTGTCCCGATGCGGTTGAGCCGCCGGTTGATGCTGACCGTCACCACGGTGGTCGCGAACGCGAGCGCGGCCACGAGATACTCGCCTCCGAGCAGGACCGCGATGCCCGACGCCATGATCCCCCAGGCGGTCGTGGCCAGCCAGTGCGGATAGGGGTGCGGTGCCGTGATGATCTCGTCGACCATCTGATGCGCGGTGGACGGGCTGATGAAGGAGTCGCGGATGCGGCGGACGAGCCGGTCGACCTGCGCGAGCCGCGTGAAGTCCATCGAGCGGTAGTAGACCTGCTCCATGGTGGTGATGGGCGGGAGCGTCGCACCGCGCCGGGCGCTGACCACGATGGTGTTGTAGGTGACGTCGACGTCCACGTCCTCGAGGCCGTAGACACCGGCGACGAACTTGATCTGGGTCTGGGTGTCGATGGCCCCGGTGCCCGAATCGAGCAGGACCGCACCGATCTTCGTGGCGAGATCGAGCACCTCGGTGATCGCCGCGACGTCGAACGGTTCGATCGGCCGGCGCGGCGACACCATGATGCTGCCGGGTTCGATGGTGTCGATCGTCGCCTGGCGGCTGCCCGTGAGCCGACGCAGGGCACGGCCGATCTGTTCGCGCACGCAGGCCTCCTCGGGTCGGTGGTGGAGTGCTCGCGGGTCACCGGCGCTCGGCCGGTGCAACCCTGACAGGAGACTGGATACACCTTCTGTGTTCCGGCGTCACCGGCAGGGTCCCGGGACGAGTCGGCAGCGGTGCGACCCGAGCCCACTCGTCTACGATCGCGGCATGTCCCCCGTGCAGATCAACGGTCCTCGAGACGGCCACACCCGCAGTGCCACGGTGAGTCCCGGAAGTCTCGTCTTCACCGCCGGTGCGGCGCCGATCGACGACGACGGCGCAACCGTCGCTCCCGGCAACGTCCGTGAGCAGGCCGTGCAGTGCATGAAGAACCTGGAGGCCGCACTGATCGAATCCGGTGCGACGCTGCGCGACGTCGCCAAGGTCACGGTCTTCGTGGCCGAGCACCTCCAGGCGGACCTGGTGGTCGCCTGGGACGCGGTGACCGAGGCCTTCGGCGATCACCGACCCGCAGGCAGCCTGCTGGGCGTCTCGGTCCTGGCCTACGACGATCAGCTGGTGGAGATCGAAGCGGTGGCCGCGGTCCCGGCCTGATCGGGTCCGCCGGTCGACCGGGTGCCGTGAACCCCGAGGGCGGCCCGGCCCGATATACTCGCACCGCGCGCCTCCTTAGCTCAGTGGTAGAGCACTCGCCTTGTAAGCGAGCGGTCGTCGGTTCAATCCCGACAGGGGGCTCCACGGACGAACGCCGCGTACCGATCCGGTACGCGGCGTTGTCGTTCGCGAGTCCGGCTCGCGGGTGCGGCCGGCTACCAGATGACCGCGAGACCCGCGGCCAGCAACGACAGCGCACCGACGGCCCAGAAGAGGGGCCGCGGTACGGGTTCGCCGGTGCGCTTCTGTCGCGCGCTCCCCATGCCCAGGATCGCGCCGAGCACGAGCAGGATCACCAGCTTGATCCCGATCTTCGGATAGTTCAGGTCGATTCCGGCCGGCCAGGGGGCCGCGAGTGCCAGTCCGGTCAGCAGGGAGAGCAGCAGTCCGTAGTCCATCACGCGGGTGACGCGGAACTCGCGTGCCACGAGCTGGGTCACCCAGGCCCCGAAGGTCACCGCGAAACCGATGATGTGCAGGAAGATTACGACGTTGCGTAGTAGCTCCATGGGGTCACAATAGCGAGTGGACGCGGCTGAGTTCCGGACAATCGGAACAGGTTCTCGGTGCACGATGGACTGATGAAGCACGACGAACCGGGCACCTCCTCCGTCCCGCCCTCACCAGCGGACGACTCCACGAGCGGAACGCGACCGCTGGCCCACACCCGCGTGGGCACCTTCCGGGGGGTCGTCGGCGAGCGGGCCGACATCTGGCGGGGTGTCCGATACGCCCGTCCGCCCGTGGGAGAGCTGCGCTGGCGTCGAGCGGTGCCCCTCGAAGCGAGCGACGCACCCGAGGGCGTCGTGGAGGCCTCGACCTTCGGCGCGGTGTGTCCGCAACAACTCAACCCCGCGGTGCGGCTCGGTCCCGACGTGGTCATGGACGAGGACTGTCTGTTCCTCAACGTCTGGACCCCGCCGGGTTCGTCGGAGCACGCCGACGACGCCGTCGGACTCCCGGTCATGGTGTGGCTGCACGGCGGCGCCTACGTGCTGGGTTCGGGCGGTCAGCCGTTCTACGAGGGCTCGAACCTCGCCGCCGCCGGTGATGTGGTCGTCGTGACGCTCAACTACCGGCTCGGAGTGCTCGGTTTCGCCGACCTCTCCTCGATCGACGAGCGATTCGAATCGAACGCCGGCCTCAGTGATGTGTTGGCCGCACTGAGGTGGGTCCGCGACCACATCGCGGCGTTCGGCGGCGATCCCGACAAGGTGACCGTGTTCGGTGAGTCGGCTGGTGCGGGACTGGTCACCGCGTTGCTCACCATGCCGGCCGCGGCCGGACTCTTCGGCCGTGCGATCGCGCAGAGTTCGCCCGTGACATCCATGTACGGGGCCGACCGGGCGGCGCGCGTCGCCGAGCAACTGCTCGAGGTGGCCGGGATCGACGCGAGCGAACTCGACACCGGCGAGATCGTCGGGCGGCTCGACGAACTCGACGGCATGACCTGTTCGGCGATCACCACCGCACTGTTCGAGAAGGTCCCCGCCGAGACGCCGGGGACCATCGCCTTCGCGCCCGTCATCGACGGCGATCTGCTGCCCGAGCATCCCCTCGACGTCTACCGGGCGGGCCGCGCGCATCCGGTGCCGCTGATCATCGGGACCAACCGCGACGAGGCAAACCTGTTCAAGTACATGAAGTCTCCGCTCATGCCGATCACCACCGCCGACATCGAGCGCATGTTCGCCGGGATGGCCCAGGAGTATCCGGACGTCGTCCTCCCCGAGCGTGCGCAGGTGCTCTCCGCCTATTCGGGCCTGCGCCCCAAGGTGACCGGGCTCGGCGTGGCCCGCGACGTGGCGTTCCGGATGCCCACCTTGTGGCTCGCCGAGGCGCACGCACGCTCCGCGCCGGTCTACGTGTACCGCTACGACTGGACGACGAGGATGTTCCGGCTCCTCGGGCTCGGCGCCGCCCACGCCACCGAAGTCCCTTATGTGTGGGGCAATCTGGGTGCCGGACCGCGGGACATCACCTTTCTGCTCGGCGGGCGCAAGCAGGGAGAAGCGGTGTCCGAGAGAATGGTTCGACGATGGACCGCGTTCGCGCACGGGCAGGAGCCGGACGCCGGGTCGCTCGGGGATCACTGGCCGACCTACGACACCGGGCATCGTCCGGTGCTGCGCATCGATGCCGAGGATCGGGTCGTGCAGAACCTCGACGGCGACATCTGGGAGGCGTGGGGCGACGAGGTGCTCGGCTTCCGCTGAGGCGGCCGCTGCCCGACAGGGTCCTTTCAGTCCCGGCCGCAGTTCGCACGGACCTCGACGTGTGGGAGGTAGGCGTCGCGCTGGGCGTCGGTGATGGGTGCGGTGCTCGCGCAGATCCAGTCGCGGGCAACGTCGAGATCGAGCGTGTGCAGGTACACGTTCCCGGTGGTGTCACCCGCGGAGATGATCTCCTCGTCGGACGGGAGCCGGACGGGTAGCTGCCAGGTCGTGGTGGTGTCGGTGGTGGCGAGCAACGTCCCGACCGGTTGCCGATCGGTGAGCTGACCGTCGTCGTCGAGCGCGAAGCTGATCAGTTCGTGTGTCGCGGTGCCGACCGCGAGCCGGTTGGGCGCCACGGACACCGTCGAGGCGAACATGTCCTCGTGCCGATCGAGGAGTTCTGGTTCGGCGTCCGTGCCGACCGGCGGCAGGCGCCAGGTGGAGAGATCGCGGGAGGCGACCACCAGGACGTCTCCGTCGTCGTCGAATGCGGCCTGGGCGACCGGCGCCTCGACGGCGATGACGTCGATCGGGTCCGGACTCCTCGACGTGAGGTCGTACAGATAGACCCGCTTGTCGTCGGAGGCCAGCGCGATCCGGGTGCCGTCGGGGCTGAAGGCGACGTTGCGGATGAGGTCGGTCGGTCCGCGCAGCGATGCGCCCACCCGCCGTGGGGAACCGGGTACCGAGGTGTCCCACAGGGCGACGGTCGTGTCCGTGTCACCGGTCGCGAGGAGGTCTCCCGACGGCGCGAAGACGACCGGGAAGGAATAGCGGGTCGCGACGTCGAGGGCCGCGGCGCGCCGCGGGGCCGCCGCGTCGGCGATGTCCCACAGCTCGACGAGCCCGCCGTTGTTGTTCGCGGTCGCGGCCAGGGTTCCGGGCCCGTTGAGGCTGACGCGCGGATGGTCGTTGACCCGGCGCTGGATGGGCGTCCGCGACCGCAGGGTGAGGCCGTCGGACATCGTCCACAGGTTCAGTGTGGTGTCGGAGCCGACCGTCGCGAGGACTCGTTGGGCGGCGTCGGTGTCCAGTCCGGTGATCGTGCCGCCGCGGTCGGGCTCGGTCCGGTCGGGCAGGCTCCAGACGTCGATCGTGCCGTCGGACCGGCCGGACACGAGCTGCTCACCGCTGGGGTCGAAGCGGGCGGCGAAGGTTCGTACCGAGCCCTGCTCGGAGGTGGTCTGCAGCGCCCACTGCAAGGTGGGCGAGGCCGGGTTCGCGGTGTTCCAGACCCGGACGAGACCGTCGGCGCGTGCGGACGCGAGCTGCGAACCCGACCCGTCGAAGCCGATGGACCACGACCCCGCCGTGCTGTTGGGGAGGGACGTGCTCAGTGGGCGCGGTGCGAGCGGGTCGGCAACATCCCACAGTTGGGTGTTGGGGCTGTCGCCGGTGATCGCCAACGAGCGACTGTCGGGGCTGAAGGCGACGGCGTGGGTGATGCTCGGGAAACCGGTGAGCGGCGGGCCCAGTGGTTGCGGTGACTCGCCGGTCGTCCAGAGCCGCACGGTCCGGTCGTCGCCGCCGCTGGCGAGCACGCGGCCGTCGGGGCTGAAGGACAGGGTCCGCGCCGCGGCGGTGTGACCGCGCAGGACGGCTGTCTCCCGGATCGATCCGGTCGGTGAGACCGCGTACATCGTGATGGTGCCGTCGTCCGACGATGCGGCCAGGGTCCGGCCGTCGGCGGCGAACCGCACCATGTAGACCGTGCCGTGACCGGGGGACACCGTCGTCGCGAGTCGCGGGTTCGGTGCGTCGGTCAGATCCCACATGCGGACGGAACCGTCACCGCTGCTGCTCGCCAGCAGCTGTCGGGTCGGATGGAAGTCGGTGCTGGTGACGTAGTTGCCGAAGCCGCGCAGAACCGCGACCTCCCGATAGTTCGGCGAACCGGCCCGGGTCCAGACACGCACGGTCCGGTCTCCGCTCGCCGACGCGAGCTGGTCACCCGTCCGGTCGAAGGACAGGTCGTACACGGGACCGGTGTGTCCGGTCAGCGGAGTGACGAGGGGTGTCGTCGCGGCGCCGCGCAACCGACTCTCCACGGTCGGGTCGTCGGGATAGATCTGCTGCGCGATCAGCAGCAACCGCGCGGCCAGCGACGGATTGGAGTACTGCATGCTGTCGATGTGGGACAGCAGCGCCGACCGCTCGGCGGCGTTGCGCTGTTGCCGCAGGTCGTGGGCCTGCCGGAACCCGATGGCCGCGGTGATGGACGCCGCGATGGCGAGCACGACGATCACCGACACCGCACCGACACGGGTGAGGCGACGCCGACGCTGCATGGCGACCGCGGCGTCGAGGAAGGCGTCGTTCTCTCTGCTCAGCAGATGCAGGTAGTCGCTGCGGAGTGCCCGTCGTCGGCGCGTGGCGTCGTCGAGGCGCGACCCGGTGTACAGGAACGACCGGCCGCGGCCGTTGGCCGACCACGCCGCGCTGTCGGCGTCGACCTGCTGGCGCCACAGGTGGTTGTCGGTGTCGTCGGCGATCCATTCGGCGAGACGTGGCCAGGCGGTCAGCACGACGTCGTGTACGAGCATGACCGAGTCGGTGGACACCGTGAGCAGCCTGGCTTGCGCGAACTCGTCGATGACGGTGGCGACCTCGGGCGGGAACCGGTTCGTGATGGTCGCCGTGGACAGCGGCACGCGCAGCGCGATCCCGGCCGGACCGACGTGGACGAGGGCGAGCAGAACGGCGCGCGCGAGGTCCCGATGGCGCGGATCGATCGCCGCCCAGGCGGCTTCGGCGGTGTCGGCGACGGCGCGTGCGATACCGCCGGTGGCCCGGTACCCGGACAGGGTCATCCGGTTGCCGCTGCGGCGAGCCCAGGTCGCCTGCAGGACGTGTGCCAGCAGCGGCAGCCGGCCGGCGCGGTCACCGCCCGTCGATGCCTCGTACAGCTCGGTGATCATCACATCGGCGAGTCCGGTCTCGATCCGGCCGCCGGCGAGCCGGACGGGCGCGGTGATGACCTCCCGCAGCTGTGTGCGGGTCATCTCCGAGACGATCACGCAGCGGTGCTGCCACGCGTCGGCGAGGAACGGGTGCTCGACGCACTGACTGAAGAAGTCGGCTCGCACGCCGACCACGACGACGGCTCCGGCCGCCAGTTCCTCGACCTCGCGCAGCGTCTCGGCCCGGAGCGAGTCCTCGAGGGAGAAGACGTTCTCGAACTGGTCGATCACGATGACCGCGTCCCCGGTCGCCGGCTCCGGCGCCTCGGTGGCCCCCGGGTCGTCCGGGTCGTCCGGGTCCGCGATGGTCAGACCGTCCGGGGTGATCTCGCCGAGCCGAGGCGACGGCAGCCGGGCGTCCCGGGCGAGGCCGGCGCGCAGCAGCGACGATTTGCCCGATCCCGACACCCCGGTCACGACGACGAGCCGCGACGCCGGGGAGCGGGGCGGGGGTCCTTCGCGGGCCGCCAGGATCGCGTCGACGAGGGTGCCGACGACGTCGTCGCGGCCGAAGTACATCTGGCTGTCGGCCGCGGTCAGGGTGGCGAGGCCCGCAAACGGCCGCGCGTGCTGCGGCACCGAGGACGGCTCGTCCGCGCGGGTCTCCTCGGGCGCCCGGTGGTCCCACATCTCTCGCCATTGCGGGATGGTCAGGACGTCATCGGCGCCGGCGGCGACGGCGCGTGCGGTCAGCCAGACCAGCAGCGGTTCGACGGTCGCGAAGTCCCGGGGGAGATGCCTGCCGTTGCGCCAGTCGCTGATCCGCTGAGCCGAGGCCCGCGCTCGTGTCGCCGAGGCCCGCAGCGTGGGGCGACCCGCTTGCACGAACAGCCGCGTGAGTGCCTGACCGAAATCCACTCAGCTGTCCCCATGCTCGCCCCGACTGATCGACCGCACCATCATGCGATAGCGGAACCCCCTGCGCCACCATCGACGATCGGGATGTGGCGACGGACACACATCGGGCTGTGATCGGTGTGTGCCACCGTCCGGCTGGGCGGAACCGGAACCGGCTCTGTCCGGTCCGGATAGTCCGTTATCTGCCTGACCTGTGCCTTCGGGGCTGTTTCCGGCGCCGGGGTGGAGTGGGCCGCGTTCGTGAGGTCTGCTGGTGGGGCGCAGCTCGACGGGGGTCGGGAAGCGCTCACGTTGCGTCGGTCGAAGGACACACGGAGGTGTTCGGCGAACACTGCCCGTCGGGGGCTGTGTGTCGTTCGGCTCACACGACCGCGCGGGTGCCGGACACCGGGTCGACGGGGGTCGGCGGTTTCCGGCACCCGCGTCCTCTCTTCCTGTCGGGTCTGCTCACTACGATCGCTCCATGCGACTGCTCCCGGGGACCGGCCGATGACCTCTCGCCCGGTGATCACCGACGCCCAGCGCCGCGCGCGCCTCATGCGCCGGGCACACCTCGACGCGTCGTCGCGGGCTACCGACGCAGTCGAGGCGGCCGCCACCATGGTCGGTTTGCACGCCACCACCCCGTCGACGGTCCACCTGGCGGCATGGGCACGCGTCGGTCCGGGCTTCGCGCGCGAATCCGTCGACACCGCCCTCTACGACGACCGGACTCTCGTCAAGCACCTCGCAATGCGACGGACGTTGTTCGTGTTCCCGCGGGACGTACTGGCCGACTCCGTCGGCGCGCTCGGACCGCGGATCTCGGCCTCCGAACGCACCAACATGCTGCGCGACCTCCGGCGCAGTCCCGACTTCGACGACCCCGAGGGCTGGATCGAGACCGCGCGACAGGCGGTCCTGGCCGAACTCGCGAGTGGCGAGTCGCTGACGTCGACCGAACTCCGGGAGCGACTGCCGGCTCTCGACGGCTACATCTCCTACGGTGCGGGGACCTCGTGGGCGGGACGCGCCCCGATGGGGCCGCGCGTGCTGAACATGCTCGACGCCGAGGGCGCGATCGTCCGGGGGCCCAACCGGCTGAGCTGGCATCTGTCGCGGCCGGCGTGGACGTCGATGCCGCTCTGGCTCGGCGAGGAACTGCCATCGATCAGCGTCCACGACGGGCACTGCGCGCTGATCGGACGCTGGCTGCGTACTCACGGACCCGGTACCGAGACAGACCTGGCCTGGTGGCTGGGGTCGACCAAGACCGCGGTCCGTGCGGCCCTCGCCCAACTCGAGACGATCCAGGTCGACCTGGAGGGCGGCGGCGTCGGCCACGTCCTACCCGACGACTTACCCGACGGCACCGACGACGAGCCGGTCGAACCGCAGGCCGTCCTCCTGCCCGAGCTCGATCCGACCACGATGGGGTACAAGGAGCGAGGCTTCTATCTCGGGGGCCATGCCCCGCAGGTCTTCGACTCCGCGGGCAACGGTGGTCAGACCGCGTGGTGGGACGGGCGGATCGTCGGCGGCTGGTATCGGCGCGCCGACTCGTCGATCGACATCATCCCGCTCGAACCGCTGACCCGCGCTGCGCGTCGCGCACTCGACGCCCGGGCCGACGAGCTCGCGGCGTGGCTGGGCGACGAACCGCTCAAGACCGGATACGCCGCACCGTATGCGCGCGGGTTGTGAGACGTCGCCGATTCGACGTCTGAATCGATAGCTGTCAATATTGACGGATGTCGAACAAGAACCTGCTGGCGCCGGTCGGCCATGGCTTGAGCGTTGACGAGGCGGAGACTTTCGCGCCGGTGTTGAAGGCGCTCGCGGATCCGGTTCGGTTGCGGTTGCTGTCGGAGATCGCCGCACATCCGGGAGGTGAGGCGTGCGTCTGTGACATCTCCGGACCGTTCGACGTCTCGCAACCGACGATCTCGCACCATCTCAAAGTACTGCGGGAGGCGGGCCTGGTGACCGGTGAGCGCCGGGCGACCTGGGTGTACTACCGAGTGAACACGGATGTGCTGCAACGGTTATCGGGTCTGCTGGCCGATCTGACGGTGGTCGTCGGGGAGCCCCGGTCGTGTGCGGTGCCGCAGTGACCGCCGCAGGTGCCGCGGTGGCGGGCAAGTTGTCGGTGCTCGACCGGTTCCTGCCGGTGTGGATCGGCGCAGCGATGGTCGTGGGTTTGCTGTTGGGCCGCATCGTTCCCGGCATGGGTGATGCGCTGGCGGCGACAGAGATCGACGGGATCTCGCTGCCGATCGCTCTCGGACTGCTGATCATGATGTATCCGGTACTGGCCAAGGTGCGCTACGACCGGCTCGACTCGGTCACCGGCGATCGTCGTCTGCTACTGGGATCACTACTCCTGAATTGGATTGTCGGACCGGCGTTGATGTTCGCGCTGGCCTGGCTCCTGCTTCCGGACCTGCCCGAGTATCGGACCGGATTGATCATCGTCGGTCTGGCCCGATGCATAGCGATGGTCATCATCTGGAATGACCTGGCGTGCGGCGACCGCGAAGCCGCGGCCGTCCTCGTTGCCCTCAACTCGGTGTTCCAGGTGATCATGTTCGCGGTTCTGGGCTGGTTCTACCTCTCAGTGCTGCCCGGTTGGCTCGGCCTCGAACAGACGACCATCGACACCTCGCCGTGGCAGATCGCCAAGTCGGTGCTGATCTTCCTCGGAATCCCCCTGCTCGCCGGCTATCTCACCCGCCGCGTCGGCGAACGGGCCAGAGGTCGCGAGTGGTACGAGTCCTCGTTCCTGCCGCGTCTGGGTCCATGGGCGCTGTACGGGCTGCTGTTCACCATTATCGTTCTCTTCGCCTTGCAGGGCGAGCAGATCACTTCGGAGCCCTGGGATGTCGTCCGGATAGCTCTACCGCTGCTGATCTATTTCGCGGTGATGTGGGGTGGCGGGTTCCTCCTAGGCGCGGCCATGGGTCTGGGTTACGCGCGCACCACAACGCTGGCGTTCACCGCAGCCGGCAACAACTTCGAGCTCGCCATTGCCGTCGCGATCGCGACCTACGGTGCAACCTCCGGCCAAGCACTGGCCGGAGTGATCGGACCACTCATCGAGGTGCCAGTCCTCGTCGCCCTCGTGTACGTGTCCCTTGCGTTGCGTAAACGTTTCGCCGAAGCCGCCGACCCGACCAGGGAGCCCGTACGCCGTGCCTGAACCCATCGATGTGCTCTTCGTCTGTGTGAGCAACCGCGGCAAATCCGTGATGGCCGAACGCCTCACGCCTACTGTCACCGATCGGATCGCTGCATCGTCGGCGGGCACCGGTGCCAAGGTCGGCGGGCAGGTCAACGCATTGTCTGCCCAGGTGCTCGCCGAGGTCGGCGCCGACGTCACCGGACACCGGCCTCGGCAACTGACCGACGAACTGATGCGCGCCGCCGATCTGGTCGTGGTGGTCGGCACCGCCGACGTCACCGCGCCGGAGGGCGTCGCCATGGAGGTGTGGCACACCGACGAACCCTCCGAGCGTGGCATCGACGGTGTCGAACGGATGCGACTGATCCGCGACGACATCGTCACTCGCATCCGCGATCTCGCCGACCGCCTGGAGCGGTAGACGTTCAGAAGGGTGGTGGGTTGGCGGCGTTCCATGCGTCGATCTCGCGATGGTGGGTGGTGGTGCGGGTGGTTCGCTGGTCGGCGAGTTTGTTGCGTGCGGGATGGTCGGGTGGGCGTCCGGGGACGAGGTAGCCGAACAGGTCGCGGCCGTTGAAGGCGTTGCCGATGAAGGTGTGTCCGGTCGGGGACTGAAAATAGGCGGTCATGTACTCGTCTTGGTAGTCCCGCCACATGCCGAAGGTCTTGATGCGGTGGTGGAACCGGCAGAGCGGTTTGAGGTTGCGTTGGGTGGTCGTACCGCCGGCCGTGGGTGTGTGGTGGTCGAACGGGATGGTGTGGTCGAGGTCTGTCGTCCACACCGGTTGGTTACAGCCGGGGAAGGTGCAGCACAGTTCACCGCACCGCACCAGCGTCTGGAGTTTGCGGCTCGGCGCGTAGCGTGTTTCGGCTGCAGTGTCAGCGGCGGGGCTGGTGCCGGGTGTGGTGAGGAAGGAGCGTTGCGCGTCGACCAGGAGCGAGCGCATGGTGTCGGCGTCGATGAGGCCGTGACCGTCGAGGAAGCCGGGGTCGTCGTCGAGGCCGAGCAGCGTCGACAGGTTCACCACGATGTGGAACATCGGCACAGGCTGGTGCGGTCCGGTGTCGGTCACCGGGGCTGGTTCGGATACCGGGATCGGTTCGGGCGCTGAGGCCGCCGGTTGGATTGCTGCCGAGGCGGTGTCGCACTCGGGCTCGGTGTCGGTGTCGTTCTCGTCGAGATCGACCGCTGGTGGGGGTGTGCAGTGTGGGCAGCGGCAGGGCAGCGTGTCGAGGTGGGCGGCCAGCGCGATCATCGCGTCGGCGCGTCGTTGCCTCTTGGTGCGTGGGTCGTCGGAGTGTACGGAGGCGGCCATCGTGTCGAGTCGGGCGTTGAGTGCGGCGGCGTCGGTGACCGGGAGGCTGCCGCTGATGCGGGACTGGCCGGGCGTGAATCGGTCGGGTGTGATGGTGATGGTGCGGTCGGCGGTGGCGCGTTCACGGCGCCGGCGGATTGCGTCGGGGGCGTGTGTGGCGACGATGGCGTCGACCAGGGTGGTGAACTGGGTGGTCGACATCGGTGGG
>NZ_JBHYNC010000037.1:0-49124 GCF_042743165.1 Gordonia sp. NPDC058843
CTTCGAGGCTCGTCGCTTGCGCTCCTCGCACCTCAGGGAGCAGGGGTTATGCGGTTCTTTCGGATCAGGGAGCAGATCGGGGCTCCTCGCACCTCAGGGAGCAGATCGGGGCTCCTCGCACCTCAGGGAGCAGAACGGCGCTCCTCGCACCTCAGGAACCAATGGTTCTGCGGGCGACCGCTCAGCGGGCGGGTTCGCAGATGACCACCGGGATCGTACGTTCTGTCCACGCGGCGTAGGTGTCGTAGTCCGCGTAGGTGTCGACCAGATCGGGCCAGAGGTCGGCGCGCTCGGCGTCGGTGGCGGTGCGCGCGACGAGCTCGTACTTCTCCTTACCGAGCTGGATCGTGACCTGCGGATTGTCCCGAAGGTTCAGATACCAGGCGGGATTCTTTGCCGAGCCGCCCTGGGAGGCCACCACCACGAACGAGTCACCGCGCCGCAGGTAGATCAGCGGTGCGGTGCGAGGTTGTCCCGACTTACGGCCGATGGTGGTCAGCAGACACACCGGGGCCGGCTTCCGAAGTCCCGCGCCGACGCGCCAGGTGCCCCCGATGCGACCTCCCGTCGCCTTGTACAGCGCGGTGTTCGCCTTCGAGCCCAGCTTGATGAACTTGCTGACGACCGGCGAATCGAGTTGTGCCGGTTTGTTGTCCGGATCGAAGGCAGGCATCAGATCCGCTCGATGATGGTGCCGGTGGCCATCGCGCCGCCCGCGCACATCGTGACCAGCGCAGTCTGACCGTCGCGACGCTCCAGCTCGTGCAGCGCGGTGGTGATCAGTCGAGAGCCGGTGCTGCCCACGGGATGCCCCAGAGCGATGGCGCCGCCGTTCACGTTGACCTTGTCCAGGTCGGCGCCGTGGACCTGCGCCCAGCTGAGTACCACGGATGCAAAGGCCTCGTTGATCTCGACGATGTCGATGTCGGACAACGACATACCCGACTTGGCCAGGACGCGCTCGGTCGCCTGGACCGGACCGTCGAGATGGAAATGCGGCTCCGAGCCGACGAGCGCCTGCGCCTTGATGCGCGCGCGTGGGGTCAGACCCAGCTCGCGTGCCCTGGACTCGTCCATGATGAGTACGGCTGCCGCGCCGTCGGAGATCTGCGAGGACGTCCCGGCGGTGTGGATACCGCCCTCCAGAACGGGTTTGAGCGTGGACAGTGATTCGAGGGTGGTGTCGCGCAGTCCCTGATCGCGGCTGACGTCCAGGACGTTCCCGGTCAGTTCGCCCTCTTTGGTGCGCTCGGGCGCCTTGAGGCTCAACACCTCGCGATCGAAGCGGCCCTCGTCCCATGCGTGACGCGCGTTCCGCTGACTGCGTTCGCCGAGCGCGTCGATGTCGGCGCGCGTGATGCCTCGACGCTTGGCGATTCGCTCGGCCGCCTCGAACTGGTTGGGCATGTCCACGTCCCACGAATCCGCGTGATAGGGGCCGGCGTTGGTGCCGACGTTTGCGCCGAGCGGGACGACGGACATGGTCTCCACACCGCAGGCGAGGCCGATGTCGATCGCGCCGGCGGCGATGAGGCCGGCGATCAGATGATTGGCCTGCTGTGCCGAGCCGCACTGGGCGTCGATGGTGGTCGCCCCGGTCGCCTCCGGTAGGCCCGCGGACAACCATGCCTTGCGCGTGATGTTCCCGGCCTGGGCGCCCGCCTGGGTGACGCAGCCGCCGATCGCCTGTTCGACGAGCGCCGGGTCGATGCCCGCCTTCTCGAGGAGGCCCCGCTGGGTGATCCCGAGCAGCTCCTCGGCGTGCAGGCCCGAGAGCCAGCCGCCACGCTTGCCGATCGGCGTCCGCGCCGCTTCCACGATGACCGGAACGCCCATGGTCACTCCTTCGTTGGTCCAGTGAACCCCGTTGCGCACGGAGTTGGCCTGTCGACGGGGTGCCGAGGCCGCTGAGTTCACGCTAGAACACGTTCTATGTTTGCGTCTATGGTGGGCCCAGAACCTGTCCCTGGACGCCACCCGGGGGCTCTGCCCGAACGACCGCGTCCGCGCTGCACGATGGCGAATGTGGCCGAGTTCGCGACCGAACGCCGCAGGTGGGGGCCGCGGACGTGCGGCAAAACTAGAACAAGTTCTCATCCGGGGGTGTCGTACGCGTCACAGTGTGCTTGAATGTGATTGAAACAGGTTCTAAATCTCTCAGCGAGGTGGTGTGACGTGACCCAGGCCCAGAGCGCCCCGATCGGCAGCGAGCCGACCCCGGCGGATTCTGCGCGCACGAGCCCTTCCGACGTCGTCGCGAAGTGCCCGTTCATGGAGCAGGAAGGGTGGGATTTCACCAACCCAGACCTGCTCGAGCAGGGAATTCCCGTTCAGGAGTTCGCGCAGCTACGCAAGACCGCGCCCGTCTGGTGGAATGCCCAGGCGTCGGGCAAGGGGGGTGGTTTCCACGACGGCGGCTACTGGGTGATCTCCAAGCACGCCCATGTCCGCGAGATCTCCAAGAACAACGAGGACTGGGAAACCAACGCCAACGGCGTCATCATGCGTTTCGACGACGAGATGACCGCCGATCAGATCGAGATCACCAAGGCGTTGCTGATCAACCACGATCCGCCGGAGCACACGCGTCTGCGCAAGCTGGTCTCCAAGCTCTTCACCCCGCGAGCTGTGCACTCATTGGAAGAGAAGCTCGACGACGCCGCACGCGAGATCGTCGCCCGGGCCGCGGAAAAGGGCAGTGGCGACTTCGTGAAGGACGTCGCCGTCGACCTGCCGCTGCTGGCCATCGCAGACCTGCTCGGCGTGCCGGAGGCGGACCGGGAGAAGCTGTTCGACTGGTCGAACTCGATGATGAACGCGGACGACCCGGATTACACGACGGATCCGCAACAGGCGAACGCCGAGATCCTCGGTTACGGCTACACGATGGCCGAGGAGAAGCGAAAAAACCCCGGCGAAGACATCGTCACCACGCTGGTGAACGCCGACATCGACGGTCAGTCGCTCGACGAGACCGAGTTTGGGTTCTTCTTCATCCTCCTGACCGTGGCCGGCAACGAGACCACGCGTAACGCGATCAGCCACGGGATGAACGCCTTCCTGGACAACCCCGATCAGTGGGAACTGTTCAAGAAGGAGCGTCCGGCGACCGCGGTCGACGAGATCGTCCGATGGGCGACCCCGGTCAACTGCTTCCAGCGGACGGCCAAGCGGGACACGCAGATCGGCGGCGTCGACATCGCCAAGGGTGAGCGCGTCGGCATGTTCTACGGCTCGGCGAACTACGACGAGGACGTCTTCGATGATCCGTTCTCGTTCAACATCATGCGCGACCCCAACCCGCACGTCGGGTTCGGCGGCAACGGTGCCCACTTCTGCGTCGGTGCGAATCTGGCGCGGATGGAGATCAACCTGATGTTCAACGCGCTGGCCGACATGGTGCCCGACATCACGAAGCTCGCCGCACCGCGCCGCCTGCGGCACGGCTGGATCAACGGGGTCAAGGAACTCCGCGTCGACTACGGCACCAAGTGACCGCGGCAGAGGAGGCACCGGCCTACCTCGGGATCGACCGGGAGAACCATCCCGCAGTCGTGGCCGGTCGTCGTTCGCGTGAGTTCGTCGAGTCCCGGGACAAGCAGGCCTGGATCGACAACTTCGCCGTCGACGCCACAGTCGAGGACCCGGTCGGGCCGTCGATGTTCGACCCGGAAGGCGTCGGATTCCGTGGACACGATCAGATCTCCGAGTTCTGGGACAAGTCGATCGGGACGACCGAGAGCATCGAGTTCCGCTTCGACGAGGAGATCATCTGCGGGAACGAGGTGGCCTACATCGGCAGCATCGTGACCCACATCGCCGGTCACGTCTCCGAGGCTCGGGGGGTGTTCACCTACCGCGCCGATGCGGAGGGGAAGCTGTCGGCACTGCGCGCCTTCTGGGAGGTCGAGAAGACGATCAACTCGGTGCGCAAGGCCTGAAAAAGGCCGCAACACAGTCCGCCGCGGGCGGGACAGGTGACATCACCTGTCCCGCCCGCGGCGTTTTCGTGATCCGCCGTTACAGGCCGGGGGTGGCGACGGAAGATGTATCGAGGCGGTTCGCCGACCGCTGCTGTGCCCGCCGATGCGAGAGGTGAGACAACTCGAAGACCGGGGCGATCGACGAGTTCGACGCGGTGTACCGCGAACACGTTGCGAGTGTGTGGCGCTACGTGCGGACGCGCGTGCCGTCGACTGCCGACGCCGATGATGTCACCGGAGAGGTGTTCGCCAGGGCGGTACGTTCCTGGAATCGATTCGACGCAGGGCGGGGCACGATCGGCGCATGGCTGATCGGCATCAGCCGCCACGTCGTCGCAGACTGGTGGTCACGGCAGTCGCGGGAGGTGCCGGTGGCGGAGATTGTCGCCGACGGCGACCGCACCACCCCGCCGCGCGGCGACCCCGAGGCGGCGATGCTGCGGGCGGCCGACGTCGACGACGTCCGCAGCCGGTTGTGGCTGCTGACCGACAGGGAGCGTGAGGCGGTGACCCTTCGATTCGCGACCGAACTGACGTCGGAGGAGATCGGCGCCGCGATGGGTATATCGTCGACCGCCGCTCGGATGCTGGTCCATCGCGGTGTGGCGAAGCTGAGGGAGGTGATGTCGCGATGACATCACGAGACCCCGATGATCGGCGCTCACAGCGCGGGGATGCGTTCGACCCTGCACACGTCGCGGCTGCCGAGCAGCTCGACGATGCGATCTCAGCCGTCCTCGCCGGACGGCAGGGGGCGGGATCGCCGGCTCCGGAACTGCGATGGCTGGCCACGGCGTTTCGCCCGGACCCGCCCGACTCCACCTACGCCGAGGTAGACCGGCGGGTCCGGATGTCGATGACCGCGCAGACGAGTCGCCTGCGCTGGACGGCGGCGCAGGTGGCCGCCGCGGTGCTCGGCGTGATCCTCGTCATCCACGGGATCGGGAACATGGTTGCCGGCGAGTGGATCTCGACGTCGCTCGGCGAACCGTACAACCAGCATGCGATGGTCGACGGGGGGTTGGCGTTCATCGCCCTGGGTGCATCGGTCGCCGTCGCCTCGACACGTCGGCGCTGGCTGCCCGTCGCGGTCATCGTGGGTGTGCCCCTCGGGCTCGTCATGGGTGGGCGTGGTGTTCACGAGATCGGTGTCTTCGCCTGGGGGGCGGTGGCGCACGGCGCGGTCGGTGTGGCCGCGCTGGTGCTGCTGGTCACATATGTCCTGGGCCGGCGTTACAACCGGCGGACGGATCGGGAAGGACGGGTATGAGAGCACTGCATCGAATCCGGAACTATGTACGCGCGATGGGTCGGGCTCGCCGCCATCGCACCGAGCTGGTGGGTCATCTCGCACGACGACCGCTGGTGGCCGGGGCGACGGTCGGCATGGAGAGCGCGATGCTGCTCTCCAACCGGATGGACCCGAAACTGAAGGAGCTGGCCGAACTCAAGACGGCGGGCATGGTCAGCTGCGAGTTCTGCCTCGACATCGGCTCGGCGCTCGCGTCGGGTGCGGGCATCACCGAACAGCAGCTGCGCGATCTGCCCCGCTTCCAGGAGTCGACCGCCTACACCGACCTCGAGAAGCTCGTCATCGGCTATGCCGAGGCCATGACGAGTACGCCGGCCGTCGGCGAGGATCTCGCGGAGCTGCGTCGTCGGCTGGCCGTACATCTGTCGGAGACGCAGATCGTCGAACTCGCCATGACCGTCGCCTGGGAGAACCAGCGGGCACGTCTGAACCAATCGCTCGGCGTTCGGCCCACGGGGATGTCCGACGGCCTCGCCTGTGCTGTACCCGAACACATTTCGTAGCCTTCATGCGCACATGGCGCATGAAGGCTACGAGATCCGCCTCAGTGCAGGGGCTTGTCGGCGCCGACGAGCCACATCGAGAAGTATTGCGAACCACCGCCGTACGCGTGCCCGAGGGCCTTGCGGGCGTCCGGAACCTGGTGGTCGCCGGCCTTGCCCATGACCTGGATGGCGGCCTCGGCGAACCGGATCATGCCCGACGCCCCGATCGGGTTCGACGACAACACGCCTCCGGATGCGTTCAGCGGGATGCGGCCGCCGATCTCGGTGTCGCCGGCCTCGGTGATCTTCCAGCCCTCGCCCTCCGCGACGAAGCCGAGGTTCTCCAGCCACATCGGCTCGAACCAGGAGAACGGCACGTAGATCTCGGCGGCGTCGATCTCCTCGAGCGGGTTGCTGATCCCGCCGGCCTTCCACAGCGCCGCGGCCGCGTCGCGTCCTGCCTGCGGGCTGACGACGTTGCGGTGCGCGTAGGACAGCGGCTCGGTGCGCATCGCGGTGGCGTGGATCCACGCCACCGGATCGCCCCCGGCGGTTGCCGCATCGGCGACCTCTTCGCTTCCGATGACGACCGCGCACGCCCCGTCCGACGATGGGCAGGTCTCGTCATAGCGGATCGGATCCCACAGCATCTGCGAGCTCATGACCTTCTCGACGGTCTGGTCCGGCTGGTGCAGATGAGCAAGCGGATTCAGCGCTCCGTTGCGACGATCCTTGGCGGCGACCATCGCACCGATGTGCTCGGGAGCCCCGGACTGCCGGATGTAGGAGCGCACGTGCGGCGCGAAGAAGCCACCCGCGCCGGCGCCCACCGGCTTGGTGAATGGTACCGGGATCGACAGGGCCCACATCGCGTTGGACTCCGATTGCTTCTCCCAGGCCACGGCCAGCACCCGCTTGTGTACTCCCGCGAAGACCAGCGACGCCGCAACGTTGGCCGTCGAACCGCCGACCGAACCCGCGGTGTGCACTCGGATGAGGCGTTTGCCGACCGCGCCGATGGCCTCGGCCATCGCGAGCTCGGGCATCATCGAACCCTCGAAGAGGTCCGGTGCCTTGCCGATGACGATGGCGTCGATGTCGTCGAGCGACACCTTGGAGTCGAGGAGCGCGGCGTCGATGGCCTCACGGACCATGCCCGCCATCGTGACGTCGGACCGTTTGGCTACATACCGTGTCTGCCCGGTGCCCAACACCGCGGCACGATTGTTGTGTCCCATCAGTTCTCGCCTCCCGAGTTCGTTTGGGCACTCAGGGTGACCACCATGTTCTGTTGCAGGAGCGGACCACTCGACGCATGAGCGACCGCGGTCCCGGCGTTGCCGCCGATGATCTCGTTGGCCGCGTAACCGATGCGCTGCAGACCGGCGGAGAACAGCGAGTTGCCCGCCAGGGAACCGCCGGAGGGATTGATCCGCACCGAGTCGGGCAGACCGAGCGCGTTGCGGACGATGATCTCCTGATGCGTGTACGACGCGTTGATCTCGGCGACGTCGACCGCGCGGCTGCGGCCACCGAATGCGGTGTCGCCGGCCAGCTTCGTCGACGGCGAGACCGTGAGGTCGCGAGCGCCGAAGTTGGGCGTGTCGATGCGGTGGTCCCATCCGGTGACGAAGGCGGGGTTGGCCACCAGCTCGCGGGCTTTGCGTTCGCTGGCGATGACGACCGCGGCTGCGGCGTCGGTGTAGGGCGCGATGTCATGCTGCCGCAACGGGTTCGCGACGTAGTCACGACCGAGGAGTTCGTCGACCGAGCCACCGAAGGTGCGCGCGCCGACCTCGGCCATGTCGGCTTCGGTCCACACGCCCGCGTCGAGACCGGCGCGTGCCTGCAGGGCACCGAGGGAGCGGGCGTCCGGGTGCAGCGGGGCGACGGTGTAAGGATCGGTTTGCAGGGTCAGCGTCTGATCGGCGTTGCCGGCGGTGGCCTTGCCGAAGCCGTAGGCGAGGGCGAGGTCGACCTCGCCCGTCGCGATCTTCACCCAGGCCTCGTACAGCGCCCACGCGCCGTCCATCTCGACGTGTGACTCGTTGATCGGCGGCATGGCGCCGATCGAGTCGATCGCGGAGATGAACGAGAATGCGCGTCCGGCAAGGTAGTCGGAGGAACCGCTGCACCAGAACTCGATGTCGGTGCGGACGATGCCGAGTTCGGCATAGAGCTTGTCGAAGCAGGGGATCAACATCTCGACACCGTTGGTGGTGCCGTGGGAGCCGGCGATGTTGGGGCTGTGCGCGAAGCCGATGATCGCGATTGGTGGCAGTGTCATCAGAGGTGGTCCTTCATCACAGGTGGGCGCGGTAGGTGTCGTACTCGGCGTCGGGCTCGCCGGTGGGCGCGAAGTGGCTGATGTTGCCGATCGAGTATTCCCACTCGTTCTCCGGGAGCCAGACGGCCTTGACGCGCATGCCCATTCGGACGTCGGTGGCCTCGCAGTCCAGGATCAGGTGCAGGAACGGGATGTCGGCGCCGTCGAGGAGCACGTAGGCCGCCACATAGGGCGGCTTGATCCGCTGCCCCTGGAAGGGCACGTTGACGATGCAGAAGGTGGTGACGATGCCGGTGTGGGCCAATTCGACACGCTCGGACGCCGGTGAACCGTCGGCGGGGCTGACCCCACGGGGTGGGAAGTACACGCGTCCGGCGTCGACGCCCGACCCGATGCGGGTGCCGATGAGCTTGCCCGCCTTGAGGCCTTCGAGATAGACGGACTCTTCTTCGTTGGCCGAGTGCGTGATCTCGGTGCTGACCGGGGTGGGGATGATGACGAGCCCCGTCTCGGCGCCCTTGGGGGCATCTGCGGTGTTGGCCGGTGCGGTGGCGGGCTCCTCGCCGGGTGCGAAGTGCGCGATGTCATCGATCCGGCCGATGCGCGCCGCGCCGAAGACCGCGTGAACCCGCATGCCGGTCGACACCTCGTCGGGCGAACCGACCGAAACCGCATGCAGCAGTGTGGTGTCCGCGCCGTCGAGACGGATCAGCGCCCACGCGAACGGGGTGTCCAGTGGTTGGCCCGGCACCGGCTCGGGATTCCACGTCCAGGTGGTCACCGTGCCGACGGTCGACACCTCGACGAACTCGGCGGACTGCGCGCCGGTGACGGGGTCGAATTCGACCGGGGGGACCGAGACCTTGCCGTCACTTCCCTTGGACCCGATGATCCGGCCGTCGCGTAGCGCGAGCGCGAACTGGCTCAGGACCGGGCCCAGCGACCGTGTGTAGTCGAAGGAGTTGGTCAGGGGAGCGGTCAGGATGGGGGACTTCGGCTCGGGCACCTCGGCAACAGGATTCGGGGCGGCCGGCGACGATACGCTCGTGGTCACGTCTTCGAGTAGAACACGTTCTAGTATTGGACACAAGATGCATGTCAGGCCGTGGGAATCTGCGGCCGCACTGGAAAGGGAGTGCCGGTGAAGCTCGGTCTGCAACTGGGGTACTGGGGTGCCGATCCGATTCGAGAAGCGCCGGAGTTGATCGCGGCCGCGGAGGAGTGCGGATTCGACGCCGTGTTCACCGCGGAGTCGTGGGGATCCGACGCGTACACGCCGCTCGCGTGGTGGGGTGCCGCGACCTCGCGCATCCGGCTGGGTACCGCGGTGGCCCAACTGTCGGCCCGCCCACCGACCTCTCTCGCCATGCATGCGCTCACCCTCGACCACCTCTCCGGCGGCCGGCACATCGTCGGGCTCGGGGTGTCGGGTCCGCAGGTGGTGGAGGGTTGGTACGGCGAGCCGTTTGCGAAGCCGTTGGCGCGCACCCGTGAATACGTGCGAGTCGTGCGGGACGTGCTCGCCCGGCAGGACAAGGTGACCAACGCGGGCCCGCACTATCCGCTGCCGTATCCGGGTGACGCACCCGGGGCAACCGGGCTCGGGAAACCCCTCAAGCCGATCACGCATCCGCTGCGCGCCGACCTACCGATCTGGTTGGGTGCCGAGGGCCCGAAAAACGTCGCGCAGACTGCCGAGATCGCCGACGGGTGGCTCGCCATCTTCTTCAGCCTCGGCCTTGCCGACCAGTACAACTCGTGGCTCGACGACGGATTCGCCCGTCCTGGTGCCCGGCGCTCGCGGGAGGATTTCGAGGTGGCCGCGACGGTCCAGGTGGTCATCACCGACGATGTGCCCGCGGCGATCGACCGCTACCGGCCGTCGACCGCCCTGTACGTCGGTGGAATGGGCGCCAAGGAGAAGAACTTCCACGCCGAGTTGTACAAGCGGATGGGTTACGCCGATGCGGTCGACGAGATCGTGAGCCTGTTCCTTGCCGGCAAGAAGGCCGAGGCGATGGCCGCGGTGCCCGACGAGATGGTTCGCGAGACGATGCTCGTCGGCACGGCCGACGAGGTGCGTGCACAGATCAAGGAATGGGAGGCGGCCGGGGTCACGATGCTGATGGTCACCGCCCGCGACAGCGCCACGATCCGGGAGCTCGCAACGCTGGTCTGAACGCGAGATCGCCACCTCCGCGCGGAAATCGCGGCCCTCGGGCTCGCGGCTCGTGTCGGAGGTGGCGATTCGGCAGTGGGTCGACGTCAGGGGGTCATTCCCCGGTGAACTCCGGCGCGCGCTTCTCGGCGAACGCGCGGGGTCCGACCTTGGCGTCCTTCGATTTGAAGACCGAGATCCCGATCTTCGCGTCGAGCTCGAAGGCGTCGAGTTCGTGCAGGCCCTCGGTGTCACGGATGGTCTTGAGGATGCCCTGCACCGCGAGCGGGCCGTTCGCCGCGATCTTCTCGGCCAGGTCGAGCGCCTTGTCGAGAGCGGTGCCGTCGTCGACGACGTGACCGATGAGGCCGTACTCGAGCGCTTCGCGGGCGGTGATGTGGCGACCGGTCAGCAGGATGTCGCAAGCCACGGTGTACGGGATCTGCCGGACGAGCCGAACCGCACTGCCGCCCATCGGGTAGAGACCCCAGCGAGCCTCGGAGACACCGAATTTGGCACTCTCACCGGCGACCCGGATGTCGGTGCCCTGCAGGATCTCGGTGCCCCCGGCGATCGCCGGTCCCTCTACTGCGGCGATGAGCGGCTTGGTGAGGCGGCGTCCCTTCAGCAGGGCCGGCAACGACGCCGGGTTCCACGCACCCGAGTCGACGGTGTCGCCGGGTGCGTTCTTGTTCATGCTCTTGAGGTCGGCGCCCGCACAGAAGTACCCGCCCGCACCGGTGAGGATGGCCACCCGGATGTCGGGGTCGGCGTCGACCTGATCCCACGCCTCGGTCATGATCCGCATCATCTCCGTCGACAACGCGTTGCGCGCCTCCGGGCGGTTCATCGTCACGATGAGGATGTGCCCGCGCTTCTCGATGAGGCACTCGGGCGCCTTCTCGGTGACGGACTCGGCGGGGGTGGTTGTGGTCATCGCTGCACTCCGGTGTCGCTGTGCTGGGGTGGTGTCGCTGTGCTCAGGTGATCGCGGCGGCGAAGATTTGCCGCTTGCCCAGAACGATAACACGTTCTAATTTTGAACCATGGCCTACACGATCGCCGACCTCATCGAGCATGCCGTCGACCTGGTTCCCGAGCGCATCGCGCTCGAGTCCGGAGACCGCACGCGCTCCTACGCCGAACTGGAGGCGCGGTCGAACGCCCTCGCCCACCGACTGCGGGAGCTGGGTGTCCAGCCCGGTGACCGAGTGGGGCTGTACAGCAGGAACACCATCGAGTCGGTGGAGGCGATGGTCGCCATCTTCAAGGCGCGCGCGGTCATGGTCAACGTCAACTACCGCTACGTCGAAGCCGAGCTCGAACACATCTTCACCGACTCGGGGATGAAGGTGCTGATCCACGAGCGCAGCTTCGCCACACGCGTCTGCAACACGTTGCCGAAGTCGCCGGAGCTCGCGCATCGGATCGCCATCGAGGACGGTTCGTCGGTCGACCTGTGCTGTGACGGTCATGGCGACGCCATCCGCTTCGAGGACGCGATCGCGGCGTCGTCGACCGAACGTGACTTCGAGGAACGCAGCGACGACGACCTCTACATGCTCTACACGGGCGGCACCACCGGGAAGCCCAAGGGCGTGGTGTGGCGACAGGTGGACGTGTGGCGTGTTCTCGGCGGTGGAATCGACTGGTACACCAGCGAACCCGTACCCGACGAATGGCATCTCGCCAAGACCGGTGCCGAGGGCGGGCAGCTCGTCCGCTATCCGATCCCGCCGTTCATCCACGGCGGTTCCCAGTGGGCGATCTTCCAGTCTCTGTTCGCTGGTGGAAAAGCTGTGGTGTACCCCGAGTTCAGCGGTTCCGCGGCGTGGGACATCGTCGAGCGGCACAAGGTCAACGTCGTCTTCATCACCGGAGATGCGATGGGACGCCCCATGATCGAGGCGCTCGAGAACGGCGGGGAGCGCGACCTGTCGAGCGTGCTGTCCGTTGCGTCGTCGGCCTGCCTGTTCTCCCCGAGCGTCAAAGAACAGTTCCTGGACCGTTTCCCGAACTCCGTCATCATCGACGCGATCGGTTCGTCGGAGACCGGTTTCGGCGGGATGGGCGTCGTCGCCAAAGGCACTCCGCACACGGGAGGCCCGCGCGTGAAGGCCGACAGCGAGACCCACGTCCTGCGCGAGGACGGCACTCCGGTCGAACCGGGCAGTGGTGAGGTCGGGGTCCTTGCACGGTCGGGCCATGTGCCGCTGCGGTACCACAATGATCCGGAGAAGTCGGCCAAGACGTTCCGCGTCTTCGACGGTGTGCGGTACTCGTTGCCCGGTGACAACGCGGTCCTCGAGGCCGACGGGACGATCACCATGCTGGGCCGCGGGTCGGTGTCGATCAACACCGGCGGTGAGAAGGTCTTCCCCGAAGAGGTCGAGGGCGCGCTCAAAGCCCACCCCGACGTGTTCGACACCGTTGTCGTGGGTGTCGCCGACGATCGGTGGGGCCAGCGGGTCGCCGCGGTCATCGCCACCCGGGACGGTGCGCGACCGTCGCTCACGAGTCTCAACGACGTGGTCCGAAAAGAGCTGGCCGGCTACAAATGTCCGCGCAGTGTGTGGTTCGTGGACGAGATCAAGCGTTCTCCTGCAGGCAAACCCGACTATCGCTGGGGAGCTTCGGTCACCACCGAGCGTCCCGCCGACGAAGCGCTGTAGAGCGCCGAAAGCGAGCTGGCATCATGCGCACTGAACTGGCCGAGAAGTTCGGCATCGAGTATCCGATCTTCGGATTCACCCCCAGCCAGGACGTGGCCGCGGCGATCAGCCGCGCCGGCGGCCTCGGCGTGTTGGGCTGTGTCCGCTTCAACGAGGCCGAGGAGCTCGACGAGGTCCTCGAGTGGATGCACGAGAACACCGACGGCAAGCCGTTCGGGGTCGACATCGTGATGCCCGCCAAGATCCCGACCGAGGGCTCCAAGATGGACCTCGACTCGATGATCCCGCCGGAGCACCGCGCGTTCGTCGAACGCACCCTCGACGATCTCGGCGTCCCGCCCTTGCCGGGTGGTGAACGGATCGATGCGGGTGTGCTCGGCTGGCTGCACTCGGTGGCGCGTTCGCACGTGGATGTCTCGATGGAGCACCGGCGGAAGTACGGGCAGATCAAGCTGATCGCGAACGCCCTCGGGTCACCGCCGTCGGATGTCATCCAGACCGCGCACGACAACGGTGTGTTGGTTGCGGCGCTGGCGGGTGCGAAAGAGCATGCGCTGCATCATGTCGAGGCGGGTGTCGACATCGTCATCGCCCAGGGTTACGAGGGTGGCGGACACACCGGCGAGGTCACCTCGATGATCCTGTGGCCCGATCTCGTCGATGCGGTCGGCGACACTGCGCCGGTTCTCGCCGCGGGTGGTGTCGGCAGCGGGCGGCAGATCGCCGCGGCCATCGCCCTGGGTGCGCAGGGCGTGTGGATGGGCACGTACTGGTTGACCGCGGCCGAGTACAAACTCGGTGTGCCCGAAGGGTCCGATGAGCCGTCGACGGTTCAGCAGGCCTTGCTCAAGGCGACCTCGCGCGACACCGTGCGGCGCCGAATCTACTCGGGAAAGCCTGCGCGACTGCTGAAGACGGCCTGGACCGACGCCTGGGACGCCGACAACGCGCCGGACCCACTACCCATGCCGTTGCAGAACCTGCTGGTCGCCGAGGCGCATGCGCGCATCTCGCAGGCCGACAACCCCGACGTGGTCGCCATGCCGGCCGGTCAGATCGTCGGACGCTGCAACGCGATCACGCCGGTTGCCGACCTCATCGCCGACCTCGTCAGCGAGTACGACGAGGCCGTCGGCCGGATGAACAAGACGCTGGGCGGTTGAGGACTCCGGGGCACTCGCGAACGGACGCGGCAGGTCGGCGGCGCGGGAACGTCATGTCAGCGGACGTCGGCACGCAAGAACTTCGGATGATCCAGGCGCCAGGTGATCGTCGCGACGACCACCGCGACCACGGCCAAAGTCAGCAGCGAGTTCCGTTCGTCGAAGGCGTTGAACAGCAGGCCGCCTAATCCCGCACCGGCGAGGAATCCCGCATAGGTGCTCAGGTGAGCGACCCATCCCCATCGCTTGGCGCCGGCCACGTGCAACCCGGCGCCCTGGCCGATCTTCACCAAAGTGCCGGTCACATAGGACAAGGGCATGACGACCTCGCCTTTGCGGCTGATCGAGGTGTTGAGTGCGCCGAGACCGAACGCCAGGCAGAGGACCGGGCCGGCGCCGAATTCGCGATTGCCGTTCTCCAGGCCGATGTCGATCAGCCACGCCGCGATCGTCGAGCCCGCGGTCAGCATCGTCGCCCCGTGCCGGGCCTTGCGCCACACGTACATCCTGGCCAGGGTGGCCACGAACACGCCGAAGACGAATACCACCACGGTGAGCAGAGCTGTGAAACCGAGCCGATGCGCCCCCTTGACGTGCTCGAGCACCAAGCGTTCGCTGTTGCCCGTCATGAATGTCACGTACCACCCGGAGGAGTACAGCCACGCCGCTGCGCCGGTGGCGCCGGCCAACGCGGCGAGGACGGCTGCGAGAACCATCTCCCGCCCGTCGTAGAAGGGGCCCAGCAACTCCTTTCGGGTTGAATCCCTGCGAGATTCGGCAGAGGTTGCGGTGCGTTCGACAATGGTCATCGGGTCGGATCCAGTCCTGTCGGTAGGGCTGCGGTCGTGATCGGCCTTCGAACGGGGAGTCTGTCCCGGCGGCATTGGCGGTTCGGTTTCCCTACTTCCAGAGCACCCGAAGTCCACCGGATGTGCCACGTGAAACCGACCACAGGGCGAGCCGGCTGGGGGAGTTGGTCACCGTTGGACGCGTCAGCGGAACCGGCAGGCTTGCGCGACCGTCGCCACGCGGAGGCGGCCCCCTTGCTGGTTGAGTGGCGGCTCGGACTCGGGCGGGGGTGACCACTCCCTGCTGGTTGAGCCGGCACCGAGCGCAGCCGCCGGGCCGAGCAAGCGACGCAGGAGCGCGTCGAGGTCGAGGAGCCGTGTCGAAGCCACCTGGAGACCGGGCAAGTGACCTCGACGGACGTGCGTCTCCGGCCGCGGCCGGACCTCATCTGCTGCCGCGGGCTGCTCGACGCGTAGGTCGCTACGGCGAGGTGTATTCGCCCCACAGGTCGTCGACGATGTCGGCGACATCGGGTGGCAGGCAACTCGCGTCGTGGCAGGGTCCCGGCGGCATGGGGGTCGGCGCGATCAGGGTGCCCACCTCGGCGGGAAGCACCAGCCGCGTGGTTTGTGCGGTCGACGGCTTTCCGGTGGGGCCCAGGGTGCCCCACTGTTCGACGCCGTCGACCCCCGGCACGGTGGTGCATCCCCAGTACAGGTCGTAGGCGCCGTCGGGAAGGGCGGTGGACCCGGTCGGGCCGTCATCGAACACCTCCAGCGCCACGGTTCGGGTCCCGCCGGGCGCGATCAGAGAGCGCGGGTCAACCGGGTTGACGTACCCGAAGGGTGGTCGGGACTCGCTGTCGGCCGCGGACCCGGCCGGCAGCCCGAACAGCTTGCATCCGATCACCGCCGCGGACCTGTTCGTGATGGTCACGGTGACCGCGTTGCCCGACGCCGATTGGGCGATGGTGACATCGCGGGGGGCGGCGTTCGCTACTGCGGGGAAGATCATTGCCGCGGTTACGCATACAAGTGCGGCTCCGAGTGTGCGGGGCAGGTGTCGACCGGTCATGGAATCAGATCCCCTCGTCGTGGGTGCTGGTGCCAGTGTCACTCACTCGGAGCGCGAATTCGCGATCAATGGAGACATACACCGTCACCGGGTGGGCGGACGTGTCGAACGGTGGTGGGTTTACTCGACGGCGCGGTGGGCCCGCCGCCAGCCAGAAGGCGGTGAGATTGGCAACATCGGAAGATCGGTATGACGTTGTGTCCGGAAACCGGGCACAACGTCATACGGATTCTCCGGGGAGACCCTTCGAGGCTCGTCGCTTTCGCTCCTCGCACCTCAGGGGGCAGGGGGGGCACTGTCGCTTTCGCTCCTCGCACCTCAGTAGCCGTTGTGGACTCCGAAGAACACTCGCGAGCGTCCGGAATTTCATGCTCCCTGAGGTGCGAGCGAAGCGAGCCACGAAGGGGTACGCAACGTGTCTCACCAGGCCCTTCGAGGCTCGTCGCTTTGGCTCCTCGCACCTCAGGGAGCAGAGGCGGGTCGCTTCTTTCGGATTTGGGAGCAGGGGGCGCTGTCGCTTTCGCTCCTCGCACCTCAGGGCGCGGCGGGGTCTGACGTCGTCGACCGGTAGCTCCGACCGTCGCGAACCCACGTGGGCGGGGTCGTGTCAGAAGCCAGCAGTCGCTTGACGGTCTTGAAGGTCGCCGTCTCGGGGAGTTCGTCGACGATCCGCACGCGGTGCGGCCACTGCTTCGGCCCGAGATCGTCCTGGGCGGAGAGGAACTCGGCGAAGTCGCCTGCCGCGATGTCGTCGGCCACGAGGACCGCCTCGATCTCGTCGCCGATCTCCACCGGCACGCCGTGGACTGCGACCTGGCGGATCGCGGGGTGGCGCAGCATGACCCGCTCGATGGGCCCGGTACCGATGTTCTCGCCGTCGACGCGCAACCAGTCTCCGAGGCGGCCGGCGAAGTGCAGGTAGCCGTCGTTGTCCACCCAGGCGAGATCGCCCGTGTGGTAGATCCCGTCGCGCATCCGCTCGGCGGTGGCGTCAGGGTCGTTGTGATAACCGGCGAAAAGGCCCGGCCCCGAGAGGTTCACGATCTCGCCGACCTCTCCGACCGGAACGGTCTCGCCGGTCTCGACGTCGACGACAGCGGTCGGCTCACGCAGCGGCCCTAGAGCGTCGTCGGGGGTGTCGGGGGTCCGGGTGATGGCCACCCCGCCCTCGGTGGAACCGAAACCGTCGACGACGCGGCAGCCGAAGCGCTCGGCGAATCGGCGTCGGTCGCCGGCCGAGGCCTCGTTGCCGTACATGATCCGCAGGGGACCTGCGGCGTCGTCGGGATTCGGCTCGGTCGCGAGGATGTAGTGCATCGGTTTGCCGACGTAGTTGGCATAGGTCACGCCATAGCGGTGGACATCGTCGACGAACCCGCGTGCGGAGAAGCTGCGCCGCAACGCGATCGACGCGCCGCCGGCCACCGCGACGCACCACCCGGCGATCATCGCGTTGGAATGGAACATCGGCATCGACAGATAGGCGACGTCGTCCGGGCCGATGCCGAATCGTTCGGCGAGCATCGGGCCGCTGGTCGCGAAGGTCCGATGCGTACATCGCACGGCCTTCGGATCACCGGTCGTCCCCGAGGTGAAGATCAGCATCATGAGATCGTCCGGCGCCGGTTCGACGAGCGGCGCCGCCGAACTCGCGTCCACCGCAGCCGTCCACTGGGGCGAATCGACGTCGACGACAAGGGTTCCGCCGAGGTCGAGGCCGTCCAGAAGGTGTCGGGTGTCGTCGCCGCACAGCACGATCTGGCATTCGGCGCGGGCGATGTCGGCGACGAGGGCGGCACCCCGTCGGGTGGTGTTGAGACCGACCAGTACGAATCCGTGGCGCGCCGCCGCCGCGAACAGCGCGCTGAACTCCGGTGTGTTGGTGAGCAGGACGCCGACGTGGCGTGGAAGGTCCTCCGTCAATCGTTCCCGAAGCACCCCGGCCCGCACGGCCGCGTCGTCGAGATGATCTGCCCACGAACGAAACTCGCCCGCGAACCAGACACCACGCTCACCGACCCCGGCCAGGGGTGCGAGCAGGTCGGCGACCGTCGAGGCGCGCGTCGGCGCGACCGAGTGGTTCACGCCGGCGCGGCAGCCAGTTCGGCTCCGATGGCCCGCACCGAGGCGGTGGCCGAGCCGAGCGCGAACTCATTGTGCTTGGCGCGCAGGAAGTACCGATGCACCGGGTGGCTGGTGTCGAGGCCGACGCCACCGTGCACGTGCACGGCCGTGTGTGCCACGCGGTGGCCGGCCTCGGCTGCCCAGAACTTGGCGGTGGCAACCGCGTTCTGCAGCTCGGGGGTCCGGCCGCTCGAGTGGTCGAGCAGCCAGGCCGCCTGCGTCGTCGTGAGGGCAAGCCCCTGCGCGTCGATGTACCCGTCGGCGAGACGTTGGGCGACCGCCTGGAACGATCCGATCGCCCGCCCGAACTGCTCACGCTCGCGTGCGTACTCAGCGGTGAGCTCGAGCCCACGTTCGACGATTCCGGTCTGGTCGGCGCAGCACGCCAGGGTCGCACGCGCGACGAGGGTCGCGGCCGTGTCGGCGCCGCCGTTCAGAACGGCGTCGGCGGAGACCGGCGTGCCGTCGAACTCGACCTGCGCCGAGGGGATCAGCCCGGTGGAGAGAGTGGGGGTGACGACGACGCCCGGGGCGTCGGCGGCCACTACCAGGACGACGACACCGTCGGGTCCGGTGGCGGTGACCACGAACATGTCTGCGGCCTCGGCGTAGGGAACGTCGACCTTGACGCCGGTCAGCGCACCTTCGGCGGAGAAAGTGGTTGCCGGCGAGCCGAAGTCGGTGAGGAGATCCTCCTCGATGGCGACGGTCAGCACGGATTCGCCCGTGGCACCCGGTGCGAGGATCCGTTCACGTAGCGGGGTCGAACCCTGAGTGGCGATCACCGGCAGGGCGGCGATCGCGTGGGGTCCGAACGGTACGCGGGCCAGGACCCGGCCGAGTTCGGTGGCCACGAGCGCATTCTCGACGACACCCAGGTCGCCGCCGGCGTCCCCGGCGACCTCGGACGACAGCTCGAGGCCCAGGAGTCCGGCACCGCCGAGCTCGCGCCACAGGTCCGCGTCGAGCGCGGCCCGTGCGGCCTCCAGTTCGGCGACCCGCTCGGGGGTGCTGATCGACGTGGCGATGTCGCGGGCAAGTCCGCGGACGTCGGCGCCGGATTCGGGAAGCGAGAAATCCATTGGTGGGAATCCTTTTCAGTGAGGATCAGCGACGCTGGTGCGGCAGGCCGAGGGCGAGCATCGCGATGATGTCGCGCTGGATCTCGTTGGTGCCGCCTCCGAAGGTGAGGATCAGCGACGTGCGCTGGTAACGCTCGAGGCGCCCGTTGAGGTGTGCACCCGTGCTGCCGGTACGCAGCGTCGCGGCGGGACCGACGACCTCCATCAGCAGGCGGTAGGCCTCGGTGGCGAACTCGGTGCCGTAGACCTTCGTCGCCGAGGCATCGGCCGGGCTCGGCGATCCGCCGGAGCTCGCGACCGAGGCGATCTTCCAGTTGATCAGTTTGAGGAACTCGACCTTGGCATGCACCCGGGCGAGGTTCTGTTGCACCCACTGCGCGTCGATCACCCGGTGGCCGTCGCCGGTCTTGGTCTGCTGGGCCCACGCGACAGTTTCGCGCAACGCGGTCTGGATCGGTGCCGCGCTGCACAGCGCGACGCGCTCGTGGTTGAGCTGATTGGTGACCAGCGGCCACCCGCCGCCCTCTTCGCCGACGATCGACGACGTGGGCACCCGGACGTCCTGGTAGTAGGTCGCGCTGGTGTCGACTCCCGACATGGTGTGCACCGGTGTGTAACTGAAGCCCTCGGCGTCGGTGGGCACGATGAGCATGGAGATGCCCTTGTGCTTCTTGCCGCCGGGCTCCAGCGTCGACGGATCGGTGCGGCAGGCGAGCCAGATGTAGTCGGCGTACGCGACCAGGCTGGTCCACATCTTCTGGCCGTTGATGACGTAGTCGTCGCCGTCGCGGACCGCGGTGGTCCGAAGCGCGGCGAGGTCGGTGCCTGCTCCCGGCTCGGAGTACCCGATCGAGAAGTGCAGCTTGCCGGCGGCGATCCGAGGCAGGAAGTACGCCTTCTGCTCGTCGGATCCGTAGTTCATGATCGTCGGCGCCACGGAGTTGATGGTGAGGAACGGGACGGGTGCGCCCGCGATCGCGGCCTCGTCGGTGAAGATCAGCTGATCCATCATCGACCGGTTCTGACCGCCGAACTCGGTGGGCCAGCCCAGGGCGAGCCAGCCGTCGGCACCCATCTGGGCGACGACGTCGCGGTAGGCGTCGCCCTCGCCGAGTTCGCCGTCGCCGCCGGTGAGCGCGGCACGACGCTCGTCGGTCATGAGTCCGGAGAAGTAATCGCGGAGTTCCCTGCGGAGCTCGGCTTGTTGATCGTTATAGGCGATGCGCATCGACACTCCAAGGGGTGGATCGGCTAGCGTCCGGTCCCGGCTTATGGTCAAGTTGACAGGCGAAGTGCTCGTGCACTTCTGAAACACGTTCTAACCTGTTCTCACAGCCCAGTCAACAGGTGACCCATCGACGAGGAGACGGTTCCGATGCGTATCAAGGCAGATTTCGATCTCTGCGAGTCCAACGCCATCTGTGTGGGGATGGCACCGGACTTCTTCGACCTGGATGGTGACGACTACCTGGTCATTCTCCAGGAGGAGATTCCGGCCGACCGCGTCGAGGAACTGCGCCAGGTCGCGGCCAACTGCCCCAAGTCGGCCCTGATGGTCGTGGAGGACTGAGTTCGCCGAAAGTGCCGTTCGGTTCCATCCGATGGTGAATCATGCTAGAACAAGTTCTAGTTTTAGTTCAGGAGGATGTCGGGTGGGTTATTCGTTGGACGGTCGTGTCGCGGTCGTCACCGGTGCAGGTGCAGGTCTCGGTCGTGCGGAGGCCATCGGTTTGGCTGCGGAGGGGGCCGCGGTCGTCGTGAACGATCTCCCCGCGGCACTCGAACAGAGCGACGTGATCGACACGATCACGGCCGCCGGTGGCCGCGCGGTCGCCGTGCCCGGTGACATCGGCGACTCGGCCACCGCCACCGCCATCATGACGACGGCGACCGAGCAGCTCGGCTCGCTCGACATCGTCTTGAACAACGCGGGCGTGGTGCGCGACAAGATGCTGTTCAACATGACCGACGACGAGTGGGATCTGGTGATCCGCGTCCATCTGCGCGGTCACTTCCTGCTCACCCGCAATGCCGCATCGCATTGGCGCGCAGCCTCGAAGGAGGCGGGTGGCCCGGTGTACGGCCGAATCATCAACACCGCGTCGGAGGCCGGGCTGCTCGGTCCCGAGGGGCAGGCCAACTACGGCGCGGCGAAGGCTGGTATCACCGCATTGACGCTCTCGGCGTCGCGCGCCCTCAAGCGATATGGCGTGCGGGCCAACGCGATCTGCCCGCGAGCCCGGACGGCGATGACGGCGTCCGTGTTCGGCGAGGCGCCCACCGACGGTGTGGATCCCCTCGACCCCGAGCACGTCGTGCGGCTGGTGTCCTACCTCGCCGGCCCCGAGTCCGACGCCGTCACCGGTCAGGTGTTCGTCGTCTACGGCCCCAAGGTCACCCTGATGGCCGCGCCCACGGTCGACGAGGTCTTCGTCGCCGACGGCGACGCATGGTCCGCGGAGGACCTCGCGAAGACCCTGACGGGTCACTTCGCCGACCGCGATCCGGGACGCACTTTCTCGGCAAGCGCTCTGGTCAACTGACCAATTCGTCTGGATTGTGCGTGATAGGTTTCGCGATGGTGCGAGGGTGAAGGGGGGCCGGAGGTGCTGAGCAGACTGGCCACACCCTTGGGCGGGATCGGGGATTTCGTTGCGCTCGGGGTCGAGTCGGCGCGCGAGCTGTTCCACCGCCCGTTCCAATGGAGGGAGACCGTCGAGCAGTCCTGGGCGATCGCCCGCGTGTCGATGGTGCCGACGCTCCTCGTCGCCATCCCGTTCACGGTGCTCGTCAGCTTCACCCTGAACATCCTCTTGCGCGAGATCGGTGCGCAGGACCTGTCGGGTGCGGGTGCCGCGCTCGGCACCATCACCCAGATCGGTCCGATCGTCACCGTGCTGATCGTCGCCGGTGCGGGCGCCACCGCGATCTGCGCCGACCTCGGTGCCCGGACCATCCGCGAAGAGATCGACGCGATGAAGGTGCTCGGCATCAACCCGATCCACCGTCTGGTGGTGCCACGCATCGTGGCCTCCACCGGGGTGGCGCTGCTGCTCAACAGCCTCGTCTGCACGATCGGCATCGGCGGCGGTTTCATCTTCTCCGTCTATCTCCAGGACGTGAATCCCGGTGCCTTCGTGGCCAACCTGACACTGCTCACCGGGTTCGGCGAGCTGATGATCTCGATGGTCAAGGCGGCTCTGTTCGGCCTGTTCGCCGGGATGGTGGGCTGCTATCAGGGACTCAACGTCAAGGGTGGCGCGAAGGGCGTCGGCGATGCCGTCAACGAGACCGTCGTGTACTCGTTCATGGCGCTGTTCGTCGTCAATGTCGTCGTCACCGCGGTCGGTCTCAAGGCAACGGCGGGCTGAGGGATGGTACTTCCGTTCACCACTCGGTTCCGGACCGCGCGCGTCGCGGCCAAGCGGGCGGGCGAGGACTGGGATCAGATCGGCGATCAGGCGCTGTTCTACTGGGACAGCGTCGTGTCGATCCCACGTGCGATCACGCACTACAAGAAGGAGACATTGCGGCTCATCGCCGAGATCTCCATGGGCACCGGCGCGTTGGCGATGATCGGCGGCACCGTCGTGGTCGTGGGGTTCTTGACGCTGTTCACCGGCGGCACGATCGCGGTCCAGGGCTACAGTTCGCTGGCCAACATCGGCGTCGAGGCGCTCACGGGCTTCTTCTCGGCGTTCATCAACGTGCGCATCGCCGTCCCGGTCATCTCCGGAATCGCGCTCGCCGCGACCATCGGTGCGGGTGCCACCGCGCAGCTCGGTGCCATGCGGGTCTCGGAGGAGATCGACGCTCTGGAGACGATGGCGATCTCGTCGATTCCGTACCTGGTGTCCACGCGCATCATCGCCGGCCTGATCGCGATCATCCCGCTCTACGCGCTGGCGTCGCTGGCATCGTTCCTCGCGAGCCGGTCGGCGACAGTGTTCCTGTACGGCCAGTCGCCCGGTGTCTACGACCACTATTTCGACACCTTCCTCATACCGTCGGACATCCTGTGGTCGTTCGTGCAGGCGATCTGCATGGCGGTCGCCGTCATGCTGATCCACACCTACTACGGCTACAACGCCTCCGGCGGGCCGGTCGGCGTCGGCGTCGCCGTCGGGAACGCGGTCCGCGCATCGCTCGTTGTTGTGGTCGTGATCACACTCCTGACCTCCCTCGCCATCTATGGCGCCGATGGCAAGTTCAACCTGGCGGGCTGAGTCATGAGCAAGAGACAAGAGCGTTCACGGGCCACCCGCCGAACGGCGGCCGTGGTCATGGTTGCCGTGCTGCTGGCCCTGATCATCGGGGCGAGCGCGTCGTTCCTCGGCGCCTTCAAGGAGACCCAGCAGGTAACACTCGTGGCGCCCCGCGCCGGACTGGTGATGAACCCCGACGCCAAGGTCAAGCTCCGCGGCGTCGAGGTGGGTCGCGTCGCCGAGATCGCCGAGCGCGGCGGTGATGCCATCCTCACCCTCGACATCGCCGACGGTGACCTGGCCAGGATTCCGGGCAACGTGATCGCCGACATCAAGTCGAACACCATCTTCGGCGCCAAGGCCGTGAACTTCGTGGTGCCGGGAGAGCCGGAGGGCACGCTGACCGCGGGTGCCGAGATCCCGGCCGACCGGGTGGTCGTCGAACTGAACACCGTGTACCAGCAACTGGTTTCGGTACTCGCCCAACTGCAGCCGGAGAAGCTCAACGCCACACTCGGCGCGATCAACACGGCGCTGCAGGGTCAGGGCGAGGAGATCGGCGTCGCGCTGGAGCAGCTGACCGGGTTGCTCGGCAAGACCAATCCACATCTACCTGCCCTCAATCGGCTGTTCCGGGAAGGTGCGACCGTCACCAACGTGTATGCGGACTCGATGCCTGATCTGCTGCGCACCGTCGACAACTTCACCGTCGTCGGGAACACGTTGGTGGACAACACGTCCAACCTCGATGCGTTGCTCATCAACGCCACCGGGATGGCGAACACCATCGACGGGGTCATCGCGCCGTCGAAAAAGACGCTCATCGGTGCGCTCTCGGATCTCGATCCCATCGCCGCACTACTCGGTTACAACGCGCCCGGCATCAAGTGCTTCCTCACCGCCGGTGCGGTCGCCGCCGAGGTCGCGGCGCCGTTCCTCGGCGAGCGCAACGGCATGCTGATGCTCGACGCCGGCCTGCTTCCCGGCAAGGATCCCTACGCATACCCCTACGACCTGCCCAGAGTGGGCGTGGAAGGCCCGCCCACCTGCCAAGGGGGACTGAGCAATCCCGCCACCAAGGTGCCGGCCCCCTTCTACGTCGGCGACAACGCGCCGCAGCCCTACGAGCCCAGGACCAAGGCGAAAGTGAACTCGCAGAAGCTTTTCCAGATCCTGTTCGGGGAGCCGCCCCGTGGATAACCGCGCCCGCGCCTTCCGCGCGACCCTGATCAAGCTGGGCGCCTTCACCGTGGTGATGGTCCTGGTGTTCGTCGCACTCGTCGTCGTCTTCAGTCGTTACCGCTCCGGAGCCTCGAACGAGTACAGCGCCGTCTTCACGAGCGCCTCGGCGATCAGCTCGGGCAGCAAGGTGAAGATCGCCGGTGTGGAGGTGGGTTCGGTCGGCGGTGTCGAACTGAACCGCGCCAACGAGGCGGTCATCACCTTCAGTGTCGACCAGCAGTATCCGCTGCCCGAGTCGGTCCGCGCGCTGATCCGGTACGAGAACCTCACCGGCGACCGGTATCTCGAGCTGCAGCAGGGGAGCGGCAACACGTCGACCTTCCTGGCCGACGGCGCCGAGATCCCGGTCGGCCAGACCGAACCAGCTCTCGACCTCGACAAGCTCGTCGGTGGCTTCAAGCCGCTGTTCCGGACACTGAACGCCGACGACGCCAATGCGCTGACCAGTTCGCTAATCGCCGTGTTCCAAGGACAGGGCGGCGCGTTGAACACCCTGCTGAGCAACACCGCGTCGTTCACCGACTCGCTCGCCGACCGGGACCAGTTGATCGGCGACGTCATCGACAACCTGAACACGACCCTCGCCACGCTCGACGGCGACCGGGAGGGTCTCGACACCAGCGTGGACCTGCTGCAGCAGCTGGTGACCGGTCTCGCCGAGCAGAAGGGCACCATCGGCAACGCGCTGACGCAGACCTCCCGCGTCACCAACGGTCTCGCCGACCTGCTGGGAACCACCCGGCCGACCCTGCAGTCGATGGTGACCAACACCGGGCGCGTCTCGGAGGAACTCTTGGCCGCAGAACCGTTCATCCGAAATCTGATCTCGCGACTACCCGAGGACTACAAGATCCTGTCGAACCTCGGCTCCTACGGCGCCTGGCTCCAGATCTACTTCTGCCGCATCCGGCTGATGCTCCCGGCGCCCGGCGGTCAGACCATCCTGTACACGTCCAACAACGTCATGGGGAATTCCACGACTGCGGGCGGAAGGTGTGACGGCTCATGAGTCTTCCGTTCGGCGGCCTGTTCTCCAGCCGCAGACCCGTATCCGACGAGGCCGATGTCGCCCGCGAGGAGAAGCGCGGACAGCGGAGTCGCGCCCAGGTCGGCGTCATCGGCATCGTCGTGGTCGGTCTGGTGGTCATCACCGCGATGCAGATGGACAAGCTGCCCTACCTCTCGCCCATCAGCACCTACACCGCCTACTTCGACGATGCGGGCGGACTCACCAAGGGCGACATCGTGTCCGTGTCCGGCGTCCAGGTGGGCACCGTGGAGTCGATCGAACTGGCCGGCACCGACGCCGGGACCAAGGTCAAGGTCGGCTTCCGCATGGACGACACCGTCGAGATGGGGGCCGATTCCCAGGCCGCGATCCGAACCGAGACCGTGCTGGGCCGACGCAATCTCACGGTCATCCCGCACGGTGGTGAGCGGATCAAGCCCGGTGGTTCGATCCCGGTCGGCAACACGATCTCGCCGTATTCGCTGCAGGATGCCCTCGAAGGTGCCACCGACACCGTCGCCGACACCGACACCGACCAGCTCAACAAGGCCTTGAACACCCTGACGATCACGTTCTCCGAGACCCCGGATCAGGTCCAGGGCGCGGTCAACGGTGTCGCACGGCTGTCCAAGGCGGTCGCCGATCGCGACAACGAACTGCGGGCTCTGCTGGCCAAGGCCAACCAGGTGAGCAAGATCGTCGGCGACCGCAACGAGCAGATCAACCGGCTCCTGATCGACGCCAACGCCCTCGTCGGCGAAATCCAGATGCGCCGGTATGCGCTCAATCAGCTCATCAAGGGCATCGGTGACGTCACCACCCAGTTGCGCGGCTTCATCGCCGAGAACAACGCACAGCTCACGCCCGTCCTGGAGAAGTTCGACCGCGTCGCGACGATCCTGACCGACAAGGAGAAGGAGCTCAAGGAGACGATCGACCGTCTCGGGCCGTTCGCGAACACCTTGGGCGAGGCTGTGGCGTCGGGTCCGAACTTCGACTCTCTCGTGGGGCTCAACACCTTCGGCGACTACACCGCGATCTTCCTCAACGCCCTGCGTGGCCGGTACCCGCAGCTGTGGCAGTCGCTCCAGTACTCGAGCTTCCCGTTGCTCCCCCAGCCGTGGAGCCAGGGACCTCCGGTGGGAAGCGATCCGCCGCGCGGACCCCTGCCCACCCCGACCTATCCCACGCCCGCGCCGACCACGAGGGGGAGGTGACATGACCGTCGGAAGCATGACCATCGGACGCAAGGTGCTCTTCGGAGTGCTCGCCGTGGTTCTCGCGATCGCCCTGATCCTCGTGGGCTGGAAGGTGTTCACGAAGTCCACGACGAACACCTACACCGCCTACTTCGCCGGCGTCGCCAGCCTCTACAAGGGCGACCCGGTCCGTGTGCTCGGCGTCAACGTCGGCAGTGTCTCGGCCATCACCCCGCGGGAAAACGACGTGAAAGTCGAACTGCGCGTGGACAAAGGCGTCGACGTCCCGCAGGACGCGAAGGCGGTCATCGTCGCGCAGAGCCTGGTCTCGGGCAGGTTCGTGCAGCTGACGCCGGTCTACTCCGGTGGGCCCCAGATGTCCGACGGCGCCGACATCCCGATGGATCGCACGGCGGTGCCGATGGAGTGGGACGACATCAAGGCCCAACTCACCCGTCTCACCGAGGCAATCGGCCCAGAGGGAGCCGATCCGGGCTCGGCGGCCAAGGCCGTCAACGTCTTCGACGAGAATCTCGAGGGCAACGGGGAGGCGATCAATGCGTCGATCCGCGAGGTGTCCGACGTGATCGGCACCCTCGCATCCGGCAGCGGCGACCTGTTCGCCACGATCCAGAGCCTGCAGAAGCTCACCGAGGCACTGTCGGGCAGCCATGAACAACTCGTCCAGTTCAACGGCCGGATGGCCTCGGTCAGTTCGGTTCTCGCGGACAACACGACCGAACTCGACGAGGCGCTCAAGGGTCTGAATGCGGCGATGACCGATGTCCAGACCTTCATCGACACCAACAAGACGGCGCTGTCGTCGTCGGTGGAACGGCTGGCCGCGGCCACGAAGATCGTTGCGGACAAGGACGAACAGGTCCGGGGCGTCCTGCACTCGGCGCCCAACCAACTCGCGAACTTCTACAACATCTACAACCCGCTGTCGGGTTCGCTGTCCGGCGTGTTCGGTCTGGGTAACGGCACCAACCTGATCACCCTGCTCTGCGGTTCGATGGAATCGACCAAACGGCCCGGAACCACGATGGCAGACGTCGACAAGTGCGTGGAGATCCTCGCTCCTGTCCTGTCGTCGATCTCGATGAACTATCCGCCGTTCCTGACGAATCCGGTGCAGGGCCGGAATGCGACGCCGAACCAACTCGAGTATCAGAACTCGAGCGTCGAGGCGCGTGCCGGCGCCGGCGTGACCCGCCTGGACAACGAGACCCGGCGCGACAACCGCGGCAGCCCGCTCGGCGATCTGCTCGTGCCGTTCGGAGGTGGCCGATGAGATCGGCACGCATGCGCGGTGGGTTGGTCGCGGGAGCGGCAACGCTCGCCCTCGTCCTCGCCGGATGCTCCTTCGACGGGCCCAATTCACTGCCCGTCCCCGGCGCCGAGGGCACCGGCGGCGGCTCGTACGAGATCACCGCCCTGATCCCGTCGGCGGTCGGTCTGGTCAACAACGCACCGGTGCTCATCGACGACGCGACGGTCGGGAGCATCGGCGACATCGAGGTCGAGGACTGGAACGCGCTGGTGACGATCCGGCTCAACGACGGCGTCATCGTGCCCCGCGGGTCGCATGTCATGGTCGGGCTGACCAGCGTGCTGGGCTCGACCCACCTCGAGATCGTGCAACCCGCCGAACCCGAGGGTGGCCGGCTTGCACCAGGTGACGAGATCCCGCTCACCAAGTGTCCCGAGCAGTCCAACATCGTGACCGATCCCGCAGTGCCGGCGGTGCCCGACATCAATGCGGCACAGCAGGTGTCGGCATGTACCTATCCCAGCACCGAGCAGGTGCTGAGTTCGCTGTCGGTCGTGCTCAACGGTGGTGGGTTGTCGCAGATCGGCGACATCGTGCACGAGATGAGCCAGGTCTTCGGTGGGCGCGAGGATCAGATCAAGAAACTCATCCCTCGGCTGAACACACTTGTTGCCGACCTGAATGCGCAGAAGGGCAATATCATTCGGGCGACCGAGGGACTGGACCGGTTGTCTCGCACCATGAACGAGCAGGCCGGCACCATCGAGCGTGCGCTCGCCGACAGCCCGCAGATCCTGCAGCTGCTCGTCGACCAGCGTCAGCAGTTCCTCGACACGCTCGGTTCGGTCGCGACATTGTCGAAGACCGCGAACGACATCCTCGACGCCAACTCCGAGAACATCGTGACGATCGTCGAAGGCGTCGAACCGGCACTCGATCAGCTCCAGGCGGCCGGACCGGCGATGACCCAGTCCCTCAACATCCTGCTGACGTTCCCGTTCTACGAGCCCACGATCCGTCGAATCGTGAAGGGCGACTACGTGAACTCCGATCTCGTGCTCGACCTGACTCTCGAGCGCCTGAACAAGACGATGTTCGCCAGTCTCGGCGTCACCGGACCCGAGGGCGTCTTCGGCCGTCCCGCCGGTGCCGCCGCCCGCGGACTCGACCCGTTCATCGCACCGCTGCAACCCGGTGGTGAGCGCCTGCCCGACTCGGCCGAACCCATCCCGGCGAACATGATCCCGCAGGTGTCACCGACCACGCCCGCGGCGGTCCCGGCCGCGGGAGGTGGCCGCTGATGAAGATCACGCGTTTCGTCCGTATGCAGCTGATGATCTTCGCGATCGTGACCGTGGTCGCGATGGTCGTGATGGCACTGTTCTACATCCGCATCCCGTCGATGTTCGGCGTCGGCAGCTATCAGGTGCAGCTGCTCCTGCCCACCAGCGGCGGGCTGTATCAGAACGCGAACGTCAGCTATCGCGGGGTCTATGTAGGCAAGGTCGACTCGGTGCAGCTGACCGACACCGGCGTCGAGGCGGTACTCACGATCGAGAACAGCGCGGAGATCCCGGCTTCGGCGATTGCCTCGGTGCGCAGCGTCTCGGCGATCGGTGAGCAGTTCGTCGAGTTCACGCCGGACCCCGACGCGAGCGAGTCCGGCGGATTCCTCCAGGACGGCGCAACGGTGTCGACCGACAAGGTCCCGGTGGAGATCTCGGCCATGCTCGACCAGGCCGATCGCCTCCTCGCCGAGATCGGGGACACCCGCTTGCGGTCGCTGATGGACGAGGCGTTCGTCGCGTTCAACGGCACCGGCGAGGCGTTGCAGCGTCTGCTGGATTCGATGGTCCTGTTCGTCGACGAGGCGAACAAGAACACCGACACGACCATTCAGCTCGTCGAGCAGGGCGCACCGTTGCTGGCCACCCAATCGCGCACGGCCGACGACATCCGCTCCTGGACACGGAACGTCACCGCATTCACCGATCAGCTGCGAGCGAATCGGCCCGAGATCGGCGACATCCTGCGCAAGGGTCCGGCGACCGCGTCGAAGAGCCAGGAGCTCTTCGAATCCCTCGGTGCCTCGTATCCGCTGCTCGTGTCGAACCTCGGGACCATCGCCAAGACCCAGGTGGTGTACCTGCCGAACTGGAAACAGGTTCTGGTGCTGTACCCGCGCCTGATCAATTCGCTGATCACGGCGTTGAACACCGGTACCACACGGTTCGGACCGAACGTCAACTTCTCACTCGCCTTCCAGGACCGGCCGCCCTGCAACATCGGCTTCCTGCCCAAGGAGGACTGGCGCTGGCCGTCGGAACAGACCGCGCGTGAGCTCCCGCCGGGACTGCTGTGCCGGGTGCCGCAGAACTCCAACATCGCTGTTCGCGGTGCCCGCAACTATCCGTGCGCGGAGTTCCCCGGCCGCCGTGCACCCACGCCGGAGGAGTGCGTGACCGGCTACGTGCCGAAGCCGGGTTCCGTCGACCCGTTCCAGAGCGGCCTGCCGTTCGGCCTGAAATGGCAGCCGGCGTCCTCGGGTAGCGTGACACCGGGCACACCGAAGGACTTCGACGCGGAGCCTGCGGTGTACGCGACGACATACGATCCGGACTCCGGCGACTTCATCGGCCCAGACGGGAAGACCTACAACGCCGGGGCCGGAAGCGATCAGCAGGGACAGAGCAGTACATGGCAGACGATGATCACCGGGACGGTCACTCCGTGACACCAGACGGTTCCCGCACGACGTCCCCGGATCGTGCGGGTACGGGCGATCGCCGGAATGCAAAGCGGCCTGTGCGATCGGCGCCGATCCGGCGTGGACGTCCGGCCGCGAAGAAGCCGTCGAAAGCGGCCGGACCGGCTCCCGCTCCCGCTTCCGAGGAGCCCACGAAGTCGGCCACAGCGGCAGACTTGCCGACAGACACCGACGGTGCTGAACGGGACGCGACGTCGACGGTGTCCCTCGAGAAGCCGCACCCGGAGGCCGACGACGCCACCGCGGGTGCGATCGCGCCCGACCCGTCCGAGGTCGAGAAGACGGTCAGCTATCGCGAGCGTCGACGCGCGCGTACGGCTGCGGCGTCATCGGACTCGCGGGCGCCGAAGAGCAAGCGCCGCATCCGTTACCGCGGGTCCGGTCGTCGCTCGCCGCGGGCGATCGTGGGTGTGGTGGTGGCTCTTGTGGTCATCGTCGTATGCGCCGTCGCATCGGTGGTGTTCGCTCTCGGTATCGCGCGTCAGGACCGGACCGACGACCTCCGCGCCGAGTACTCCTCGTTCGCGTCCCAGGTTCTGGTGAACCTCACCAGCATGAATCCCGACACCGTCGACCAGACGCTCACGTCGGTGCAGGAGGACACCAGCGGCAAGGTCAAGCAGGAGGTCCAGAACAACATCCAGCAGGTGGCTGCCCTCGTGCGTGACGGCAAGTTGGAGACCCGTTCGCTCATCCTCAGTTCCGCGGTCACCAAGGCCGAACCCGACGAGGGCTCGGTGATCATGGTCTTCGGTTGGCATCAGCGCTCTCTCGACGGCGAGGTGCCCTCGCAGGAGAAGGTCTTCCGCTGGCGGGTGGACATGACGCGCATCAACGGCGACCTCAAGATGACCGACTTCGAGTGGGTGGCGTGATGACGTCGAAGTCGAAGCCGAAGTCGAAGTCGAAGTCGAAGCCGGAGCCGAAGCCGAAGTCGGGCTCGCGACTCGCGATGGGGAAGGGGCGCCTCGGTCTGGTCGCTCTCGGTGTGGTGCTGGTCGCCGTGCTGGCCATCACCGCGTTTCTCGGGTTCCGCTTCACCCAGGGGCGTGCCGTGGAGGATGCGCGCGAATCGTCGCTGGCGGCGGCGCGCGAGTATGCGACGACGATGTTCGGCTACAACGCCGAGAACGTCACCGAGCACATCGACCAGTCGATGAGCGTGCTCACCGGGCCGGCCAAACCCGAGTACACCAAGCTGATCACCGACAACAACCTCGCCGCTGAGGTGCGCAAGCAGTCGGTGGTGTCCGAGGTGACCATCCAGGACGCGGGTGTGGTGACCAACACCGAGGATGCCTCGCAGGTCCTGATCTTCATGAACCAGTCGGTGACCCGCGGCAACAAGGAACTCGTGAGCATCAACCCGTCGCGCCTCACGTTCGACATGAAGCGGGAGGGCGACCGGTGGCTCATCAACGCCATCGAGGTCATCACCGATGACACCTTCCGGTCGAAGATCGAGGTCGTCGAGTCGCTGCCGCCCGACGCGAAACCGCTGCCCGACCCGAGTTCCACGCCGTCCGGGGCGCCGCCCGCGTCACCCGGCACGTCCGGGGCGCCGGTACCAACCCCCTGACCGCCTTAATCCGTTGCGGCCCGCCGGAACCGGGCGTACCTTCGCGGGTACACAAGGAAGGAGGTGGTCTGATAGTGATTTCTCATCGGACATGTGAGGTGACCATCCGTTAGCAGTTGACCGTGTGGCATTCGTGTCGCACCGAGGCGGGATTCCCGCCGGTCGGCGCAAACGAATACCAGGTGGTCACCCGGCCCCCGCATCCCGACCTGGTCCGGTCGGCGCAGGCCCCTCGAGGGCGATGCGGGGGTCGTTCCGTGTTCGGGGCGCGGTGCTGATACCCATACGGGGTAGATGTAACCCTGGTGCAGGTACCCCCATGGGGTATATTCTGGTCCGCATGGACACTCATCACGATCACGTGCGCGCGGTATCACCGCCGGCGGCGGGCCATGCTCCCCGCGCGCACGCCGCACCCGGGCACAGCGGCCACGACGACCACAGCGGACACGTCGATCAGTTCCGGCGGCTGTTCTGGATCATGCTCGTCCTCGCGGTCCCGACCGTCGCCTTCAACGACATGTTCGCCGACATCCTGGGTTACGGGCTGCCCGACGCGGAATGGGTGCGATGGGTGTCGCCGCTGTTCGGCACGGTGCTCTACCTGTGGGGCGGACGCCCGTTCCTCGCCGGCGCGGCCGGCGAGATCCGCACCCGTCGCCCGGGAATGATGCTGCTGATCTCCCTGGCCATCACCGTCGCCTTCGTCGCCTCCTGGGGGTCGACGCTGCACCTGTTCGGCCACCAGCTGAACTTCTGGTGGGAGCTGGCGCTGCTCGTGGTGATCATGCTGCTGGGGCACTGGATCGAGATGCGATCACTCGCCCGGACGACGTCGGCTCTCGACTCCCTCGCCGCGCTGCTGCCGAACGAGGCCGAAAAGGTCGTCGGGGAGGACATCGTCTCGGTGTCGCCCGACTCCCTGGTGGTCGGCGACGTGGTCGTCGTCCGGCCCGGGGCGTCCGTGCCCGCCGACGGCGCCATCATCGACGGCTCCGCGAACATGGACGAGTCGATGGTCACCGGTGAGTCGGCCCCCGTTCGGCGAGAAGTCGGCGACGTCGTGGTCGCCGGCACCGTGGCGACCGACTCCGGACTGCGCATCCGTGTCACCGCGACCGGCGACGACACCGCGCTGGCCGGTATCGGACGTCTCGTCGCCGATGCGCAGGCCTCGTCCTCCCGGGCGCAGCGGCTCGCCGACACCGCTGCCGGGTGGCTGTTCTGGTTCGCACTCGGTGCAGCCGTGCTCACCGCGACCGTCTGGACCGCTGTCGGATCACCCGACGAGGCCGTTGTCCGCGCGATCACGGTGCTGGTCATCGCCTGCCCGCATGCGCTCGGACTGGCGATCCCACTCGTCGTCTCGATCGCAACCGAGCGGGCGGCGCGCGCCGGGGTCCTCATCACCGACCGGCTCGCCCTCGAGTCGATGCGCAACGTCGACGCCGTGCTCTTCGACAAGACCGGCACCCTGACCAAGGGAGCGCCGACCGTTCTCGAGGTCGAGCCGGCTCCGGGGTACGACCGGCGGCGGGTGCTGACCCTCGCGGCCGCCGCCGAGTCGGCCAGTGAACACCCCCTCGCGTCGGCGATCGTGCGCGCCGCCCGGGTCGAGGGGATCGACGTGGCCGTCGCCCAGAACTTCTCGTCCTCACCCGCGGTGGGGGTGACCGCGAACGTCGACGGGCACGAGGTGCGGGTCGGTGGACCCAATCTGCTCGACGAGCACGGTGTCGACGAACTGCCCATCGCGGCGGTGTGGCGCGACCAGGGCGCAATCATCCTGCACGCGCTCGTCGACGGCCGGGTTGCGGGAGCGATCCGGCTCGCCGACGAGGTTCGCCCGGAGTCGCGCGATACCGTGGACGAACTCCATGCGCTCGGAGTCCAAGTCGTGATGATCACCGGCGACGCGCAGGCCGTGGCCGACGACGTGGCCGCACGGCTGGGAATCGACCGCGTGTATGCCGGGGTCCGGCCCGAGGACAAGGCTGCCACCGTCGCCGAGCTCCAGCGCGAGGGGCACCGCGTCGCCATGGTCGGCGACGGGGTCAACGACGCACCCGCGCTCGCGCAGGCCGACGTCGGGATCGCGATCGGCGCCGGTACCGACGTGGCGATCGGCTCGGCCGGCGTCATCCTCGCCTCCTCCGACCCGCGATCGGTTCTCTCGGTCATCGAGCTGTCCCGCGCGGGCTACCGGAAGATGGCGCAGAACCTCTGGTGGGCAGCGGGATACAACCTCGTGTCGGTGCCACTGGCCGCCGGCATCCTGGCTCCGATCGGTTTCGTCCTGCCGATGAGTGTCGGCGCCATCCTCATGTCCGCCTCGACGGTGGTCGTCGCGCTGAACGCGCAGCTGCTTCGTCGACTCGACCTGCGCCCGGAGGCGGTGACGCGTGCATCCACGGATGTCCGTGGCTCGGTTGGCACTGCTCGAGTCGGTCGGTGAGGCCGGTGTCGAGCGATGCGAGTGCCTGACTCAGGTGCCGGCGAGGATCGGTGTGATGTACCGGGACACGTACGAGGCCTGATCGGTATCGGCCGGCTCGGGCATCACGATCAACCCGATGATCGTGCGCGTCAGCCACCGCGCCGTGCCACTCAGCTCCGCCCCGGGTACAGCGCCCACGACCTCACCGAGAAAGGTCTCGAGCGCGGCCGTGATCGCGGTATGGGAGATCGCGAGTTTGGCCGGCAGACCCGCGTCGATGGCAAACCACGGCCCGAGGGCGGGGTCGTCTCGGATCAGGTTGAGCGTCAGCATTATCGCTTCGGTGATTCGAGCATTCGCATCGGTTGTCGCCGCCGTCTTCTCCATGACCTGACGGAAGATCCGTTCGGTTGTCGACCGGATGTAGGCACTGAGGATCTCGTTGCGGGTCGGGAAGTAGCGGTAGAGAGTCGCGCGTGAGCAGCGAGCGGCAGTCGCTATGTCCGCCATGGTCACGGCGTCGACACCGTGGCGGGCGAACAACTCCTCGGCGACCCCGAGCAAGCGGGCCTCGGCCGCCTCGGCCCGTTCGGCATCAATCCAGCCCTGCGCCACGTCAGCGGCTCATCCGCATGGGCACGACGGTGGGTCGTCGTACGTAATTGCCTTCGGCATACTCGATTCCGGCGACGTCGACTTCGAACTCGGGGAAGGCGGCCAGTAGCTCGTCGAGGGCAACACGCGCCTGCAGGCGGGCCGCGGCCGCGCCCAGGCAGTGATGCGCGCCCTTGCTGAAGGTCAGGATCTGTTGGGGTGCCCGGTGAATGTCGAGGTCTGCGGCGTGGTCGCCCCACCGGCGTTCGTCGCGGTTTGCTGATGCGTACAGCAGCAGGACCTTGCGGCCGCGGGGGATCGAATGGTCGGCGACGTCGACGTCGGTGCTGGTCATCCGAGCCAATCCCTGCACCGGCGAGGTGAGTCGTAGGAACTCCTCGATGGCCTCGGGGAGGAGGTCTGGCTGTTCGACGAGTTCGCGGCGCTGGTCGGGATGGGTACTCAGCAATTCAGCGGCCCCGCCGAGCATGCCGGTTGTCGTGTCATTGCCGCCGGCGACCATGGTGAACGTGAACGCCAGAATCGACAGCAACCCACTGGGATCGTCGTCGGGGTTGTCGGCGAGACCGGCGGCGACGAGGTGTGAGACGGTGTCGTCGCCGGGCTCGACCCTTCGCCGTTCGATGAGACCGGCGAAGTAGCCCGACATCTCGCCGACCGCGTCGGCCGCGGTGACCATCGCCGCGGCGAGATCACCACCTGGATTGGCCCCCACGATCGATTCTGTCCATCGATCGAACTGTGCGCGGTCCTGATCGGGCACTCCCAGATAGTGGGCCACCACCATGGATGGCAGTGGCTTGAACAGATGCTCGACGATGTTGAGATCTTCGCCGGTACGTATCTGAGACAAGCGGTCTCGCACGAACTCTCGGACCAGCGGCTCCACTTCGCGGACCTGTGTGGGGGTGAATCCCCGGGACACGAGTTTGCGGAACCGCGTGTGCACCGGCGGGTCGAGCATCACCATCGGCGGGTTGTCCTGCATGCCGATCGCCTCGAGCTCGTTGTAGGTCACGGTCAGCCCGCCACCGGAGACGAAGTCCGACGAGTTCATCGCCGCCGCGGCGACATCCTCGTAGCGACTGAGCACGTAGTAGTCACTGTCCGGGTTGTCGTCGGGGACCACCCGATGAACCGGGGCTTCGTCGCGCAGGGCGCGATAGCACTCGAAAGGGTCCCGCCAGGTCTCCGCCGAACGCAAGATGAACCTCGACGCCGGGTTGGACATAATCGATGTCATGTCTCATCGATAGGTCATATGGTTGATTGTGTCAACATTGTAGTAGTGCGAGATGGGCAAGTAGGGCGCCGGCGGCGGTGGCGCTTCGCGGTGGTGATTCGCGTAGCGCACTACGCACGAGATCTGCCGTCGTATGGGGTGGACTCGGGTATCACCACGGCTCAGGCCGATAGCTCGGAAGTCGAGGAAATGATGTCAACCACCACTGCGGTCGCCGACCATGTCCGCGAGCTCGAATCTGTCGAAAGGTATTGGGGGCCAACTGATCCGGACTTCGGTGCGGCCGTGCCGCCGCGGTTCGCCTTCGCCGACCCGCATGCCGCCGGCCTGTTCCATGCCGTGGGCTCCTCCGCGGTCGATGGTGTCGACGATTCCCGCATCACCCTCCACAACCGTGGCGCGCAGGAGGTGGCCGCCGTGATCATCCGAGTCGACGGCGCCTCGCACGTCGAGATCATGCCTGCAGGATCGGAAGTTGTTCTACCGGAGAGTGATTCGCTCACCTACGTCCAGGCGCCGCGGACCGGTGATGGCCGCCCGGTGCTGTTCGGTGCGGTGTGGGTGCGAGATGGACGGGTGGTGCCGGTGACGATGCCGATCCCGACCCTGCGCGAATTCCTCGATCAGCGGTACCTCACCCCGTGGAGCGCGGAGTGGAACGGTGGGGTGTCCGGGCGACAGGTCCTCGACGCCGCTGCGGACGGCGTCTCATACCAGTACCGGACGGGCGGCGCGTCGTTCATCGTGCGCAACTCGGGCCGCGACTGGGTCGGCGTGGTGCATCGATCCGGCACGGACCTCACCTTCGTCGAATGTCCGCCGGGTGACCGGGTGGTTTTCGAACTGTCGCCGCACTCCGCGCGAGCCGAGGTGTTCTCGGTCGTCGGTCGCCGTGTCGGCGGAACGAGCGGGCGCGGCCCGTACATGTCGCCGTCGGGGACGGTGCATCCCGGCTGGTCGGGGCGCCCAGGGGAGGCGACCGCCTACGGCTCGGTCGTCGTCATGCTGGGATCGCCCGTGTACAGCGCACTACCGAGACGGAATCTGTACATGGCGTTCTCGGATCGGCGGACCCTTCGTGGCTCGTCGCTTTCGCTCCTCGCACCTCAGTAGCTCCGGCCTAGCGGCCGTCGTGGACCACGAAAGAACACTCGTGAGTGTCCGAAATCCATGCTCCCTGAGGTGCGAGCGAAGCGAGCCACGAAGGGTGTAGCAACGTGTCTCACCAGGCCCTTCGTGGCTCGTCGCTTGCGCTCCTCGCACCCCAGGGAGCAGGGGTTATGCGGTTCTTTCGGATTAGGGAGCGATGGGGGCGTCGCGTCTTTCGGACCAGGGAACAGCAGTTATGTAGGTTTTCGGTTCGGGGAGCAGGGGACCGTGCCGCCGGGAGCGAAGCGAGCGGGGTTGGTGTTGCGGCCGCCGGGAGCGAGGCGAGCGGGGTTGGTGTTGCGGCCGCCGGGGGCGAGGCGAGCGGGGTTGGTGTTGCGGCCGCCGGGAGCGAGCCGACCCGCGCTCCCTGAGGTGCGAGCGAAGCGAGCCACGAAGGGCCTCGTGACGTACCTCGTCCGGGCCGATCGCTGAGGTGGTTCAGCCGACGTGGCGGCGGAGTTTGGCGGACAGTCGCGGCGTGAGGTCGCCGTCGGCGTCGACACGCTCCTCGACGTAGGCGAGGTCGCCGTCGGCGACGAGTCCATATAGACGCTTGGCGCCGCCGGTGCGCCGGCCGGACTCCGCCTTGATGACGACGTCGGTGGCGAGTTCCCAGGTGGTCTGGTTCAGCGGGGTGCCGTAGAAGAGTTCGACCGAGCCCTCGGCGTGTGCGAGGAGCAGCTCGATCGTGTCGTCCTCGGCGACCCGCCAGAACCCGGATTCACGGAGGTCGGGCCGCCGATAAGCGGCGTCCTCGTCGATCACCCATGAGCGGGATTCCCAGGAGAGGAAGTTCTGACCGTCATGGGAGACGACGATCTGCTGGGCGAAGTGGTAGTCGGTGTCGGTCTCGGGATCGTGCCCCTCGCCCTCGCCACGCCATACGCCGACCAGCGGCAGGACGGCGAGCAGGCCGGGGTGGAGATCGGCACCGAGACGCAGGTTGGCGGTGTCGGCGGGCAGCGGCAGATCGTCCCACGTGGGGACGTTGCGTTCGCGGCTTCCGGACTCGACGGCGCGCGCCTCGGCCTGGCTGATCGCCGCGTCACCGGACCGGCGGGGTTCGGAGAGTGCGTCGGTCGACCCGTCGCCGGCTGGTTCCGAGTCGCTCGGGCCGTCGGCCGTCGTGCCGTCGGACGGGGACGTCACGACTCGTCGGTCACCAGGCGGTACAGGGTGTAGACACCGAACCAGGTGATCAGCACGGCGGCCAGGATCAGCAGGATTTCGAAGAAGAGGACCACGAGAGAAATTCTAACCCCGGCCCGGCCAGGACGTTCCGCGGGGCCGGAACGAGACAGCCCGGTCACCGCGAGTGCGGTGACCGGGCTGTCGGGTCGTGCGTGGCATCACTTCGAGACGGTGATGTCCTTCTCGTGGATGCCGGGGCCCTCGGGACTGATCGACACGTCGCCGTTGCCCACCGCGGACAGGGCGCGCAGCGTCCAGGTGCCGGGGGCGGCGAAGAAACGGAAGTCGCCGGTCGGCGATGCCACGACCTCGGCGGTGAACTCACCGGTCGAGTCGAGCAGACGCACGAAGGCGCCGGCGACGGGCGAACCCGAGCCGTCGGTGACCTGTCCGGTCAGGACGGTCTCCTTCTCGACGTCGACGCCCGCGGGCAGCTTCTGTCCCTGCTTGGGTGCAGCACACATATCTCTTACTTTCCTTCTCCGAGTTCGATCGGGACACCGATCAGCGAGCCGTATTCGGTCCAGCTGCCGTCGTAGTTCTTGACGTTCTGGTGGCCGAGCAGTTCCTTCAGGACGAACCAGGTGTGGCTGGAGCGCTCGCCGATGCGGCAGTAGGCGATGGTGTCCTTCGAGCCGTCGAGGCCGGCCTCGCCGTAGAGCTCCGCGAGCTCCTCGTCGGACTTGAACGTGCCGTCCTCGTTGGCTGCCTTGCTCCACGGCACGCTGATCGCGCCGGGGATGTGGCCGGGACGTTGGCTCTGCTCCTGCGGGAGGTGGGCCGGCGCGAGGATCTTGCCCGAGAACTCATCCGGGCTGCGCACGTCGACGAGGTTCTTGACGTTGATGGCGTCGACGACCTCGTCGCGGAATGCGCGGATGCTGAGGTCGGGCTCGGCGGCCTTGTACTCGGTGGCCGGGCGGCTGACCGGGTCGCTGGACAGCGGGCGGCCGTCGAGTTCCCACTTCTTGCGGCCGCCGTCGAGCAGCTTGACGTCGTTGTGGCCGTACAGCTTGAAGTACCAGTAGGCGTACGCGGCGAACCAGTTGTTGTTGCCGCCGTAGAGGATCACGATGTCGTCGTTGGCGATTCCACGCTCGGAGAGCAGCGCGCCGAACTGCTCGGCGTCGACGAAGTCGCGGCGGACCGCGTCCTGCAGGTCGGTCTTCCAGTCGAGCTTGATGGCGCCGGCGATGTGGCCGCCGTCGTAGGCCGAGGTGTCCTCGTCGACCTCGACGAAGACGGTCTTGTCGGCATTGAGGTTCTGCTCAGCCCATTCGGTGCTGACCAGGACGTCGGAACGTGCCATGGCGGTGTCCTTTCCAGTGGATCTGTGATGGTCGTCGATCAGATGGAGATGGTGGAAACAGTGAGGCGCGAAAGGGATTCCCGCGTTCTCGGCGGAGATGATGAGCGCGGGGGACGGCGCACGGAATCGAGGATTCAGACCTCGGTGGAGACGCCCCCGTCCTCATCGACGATGTGGGCGCCCGACTGCTCACGCAGTACGGATGGTCACACCGTCAACGGCGAGTGCGACAACAACAGTCGGCGACGCGACAGAAGTCGATCGCCCGGCGTCGTGTGAGCAAGTACTCACGGCGCTGCTGCATGACCACGAGGGTACAACAGAGCCGATGGTGGGCCCAACGGCCGGGGTGCTTTGCCGCCGGTGCCACCAGGAACCGGTCTGAACTGCTCAGAGTGTCCTCGGGTGGCTGTCAGAAGCGGTCGGGGCGGACCGACCTCGGGCCGGAATCGCCGACGAGTTGGACGTCGCCGCCGAAACTCTCCGCGCGCTGGGCCTCGACATCCCAGGCCATCGGCAGGCGGGGGAGCGTCATGCTGAACCGGTCGAGTACCGCCGTGCGCAGTTCGGACGGGACGTCGGCATCGACGTGGCGTTCGGGACCTGTGTAGAAGCCGGTGGCCCGGATGTCCAGCGCGCCGTCGACGACGGACAGGTCGACGGACACACTCACCCGCACCTTCGGGCCGTCGTAGGCCGACGCCGAGGGCGGATCGGCGGGATCGAGGCCGTCGTGGGGTGGGAGCGCGACCGTGCCGGTGAACACGACGCCGCTCTCGCGAGTGACGATGCCGTCCTGGGGGCCGCCGGCGCCCGCCCTGCCATCCGGGCCCGGGGTGCTGACGGTCAGGTCGACGATGCGCAGATAGCGAGCCAGAGTGACGGCGTCGAGGCGGGTGTAGGCCGAAATCGAGCTGGTGTGGAGAACATCACTCGCGGCGAAACCGCTGCCGTCGGCGACGTCGAACGGGCCGAGTGAAGCCCCCAGTTCGCCGCGGCAGACACCGCGTACGGGCTCGCATCCCGGCAGTTCGACCCCGCGCGCGGCGATCGTGGCGCCCGCGAACCGACCGTCGGACTTCCGCGAGCTGAACGGGAAACCCGCGATCGTGACCTCGGGATCGAAAGTCACGCGGGGGGATTCGGCGAGGGCGCGGGAGAGCTGATACTCCGCACGGACGGCGGCCCCGACGTCGACGCCGACCGCGACACCCACCGCGGCCAGGGCGACGACCACACCGATGACGAGCACTTTCCGGATGCGCGGCATACTCGGCCGATCACCCTCCCCGTCGTCGTCATCGGGCGGTCGAGGTCGCCTTGTTAACAGCCAACCGCCCCGGTGGCGCTATTCTGTCACCTATCTCGCACACGTTGGTAAGGCGGCGTAAACAAACGCCGAGCCCACGTGCGGGTGGCGTTCACGTCGTGGTGAGCGATCTGGATGGTCCGGGACGGGGACGAACGAGATCGGAGTGCTTGGTGGATCTCTTGTTGTTGACGGCCGACCCGAATCCGGAGTCGGTCTTGCCGTCGTTGTCGCTGCTCGCGCATACGGTGCGGACCGCTCCGACCGAGGTGTCGTCACTCATGGAGGCGGGGAACGCCGATGTGGCCCTGGTCGACGCGCGCGCCGACCTGGCCGCGGCCCGCGGATTGTGCCGCCTCCTGGGCAGTACCGGTTCGTCGGTGCCGGTCGCCGCGGTGCTGACCGAGGGCGGACTCGTCGCGGTCAACGCGGACTGGGGCATCGATGAATTCCTGCTGCCGGGTACCGGCCCGGCGGAGCTCGACGCCCGTCTGCGCCTGCTCGTGGTGCGCACCCGAGGGGTCGCGGCGGAGGAGTCCTCGGGCAAGGTCACGCTGGGTGAACTGGTCATCGACGAGGGGACCTACACCGCGCGCCTGCGGGGTCGTCCGCTCGACCTCACCTACAAGGAGTTCGAACTCCTGAAGTACTTGGCGCAGAACGCCGGTCGGGTGTTCACCAGGGCGCAGCTGCTGCAGGAGGTGTGGGGGTACGACTTCTTCGGCGGCACCCGCACGGTCGACGTGCACGTCCGGCGACTCCGCGCCAAGCTCGGTAGCGAGCACGAATCGCTGATCGGCACCGTCCGCAACGTGGGATACAAGGCCGTGCGGCCGACGCGCGGGCGGGCCGCGGTCGCCGACCCCGACCTGTCGGACGACGAGCCGGCGGGTCCCGGTCCGGTGGCCTCCGGCCACGCGGACTACGACGACGCTCTCGACGGTCCCGATCCCTTCGACGAGGAGTTCAGTGCCAGCGCCGGGAACTGATGACCTGCAGGTGCAGCGAGGCGCCCTGCCCGACGACGTCGCGGACCTGGCCCACCGTCTGGTGCGCGACGCGACAGCGTCCGACGGGGTCGCACCGCTCTCGGAGGGTGCGGTCAGCGCCATCGACGCCCCCGAGGGATCACCGGTCGTTCATGTCTGGTCGCCGGCGGGATATGCCGTCATCGTTCCCGGTCGTGACGACGAGCCCGCCATGATCGAGGCGGTCATCGACCCGGCGCGTCGGCGGGAGGGACATGGTCGGGCATTGCTCGACGCGGCATTCAACGCCGTCCCCGCCGCCGAGTCGGGGTCCGGGGTGCGGGTGTGGGCGCACGGCGACCTACCCGGTGCGGTGGCGCTCGCCGCGTCCATGGGTCTGACGAAGCGTCGTGAACTGCTGCAGTTGCGACGCCCGGTCGGGGCCGGTCACGACCTCCCCGAACTGGTCGTCGATCCGACGGTCGAACTGCGAACCTATGCCGGACCATCCGACGACGCCGAGATCTTGCGCGTGAACAACGCGGCCTTCGACTGGCACCCCGAGCAGGGGGGCTGGTCGCCGGACCAGATCCGCGAACGGGTCGACGCGGACTGGTTCGATCCGGAGGGACTGTTCCTCGCTTTCGACCGCGCCGACGACGGTGCGGACAAGCTTCTCGGATTCCACTGGACCAAGCGACATGACGCGGATCTCGGCGAGGTCTACATCGTCGGCGTCGATCCCGCGGCGCAGGGCCGCGGGCTGGGCCGGCTGCTCACCCTCGCCGGACTACACCATCTCGCGCGTCGCGGTGTCTCGGAGATCAACCTCTATGTGGAGGGTGACAACGTCGCCGCGCTGCACACCTACGAGCGGCTCGGATTCACCCGATACGCCGTCGACGTCGCCTACGGCTGAGTCTGCCGGTTCGCGTCACGACTCCCGGCCGCCCAGGGTGGCGCCGATGGCGTCGACGATGTCGCCGATGTGGGGTTCACGCACGACGGACAGATGATTGCAGTCGAGCCGGAGGACGTCGACGTCACCGGTCACGATGTGACGCCGCCAGACCGACGGGTCGTCACGGTTCTCGCTGCCCTGCACCACCAGTACGCGGCCCGAATACGGGCGGGGACGATGCAGACGCGCGACCCGGACGCCCAGTTCCTCGAGGGCCTGCGCGTCGGCGGTCGGCGAGGTCTTGACCACACCGGCGAGCGGGACTCGAATACGGCGTCGCCACAATTCTCTGCGGGGGAGCGGTTCGTACACCGGTGCAGTGGTGAGGGAGGGGTCGGCACGCTTGGCGCGATGCAGAATGCGAGGCGGGACGAACGTGTCCACCACGACGACGAGGTCGACGCGCTGTCCGTCTGCCTCGAGCCGCCGCGCTGCTTCCAGGGCGATGAATCCCCCCAATGAGTGGCCGACGAGGATGTAGGGCCCCTCGGGCTGGATTCGGCGCAGGTCCCGAAGGTGACGGCGCACGGCGGCGTTGACGGTCCAGTCGGGAATCCCGCGGGTGTCCAGGCCGTGCGGCGCGAACGCGAAAACCGGTCCGACTCCGTCGAGTTCGCCGATTCGGTCGGCGAAGGGCACGAAGGTGAGGGCCGAGGCGCCCGCACCGGTGAAACAGAAGACGGTGCGTCCGTCTCCCCGGCGCAATGGGATCGTCGTGGGTGCCAGGCGGGTGTCTCGCCGGGTCCGCGATCCCGTACCCGACCCGACGGTGCGCGCGGCGAGGATCGTCGCGAGTTCCGCGACAGTCGGTGCCGAGGCCATGTCGGACTGGGTGAGGGACACGCCGTGAGAGGAATTCAGGCGCACCATGATTTGCTGGATCGTCAGCGAATCCGCGCCCAGCGCGTAGATGTTCTCGTTCCGTCCGACGACGTCCAGTGCGAGTTCACGCGTCCAGATCGCGGCGACGGATGTCTCGAGTTCGCCTGTGACCGGGTCGATGTGGCGTTGCGGCTCGGGCAGGGCCGTGCGATCCACCTTGCCGCGGGCGTTGCGGGGCAGGTCGGACAGTTCGACGATGTGCGCCGGGACCATCCACGGCGGCAGCGCGTCACGCAGCCGGGCACGCAGCGCGGCGGTCGGCGGCGTGCGCCGACTTCCCTCGGGGACCACGTAGGCAATCAATTCGACTGTTTCGCCGGATGTCTCGCGCGCGATCACGACGGCCTCGGAAAGATCGCCCTCCCGTAGGAGTGCCGCGCTCACCTCCGCCGGTTCGACGAGGTAACCGCGGATCTTCACCGCATCGTCGGCGCGACCGAGCAGGATCAGGTCGTCTCCGTCGAACCGGCCCTTGTCGCCGGAGTGGAACGTGCGTACCCCGTCGTCGGTGACGGAGAACCGGCCTGCGTCGCCGGCGGGGTCGAGGTAACCGAGAGCGATGTAGCGGGACGAGATCGACACCCGCCCGGACGGGTCGATCGTCACCGCCTTGTGGAGTGCCGGGGTTCCGGCGGGTAGCGGCCCGCTTCGGGCGGGGTCCCCGGCGCGGACGTCGAGGTGCCCGATCGCGTAGGTCTCCGAGGAACCGGCCCAGTTGGTGACCGTCGCCTGCGGTGCCAGTACGAGTGTGGCGGTGGCGGATTCACCGGTGAGAGGCTCGCCGGTGGTGATGATCCGCTGCAACGTCGACCACGCGGGGTGGACGGTGCCGGACGAACTCGCGCGGACCAGGGTGCGCAGCAGGGACGGGGTGAGGAAGACGGTGTGGATCTCATCCGCCGCGATCATGTCGAGCATGTCCGTCGGCGTACCCTGCCGCGGGTCGGCGACGAGGACATCGCACCCGCTCAGCAGTGAGCCCAGCAGGGCGTTGAGCCCCCCGCCGAAACTGATCGGCATGCACAGGGCGACGCGCAGGCGGTGATCGAGCCCGAAACGCTCCCGCATGAACATCGAGTCGCACAGCCACATGGCTCCCGGTTGCAGTACGCCCTTGGGAGCGCCGGTGGACCCCGACGTGAACTGGATGTTCGCGACCTCGAAGGCCGCGTCGGATGGCAGCGGTGTGCCGCCCGGCTCGGTGGTGTCCGGTGCCGACGGGGTGCCGACCAGGACGTCGAACGTCGCCGCGACCGGCAATCCGATCCGGGTTCCGCAGTCGCGCAGCCGGTTCAGGTGATCGGCGTCGGCGATGGCAAGTCCCGGGGGCCGACCGTGCGTCCGCAGCGCGGCGAGGATCGCATCGATCCGGTCCGCGGGCAGCGCCGTGTCGAGCGTGACCAGCGGCCGCCGCGTCAGGAAGACGCCGAGGACCACGGCGACGGTGTCCGGCGACAGGCCGAGCTGGACGACCACCGGACCACGTTCGGCGGGTTGCAGCTCCCGGATCGTGGCGGCGACGCCCCTCGCGGTGTCGAGGAGTGCGCGATAGCTGATCTCGGTGCCCTGCAGGCGGAGTGCGATCGCGTCCCCGTAGCGGTCGGCGGCCGCGGTGATCGCATGCGCCAGGCCACCGCCCAACTCGGGTTGGGTGGTGCCGGACTCGGTGGCGGGTATCGCGGCGACGAGGCCACGCGTGGTGTCGATGGTCATGGTGTGGTCGTCCTCGCCGAGAGCTCGGCAGCAGTGGTGGTGGGGGTCAGGGCCCGGCGGATGAGCCGGAGGCCGGGTACGAGTAGCAGGATCACGACGGCGACGTTGGCCGTGAGGTAGACATAGCCGACGCCGATGATGCCCCACTGATCGGCGCCGAAGACGATGCCGCACAGCACGATCACGCCGAACACGCCCTGCACGCCGACCGCGAGCCGGAGCTTTCGGCGAACGCGCGCCAGGGCGGTGTAGATCGTCACGAACGACACGGTCGGCAGGGTGAGCGCCATCAGACGGATCAGATCGGTGCCCTCGTCGGCGTACTGGGGTCCCATGATCGCGAGAATCCAGGGCGCGGTGACGAACAGCACGACACAGCCGATGACCCCGGCGCCGCCGCACAGGGCGATGAACCGGAGGGTGGCCGACCGGAGATCGGCGTCGGGCTCCGCGGCGGTCGCCACGAAGGGCGCCGAGGTCGCGTGCAGGAGGATCGCCGCGGTGTTGACGACCAGCCAGCAGATCGAGAAGTAAGCGTTCATCTCGGTACCCAGGCGCGCCACGATGACCAGCGGCACGATGAGCGGCACGACCACCCCGACGGCCGTGATACCCAGTGAGCCGGCATAGAACTGGGCGATCTCACCCGGCCGCGGCAGTGTGCCCGGGCCGGTCATCGACCGGGCGGTGCGGCGGATCGCGCTCAGGCCGACCCACGCAGCGATCACCGCCGCGGGCAGAACCCAGGCCCAGAAGACGGCGAAGCCGGTGGCGATCGGGATGAACGCCGTCACCAGGACCAGTTTGATGGTCGACTGGGAGATGTTCTTGGTGGCGACGGTCCGCGACCGGCCCAGGCCGATGAGCGTCTGGTCCTGGATGGCGAAGATGCCGAGGACGGCCACGAAGAGCGGGAAGAGCCAGGTCTCCCACGGACTCATGAACAGGGAATCCACCGGCCCGAGGAGAACGAAACCGAGGCCGAGCAGAAGTGCGGCACCGATGATCACCAGACGTCCCGATGCGATGATCCGGGGCGCATTGCCTCCCGCGACCGGCAGGAAGCGTTCGTAGAGACTGCCGATGCTGAGATTCGACAGGGTGGCCAGCAGGGTTGCCGAGGTGATGAGCGCCGACGCCCGGCCCACTTCGGCGGTGGTGTAGCCACGCGCGGCGATGGTCCAGAAGACGAATCCCAGCACACCGGTCGCAAGGCTCGACGTCATGACGGCCATGATGTTGAGGCCCACGCCCGTCTGGTCGCCGAGTAGACGGCCCGGGTTCCTGGTGAGCCCCCGACGCGTCCGGATGCGACGCTGGGTGACGGTCACGGCCGGGCCCCGAATCTGTGTGCGGTCGCCGTGACTGCCGCGCGAGCGACATCGCAGTGGTCGAAGGATCGTCGAGACGGCATGTGCGCGTCGAACACTGACATCTCCGATCATTGATCCGGCGGTCTGGTGAATCTGGCAGGGCGCGCGGATCCGAGATGAGGGTAGCCTATCCTGAAGCCCGCTTCCATTCGACGTCGCGGGATTCGGTGTCGGCGACAGGGCGTAACACCGCCGGGCGGGGGTTGGGGCAAATGATCCCGACTCCGCCTGCGCGAGTCCGATTTAGGCGGTTCGTATGAACCTGATCACAAAGTAAGAGAAGGCTTACCTTACTGGTTATGCTCATCGGGCTGGGCGTCAAGGGGGGCGCTTCATGGCTCAATGATGACGCGAATCGCGCTGGAGGAATGGTGGCAGACTTGATCGACGCGGAGAACGGCACGGGGGGTGCCGAGCCGGCGGTGCTCGACGACATGACCGAGTTCGAGAACGAGCTCGACGTCCATCGGCCAGGGGGCGCGGAGACGTCGCAGTCCCGCCCGGAGATCGTGGAGGTCGTCGAGATCGGCGCGGTCTCGCAGGTCGTGGAGACGGCGAGACCGACTGTCACCGTGGTCATCCCGACGCGGAACGAAGCGCTCAACCTGCCGTACGTGGCCGAGCGGATGCCGCCCGTGGACCAGATCGTCGTCGTCGACGGTGCGTCGGTCGATGGAACGGTCGACGTCGCGCGGTCATTGTGGCCCGACGCCACGATCGTCTCGCAGACCCGATCGGGGAAGGGGAACGCTCTCGCGTGCGGCTTCGAGGTGGCCACCGGCGACATCATCGTCATGATCGATGCCGACGGCTCCACCGACCCTGCGGAGATCCCCGACTTCGTCGGGGCGCTCGTGGCGGGTTCCGACCTCGCCAAGGGCAGCCGATTCTCCCTGGGTGGCCACAGCGACGACATCACCGCTTTCCGCCGCGCCGGCAACAAGGGGCTGAACTGGCTCGTGAACCGGATCTTCGCCACCTCGTTCGCCGATCTCTGCTACGGCTACAACGCATTCTGGCGCCGACACCTCGAGGTGCTCGACCTTCCGCTCACCGACTTCGACGAACCGCAGTGGGGCGACGGATTCGAGATCGAGACGATCATCAACGTGCGTATGGCCCGCAGCGGCCTGAAGATCCGCGAAGTCGGCAGCCGGGAATCCAAGCGAATCCACGGACGCAGCAACCTCAACGCGCTGACCGACGGTATGCGCGTGCTTCGGACCATCGGCTTCGAGCGTCGGTTGCACCGCGACGCCAAGGCGTCGGCTCTCCGCTGACTGGACCGAGAGACCCTCTGCCGCAACGGTAGAAACCACGCGTGACGAAACGCCGGTGACCCGATGGTCGCCGGCGTTTCGCATGAGGCGGTCGGCCTGAGGTCTGGGTGTCAGAAGCAGAGGGGCTCGTCGCTTGCGCTCCTCACACCTCAGGGGGCCTCGTCGCTTGCGCTCCTCGCACCTCAGGGGGCCTCGTCGCTTGCGCTCCTCGCACCTCAGGGAGCGGAGGAACCCCTTGCTCCCTGAGGTGCGAGCGAAGCGAGCCACGAAGGGTGTAGCAACGTGTCTCAC
>NZ_JBHYNC010000038.1:0-48006 GCF_042743165.1 Gordonia sp. NPDC058843
TGAGCGGGTGCATCAGATGCTGCCCGACCTGCCGTCCAATGCCCAGGAAGCGATCCGGCGCAGCCAGGAACAAGAAGATCGAATCCGCGGCGAGAACCGCGCTCACGCCGCGGATGTCGCGGACCGGCGTCGAGACGACCGGGTCTGGCAAGACGCGCCCACCGAGGTACTCCCGCGCGTCTGACGCTTGACCGGCCGCAATCCCCGAGGGGAGGATTGCGGCCGGTTATCTATCGTGGATAGATTTGGGTGACGGTCGCCGGCCGTCTAGTCGATTGGAGGCAGGCCACTCATGACCATCGATCCCCGCACGCCCGTCCTCGTCGGTGGCGGCCAGGTGACCGCTCGCGACGGCGGCGTCGAACCGTTTGAGCTCCTCGCCCGCGCGGCGCGCGAGGCAGCTGCCGAGGCCGGGTCGTCGCGCATCCTGGAACTCGTCGACTCCATTCGGGTGGTCGGCCTGCTCTCGTGGCGCTACCGCGACCCCGGAGCCCTGGTCGCCGAACGGATCGGAGCGCATCCGCGGCACACCGGATACACCGGGAACGGCGGCAGTACGCCTCAGGTACTGGTCAACGGTGCGGCCGAGGACATCGCCGCCGGCCGCGCAGATGTCATCCTCATCGGCGGCGCCGAGGCCTGGCGCACACGCATGAAACTGCGCGCGCAGGGCGAACGGCCGGCGTGGACGCGACAGGACGACGCGGTCCCGTCAGCGCCCATCATCGTGCCGGACGTGCCCATGGAGGCCGACAGCGAACGGCGGATCGGGCTCGACCGGCCGTCCTTCGTCTACCCGTTGTTCGAGCAGGCGCTGCGCATCGCAGCGGGTAGGAGTATCGCCGACCACGAGAAGCTGCTGGGTGAGCTGTGGTCGTCGTTCAGTGCGGTTGCCGCGGACAATCCCCACGCCTGGACCCGGCGACAGTACGCGCCGGAGGAGATCACGACCCCGACCGATGTCAACCGCCTGATCTCGTCTCCCTACCCGAAGTTGCTGAACTCCAACAACATGGTCGACCAGGGTGCAGCGTTGCTGATGTGCTCCGTCGAGACCGCGCAGCACTTGGGGGTTCCCGCGTCGTCGTGGGTTTTCCCGCACAGCGGAACCGAATCCAGGGACACCGACGCCGTCGCGGCTCGTCCCGCCCTGGACGGTTCGGCGCCGATCCGGATCGGCGCGGCCCGGGCGCTCGAACTCGCCGGCGTCGGGATCGCCGACATCGAGCACCTCGACATCTACTCGTGTTTCCCCTCGGCCGTGCAGGTCGCCGCCGCCGAGATCGGGGTGCCCATCGATGATCCCGATCGTCGGCTCACATGCACCGGCGGGCTCACCTTCGCGGGCGGCCCGTGGAACAACTACAGCACGCACGCGATCGCCGCGGTGGCCACCCGGCTCCGCGAAGCGCCCGGCACATTCGGAATGGTCACCGCGAACAGTGGGTACCTGACGAAGCACGCCTTCGGGGTGTATTCGACCGACCCGCCCGCGGCCGGCTTCCGCCGGCACGACGTCACCGAAGCGGTCGAGCGGGCATGGGTGGACGCCGAGCCGCCGGTCGGGGTCATCGATTCCCACGAGGGTGTCGCCGAACTCGAGACCTGGACCGTGGCGTACGACCGCGCCGGATCCCCCGAGCGAGCTTTTGTCGCAGGGCGCGTTCGGGGCGGTGGTCGCACCCTGGCGGTGGTCACCGACCCCGACGACCTCGGTGTCCTGGCGAGCACGGAGGCGCAGGGGCGACGCGTGCGCATCGCCGCTGACGGCTCCGCACATCTCGATTGACGCCATATAACTAAAGCCGTAAGGTTTATGACGATGACGACGGACAGTGATCCGGCGGTGAGGAGAGATACGATGAGCGAACTGGACGACTTCCGGACGCGTTACGAGCGGCACGTCGGCCATGTGGTCGAGGGGGACATGAAAGCCGCGGTGGCCGAGATGATCCAGGAGAACATCCCGGCCGTCTTCGACGGCGTCGACGTCCCGCGCGGCGCGGTGGACGGGCACCGGATCGTCGGTGTCCGGGCCGACGGTGACCGCATGATCGGGGAAACCGTCTACACCACGGAAGGTCGCGAGATCGGCCTCCGGTCCATCTGGGACCGTCGGGATGGCGAGTGGCTGGCGGGAGCTCTGGAGAACTTCACACCCGAGTCGGTGCGATGACGACTGTCGACGTCCCGTGGGGGCCCACCGCCGACGGGCTGGACCGGCCGTACTGGGACGGGCTGGCCGAGAAAGAACTGCGCCTCCAGCGCTGCCGGAGCTGTTCGACCTGGATCTGGAGCCCGCAGTCGGTGTGCGGGAGCTGCCACTCGCTCGACTTAGGCTGGGAGGCCGTCGAACCAGTGGGCACGATCTACAGCTGGAGCCGAAGCTGGTACCCGTACATCGAAGAGTTGGCCGATCGGCTCCCGTACGTCAGCGTGCTCGTCGAACTGGACAATGCGGGTGATCGGCGCGTGCTGGGGCTGCTGACCGACGACCCCGAACACACCCCGCGTATCGGCGAACGCGTCGTCGGCGTCTTCGAGGAACGCGACGGTGAGCCGTGGCCGCTTCTCCGCTGGCGGCGGGCCGAGTCGAACGACGGAGGGCGCAGATGAGCAACGGAATTCGCGGTGGTGCCGCAGTGGTCGGCGTCTCCGAGACGCACTACAAGCGCGGTCAGTCGCCGTTCACCGAACAGCAGATGACGATCCGGGCGATCCTCGACGCCTGCACCGACGCGGGGGTGTCACCCCGGGAGATCGACGGATTTGTTTCGTACGCAGGCGGTTCCAACGACGGGCCGATCCTCGGCGCGGCACTGATGATCGACGAGCTCCGGTGGTCGAACATGATGTGGGGTGGCGGTGGCGGAAGCGTGGCGGCCGCGATCACCAATGCGGCCGTCGCCATCGCATCGGGCCAGGCCCAGTGCGTCGTCGTGTACCGGGCGATGTCCCAGGCCGACACAGGTCGACTCGGATACGCCAAGTACCACTACGGATCTCACTTCCTCGCCCACGGTGTCGGGTCGCCGGCCCAGATCTGCGCCATGCGCACCCAGCGCATGCTGGAGCACGACGGTGTGCCCCGCTCGGCGATGCGTTCGCTCGTGCTGGCGGCGTATCAGCACGCGCAGCAGAACCCGACCGCGCAGGGTCACGGCAAGCCGCTCGACGAGGAGACCTACGAGTCCTCGCGGCTGATCGCCGAACCCTTTCATCTCTACGACTGTTCGCGGGAGAGCGACGGCGCCGTCGCGCTGGTCCTCGTCGGAGCCGACCGCGCGCGGGATCTGCGTCGGGACCCGGCGTTCGTGCTGGCGGGTGCGCAAGGCGCGCCGGGCGGCTTCTGTGAACGGGTCGACAACGACGCGCAGTATTCGACGGCCGGGTTCGGTCCGGCGAATAACGGAAAACCCGGTGTCGCCGAGCGACTTTGGGCGTCGGCCGGGCTGGGGCCGGACGATGTCGACGTGGTCCAGGTGTACGAGAACTTCAGCGGTCCGGCGGTCGCCGCGCTGATCGATCACCGGTTGTGCCCGCCCGGTGAGGCGGCCGGCACCGTGATGACGGTCGACAATCTGACCGCGCCCCACGGGAAGCTGCCGGTGAACACCAGCGGCGGCAACCTGGCGGATTCGTTCATCAACGGATTGAATCTGGCGGTGGAAGCAGTCCGTCAGATTCGCGGTACGTCCACCAACCAGGTTTCCGACGCTCGGACATCGTTGTTCATCGGCGGACCGATGGCACCGCTCGTGAGCTCGGTGCTGTTCGGCCACACCGACACCGTGTAGCAACGGCCGCAGGCACCTCCGACACCAAATCTGACCGGGAGTAGACATGTTCGAGCGAAACGACCTGTTCATCGGTGGGCAGTGGACACCGACCGAGTCGGGCACCGGTTTCGACGTCATCGAGGCGGCCACCGAGAAGCCGCTGGGCAGAAGCGCGTTGGCCGGCCCGGCCGACATCGATCGTGCGGTCGCCGCCGCGCGGTCGGCGCTGTCGGGACCATGGCGGGCGATGGGACCGGGCGAGCGGGCCGATGTCCTCGACCGGTTCGCCGCCGCACTGACGGCACGTGCGCGCGACACCGCCCAGCTGGTCACCCGCGAGAACGGCATGCCCATCGCACTGTCCAAGTCGGTCAACGGATATGGCCCGGCAGCGATGCTCTCGTACTACGCGAACCTGATCCGCGCCGCCGACACCGAGGACGTGCGTCCGAGCGCGTTCGGTGGACGCACCGTCGTCCGTCGTGAGCCGGTCGGCGTGGTCGCGGCGATCACCCCATGGAACTATCCGCAGCCGCTGGCCGCGATGAAGATCGCGCCGGCGCTTGCCGCGGGTTGCACGATCGTGCTCAAACCCGCACCGGAGACGGCCCTGGATGCATTTGTGTTCGCCGACGCGGCGCAGGAGGCCGGACTTCCCGACGGAGTGCTCAACATCGTCCCGGCCGAGCGCGACGCCGGGGCGTACCTGGTAGAGCACCCCGGCGTCGACAAGGTGGCCTTCACCGGCTCGACCGCCGCCGGTCGGGCGATCGGCGAGGTGTGCGGTCGGCTCCTGAGACCGGTGACCCTGGAACTCGGTGGTAAGTCGGCGGCGATCGTGGCCGAGGACGCCGATCTCGAGGAATTCAGCAGGCATCTGCTCGACGTCTCGCTGGTGAACAACGGCCAGACGTGCCACGCCAGCACCCGAATCCTCGCTCCCCGTGCCCGGTTCGACGACGTCGTGGAAGCGGTCACCGAGACCGTCCGCGCGCTTCGCGTCGGCGACCCGCTGGACAAGGCCACGGCAATCGGGCCGCTGGTCAGCGCGACGCAACGCGATCGGGTGCTCGGTCACGTCGAGTCCGGCCGGGCTGCGGGGTATCGGATCACGACCGGCGGCGGTGTCCCGGCCGATCAGGCGCATGGTTGGTTCGTCGAACCGACGGTGTTCGCCGGCGTCGAGAACTCCGCGTCGATCGCCCAGGAGGAGATCTTCGGGCCGGTCCTCACCATCACCGAGTACACCGATGAGGACGACGCGATCCGCATCGCCAACGACTCCGCGTACGGACTCGGCGGCACGGTGTGGACGACCGACGAAGCACGCGGACTCGACATCGCCGACCGGATTCACACCGGGACGGTGGGCGTCAACCACTACGCGCTCGATCTCGCCGCACCGTTCGGGGGCGTCAAGGCGTCGGGTCTCGGGCGTGAACTCGGCCCCGAGGGCCTGGCACCGTATCTGTCCGCCAAATCGGTCTACTTCGCCACGCGATGACCGTCGACGGCGAGGCAGAGAGCCGGTCGGATGCCGGTGGCGAGAATCTCGAGAGGAGTGACGTGAGCGATCTACCCCTGTCGGACGTCCGGGTCGTCGACGTGACCGACGGACTCGGCGAGTCGTGCGGCCGGTTCCTCGCGGACCTGGGTGCAGACGTCGTGCGCGTCGAACGTCCGGGAGGATCGCGGTCGCGCCGTGCCGAGCCGATCGAGGCCGGGCTGAGCATCCCGTTCGCCCTCAACAACGCGAACAAGAGCGTCGTCGTCCTCGATCTCGGATCAGATTCCGGGCGTGAGAGTTTCGGTGATCTGGTCGCCGGTGCCGACATTCTCATCCACTCCTTGTCCGACGAGACCGGTGTCGACCCATCGGACCTCACTGCGGCGAATCCGGCACTCGTCGTCGTCACCGTCAGTGGATTCGGCCGGACGGGCCCGTACCGGGACTGGGTCGCCACCGAGTCGGTGATCTATGCGATGAGCGGTGTGCTGTCGCGGTCCGGTGAGCCGGGTCGCGAGCCGCTGCTCCCACCGTCTGGGCTCGTCGAACAGTCGGTGGGTGTGCACGCCGCGTGGTCTGCGCTGCTCGCGTATTTCGACCGGGTCCGAACCGGCGCCGGACAGCTGGTGGACATCTCCGCGTTCGAGTCGGTGGTGCACGGCTTCGACCCCGGCTTCGGCGTCCAGGGATCGGCGGCCGCGGGCCGGCGCGACGACTTCCCGCGTGATCGGCCCGATGCCGCGAACTTCTACCCCGTCCTGCGTTGCGCGGACGGCCAGGTGCGGATCTGCCTGCTGGCCAAGCGTCAGTGGCGTGCCATGTTCGCCTGGCTGGGCGAGCCCGCCGAGTTCGCGGACCCGGCGTTCGACACCATCCCGGCCCGATTCGCCGCGGCAGACCGTTTGCATCCGTTGATCGAGCAGCTGTTCGCCGATCGCACACGCGACGAGCTGGTTGCCGAAGGCGCGGCCCGGGGCATCCCGATCGGCGGTGTCCTCCGCATCGGTGAGGTACTCGGCAACGACCATTTCAGCGTCGCCGGGACCCTCGTCGACGCCGAGATCGGTCCGGACATCCGTGCTCGGATCCCATCCGGATATGCGCGGATCGGCGGGCGGCGAGCGGGATTCCGGCATCGTGCGCCCGACGCGGACGTCGCGCACCCGCCCTCGTGGCCGGTACGGCCCGGCGCGCGGCGGCCGTCGGTCGAACCCGCACCGCCCGGTGGGCAGCCGTTCGCCGGGCTGCGGGTGCTCGACCTCGGTGTCGTCGTCTTCGGCGCCGAACTCGGCAGGCAGTTCGCCGATCACGGTGCCGACGTCATCAAGGTCGAGAATCGTGAGTACCCTGATGGTCTGCGTCAGTCGAAGAGACCGAACACGCTCTCGCCGTCGGTCGCCTGGGGTCACCGCAACCGTAGGTCGCTGGGGTTGAACCTGCGGGCCGCAGAAGGAAAGGACCTCTTCCGCCGCCTCGCCGCCGAGGCCGACGTGGTCCTCGCCAACTTCAAGCCCGGCACCCTCGGTGCGATGGGCATCGGCTACGACGAACTCCGCGCGGTGAATCCGCGGATCATCGTCGCCGAGGGAAGTGCCTTCGGCAGCGTCGGTCCGTGGAACACCAGGCTCGGCTACGGACCACTGGTCCGTGCCGCGTGCGGGGTGTCGTCGCTGTGGCGCTACTCCGACGACGATGCCGGCCTGTGTGACGGTTCCACCGTGTATCCCGATCACATCGGCGCTCAGGTCAGTGCCGTGTCGGTGCTCGCGGCGCTCATCGCCCGGGCAGCTCACGGACGCGGCACCGACATCGAGATCGCCCAGGCCGATGCCGCGCTCGTCGCACTCGGCGGGCAGCTCGCGCGCGAGTCGCTCGCGCCGGGATCGGTGAGGGCGGAGGGCAACACCGACCCGTTCGCTGCACCGTCGGGCGTATACCCCTGTGCCGGCGATGACGAGTGGGTCGTGGTGTCGGTCCTCGACGACCGTGACTGGCGAAGCCTGACAGCGGTCATCGGACGTGAGGACCTCGCCGACGATCCTCGATTCGCCCTGCGGGACAACCGTGTCGAGAACCGCGCCGAGGCGGACAAGGTACTCGCGGGGTGGCTTGCCGAGCGTACGCCGACCGAGGCGATGACCTTGCTGCAGGACGCGGGCGTGCCGGCGGGCGCGATGCTCCGACTCCCCGAACTGCTCACCGACCCACATCTTCTCGATCGCGATGCGTACACCCGGCTCGAACACCCCTTGCTCCCGGCGTCGCTGCCGACGGCGGTGCGGGTCGCCCGATTCGGATCGATCCCCGATGCACCGCTGCGCCCGGCCCCGCAACCCGGGGCCGACACGTACGAGATCGCGGTCGGGATCCTGGGACTGACCGACGACGACTACAGCCGGCTCGTCGACGACGGAGTCCTCCAGCCCGCTTGACAGGAGTGCACAGTGATCACCTACGAATGGCGCCCGGAGCTCACCGGCGCGGATCTCGACGAAGTTCTCCAACTCGTCCGCGACGCAGCGGAATACGATGAAGAGGCTGGATTTTCGTCCATCGACCCGGATAGCGTCCGAGAGGTCGGTACCGGCGCCGGAACCGGCCGTGCCGGCACCGTCGCCCACCTGCCGATCAAGGCTCGACGCGACCTCAGCCCGCTCGAGGATGTCCCGATGGTCATCGTCGCCTACCTCCATCTGTCGGTCGATGCCGACGGCGTGGGCACGGTGTCCTACGTCGTGCACCCCGACTACCGTTCGCGCGGCATCACGACCCTGCTGGTGGAGGAGGTCGGACTGGATGTGGCCGGGGGAGAGGGATGGGAACGTACCGGAGCCGATGCGCTTCGATGTTGGGCATATGCCACCCATCCGGCATCGGGAAGGCTGACACGACGATTCGGCATTCCCGCGGTGAGCAGGCAGTGGACCCTCGCCCGGCACCTGGCGGGACCGTTCGCACTCCCTCTCGACGAGACCGATGCGCCGGATGGAGTGACCGTCGGCGTATCGCGCGAACTCGTCGCTGACGATCCCGCGATCGCGCAGGTGGTGGCGGCCGCACATCTGCCCGAACGTCACCACGACCGCGTATCCGCCGACCTCCGCCGTGGTGGCGGGACCGTCCTCGACGCACGGGACGAGAACGGTGACGTCCTCGGATTCGTGTGGTTCACCACCGAGTACCGGATGCACCTCGACCTACGAACTGCACGCGTCCATGCACTCGTCCTGACGGACAAGGCACGTGGTCTCGGCCTCGGGGCGACGCTGCTGACCGCGGCGCTGGCGCTGCAACGTGATGCCGGGATTCAGGTCTCTCAGTTGCGCATCGATCCAGACGATCCCGGTGCGGTCCGGATGTGCCGCCTGCTCGCCTTCGAACAAGAGGACGTGCACTCCTGCTATCAGGTCGGCGCGAGTACGAGTCCGCCACCGGCGTTCCGGTGACAACCGTTCGTGTCGGTCGACAACTGCTGTGACGATGGGAAGTCCGAATGAGTGAGGGTCTGACGGCCACCGAGTTCGCAGGCGATGCCAAGCTGCGGGTCGCCGCGAAACAGGTGGAGGCCGAAGGGGTCGTGTCGCTCACGCTGGTCGATCCAGACGGAAAGCCGCTGCCCTCATGGGAACCCGGCGCGCACCTCGATCTCATCCTGGGTGACGATCTGATCCGTCAGTATTCGCTGTGTGGCGATGTGAACGACCGGGACCGACTGCGGGTCGCTGTGCTGCGTGAGCCCGCCGGCCGGGGTGGTTCGTCGCGCGTTCACGATGAACTGGCGGTGGGGGATCTGGTCGCGGTCAAGGGGCCGCGCAACAACTTTCCGCTCGTGGATGCGCCGGCGTACCTCTTCGTCGCGGGTGGGATCGGTATCACCCCGCTGAAGCCGATGATCGCCGAGGTGGACGGGCGGGGTGCGGAGTGGACGCTGCTGTACGGCGGCCGGACCTCGTCCGGCATGGCGTTCGGAGACGTTCTCGCGCAGAGTCATCCGCAACGGGTGGGGTTGCGGCCCCAGGACGAGTACGGACTACTGGATCTCGACCGGGCGATCGCCGGCGTCCCGGCCGGAACGGCAGTGTACTGCTGCGGGCCCGAACCGCTCCTCTCCGCGATCGAGGAAGCCTGCCGCATCCGACCCGACATCGAGCTCCACGTCGAACGATTCGCGCCCAAGACCACTCTGCAGGACAATGATTCGACCGGTGGCCCCTTCGACGTCGTCCTCGACCGCAGTGGGCGGACGGTCACGGTGTCTCCTGGCGATACGGTTCTCGACGCCCTGCTCGACGACGGTCTCGATGTGGACTTCTCGTGCCGTGAGGGTACCTGTGGCACCTGTGAACAAGTCGTTCTCGAGGGTGTGCCCGACCACCGCGACTCGGTGCTGTCCGAGGACGAGCAGGCCTCGAACGACTGCATGATGGTCTGCGTGTCACGCAGTCGGACACCGAGACTGGTTCTCGATCTGTGATCACCGAGCGGGCCGTTCGCGGTGCCCGCTCGTCCCTCGTCATCCCGCTACGGCGGGTTCCACGTCCGGTGCCGGCAGGTCGTGATCGCGGATGATCCCGTGCAGAAAACTGCGCACGATGGCCTCGAACAGCTGGCGCTGAGTGAGTTCGTTGCTCGACAGGGCTTGCGCCAGAAGAGGTTGCGACTCCGCGGAGACATTCGGGAAGATCGCAGACTTGGAGCGTGGCGGTCGCATCGCTTCCATCAGGACCGCGCCGATCGACAAGGTCTCCATGCCGTCGAGGATGCGCACGTGCAGGTCCACGGGCACGCCTGAATCGAGTAGGAACTGCGCGGTGTCCTCGTAGGTCGATGTGAACAGATCACGCGGGAGATGTTGTAGCAGGACCGGGGCCGCATTGCGGTGACGCAGGATCGACTGCCGGAAGTTCAGCGCCAGCGCCACGAAGAACTCCGGCCAGTCGGGCCCGGGGTTCATCCGTGGTCGCCGGACCGCGGTACCCGCGATGTAGCGGGCGACCTCGGTGAGGATCTCGTTCTTGTCGTCGAAGTGATGATAGAGCGAGGGTGCGCGGACCCCGAGGTGTTTGGCGAGCCGCGGCAGGCTGAACGCGTCGAGTCCCTCGGAGTCGATGATCTCGATGGACGCCATCACGGCCGCCTTACGACTGATCAACGGCTTGGACGGCCGTGCCATGTCCCACCTCTCGACGCTGCCTGAACGGACCTAACAAGCGTAGTTTCACCGGCGATGGATGTCCATGTGGGCGTGCCGGTTCGATGATCCGACACAGCGAGCAGTGCGGTCGTCAGGACGTGCGGCTGTGATCCACGATCGCAATCGGGCATCGCGTGTGATGCTGGGCAGCGCGTGCCACCGAGCCGGCCCAGGCGGCAAAGGTGCTCCCCGCGCGCGGGCGGGTGACGACGAGCAGCGACGCCTGCGGGACCGCCTCGCTGACGGCGCGGGACGGATTGCCGTTGACCAGCTGCAGCGTCGTGTCGCAGTCGGGGAAGCGGCGGCGCCAGGGTTCGAGCAGCGCGTCGGCCTGCGCGTAGACGGACTCGATCTGTGCGGGCGGGGCCGCCTCGGGGATCGCGCACACGACCGCCACCGGGCTCCCGGTGACACCGGCGTACTCGAACGCGGCCGCGAGCGCGAGGTCGGAGGGTGCGTCGGCGTCGATCGCGGCGACGACCGGACCGCCGGCTGCGAGATTGCCGTAGGGAACTGTCACGACCGGGCAGTGCGACCGCGCCGAGAGCGCGGAACTGATGCTCCCGGTGGTGAGACGTTCGATGAGACCGGGCCGATGGTGGCCGAGGACCATCAGGTCGACCTGACCCGACACCCGCGTGAGAAGCGGGATGGCGAAGTCGTGCTCGATGACGGGGTCGATGCGCAGACCGGGATGCTGGGCGCCGAGTCGGGCAGCCATCGAGGACAGGTGGGTGACCGCCGCACGCCGCGTCGCGGTGACGTCGAAGTCGAACTCGAATTCGCTGAGGGGTTGCAGCGCTGCGGCGGCCGCGAATCCGTGGATCAGCAGGAGGCGGTCCCCGACGCGGGCCGAGGCGGCCGCCCAGCGGGCGGCCGCCTCGGATTCGGGGCTCAGATCCACCCCGACGGCGATGGTCTTCATCGCGCGTGGGTGGTGTCGCCCGTCCGCGTGTCGACGTGCGCGACCCGCGTCGCGCCGTCGCGCTCCGCGGCGAGGGCCATCGGTGCGGGTGCCGCGGCGTCGGCTTCGGCAACCTCCTGCGCACGGCGCTCCTCGTCGCTGCTCATCGTCTTGAGTGCCACTTCCTTGATGAGCACGATCGCGATGAAGCTCAGAGCTGCCATGACCGCCGCGACCAGGAAGATCCGTGCCGTGCCGTCGCCGTACGCGCCGCGGACGATGGCTGCGATCGGAGCCGGCAGTTCGTTCAGGTTGGCCAGGCCGGCGCCGCCGCCACCGGTCTGTCCGGACCCGATGCCCAGGGCCCCGAGGCCCTTCGCGATGAGGTCGGTGACGTGATTGGACAGGATCGCACCCAGCACCGAGACGCCGGCGGCACCGCCGAGTGAGCGGAAGAAGGTGACGGTCGAGGTCGCCGCGCCGAGGTTGTCCGGGGTGACGTTGTTCTGGACCGCGAGAACGAGGTTCTGCATCGTCATGCCCATACCGCAGCCCAAGACGAACAGGTAGGCGCCGACCAGGACCATGTCGGTGTGCGCGTCGATGGTCGCGAGCAGGCCGAAGCCGACCGTCATCATCGCGGCACCGGCGACGAGGAATCGCTTCCACCGTCCGTACCGGGTGATGAGATTGCCCGAGATCGTCGCCGAGACCATCGACCCGATGACCATCGGCAGCGTCAGCAGACCGGCCGCGGTGGGCGAGTAGCCACGTGCGATCTGGAAGTACTGACCGAGGAACACCGCGCCGCCGAACAGGGCGACGCCGACGCCGATGCTGGCGAGCGTGGCGAGGGCGGTGGTGCGGTCACGGAAGATGTGCAGCGGGATGATCGGGCTCGACACCTTCGACTCGACGAAGACGGCTGCGGCGAGGAGGACGACACCGAGCGCGACGAGTCCGTAAGAGGTCAGCGACGCCCAGTCGAAGCTCTTGCCTGCCAGGGTGACCCAGATGAGCAGGGTGCTCACGCCGGAAGCGATGAGTACCGCGCCGCCGTAGTCGATACTGACCCTTTTGCGGACGACGGGGACGTTCAGGGTGCGCTGGATGACGACGAGCGCGATGACCGCGAGCGGCACGCAGACATAGAAGGTCCAGCGCCAGCCGAGCCAGCTGGTGTCGACGATGACGCCGCCGATGAGCGGACCCGCGACGGTCGCGACCGACATGACCGCGGCCATCGGACCCTGGTACCGACCGCGCTCGCGCGGACTGAACATGGTGGCGACCACGATGACGACCAGGGCTTGCAGGCCTCCCAGGCCGAGGCCCTGGATGACGCGGAAACCGATCAGCATCTCGACCGACGTCGACAGACCCGCGAGTACGGAACCCAGCGTGAACAGGAACAGCGCGCCCTGCACCAGGATCTTCTTGCTGACCAGGTCGGCGAACTTGCCCCAGATGGGCGTGGTTGCCGTGGACGCGAGCAGTGTCGCGGTGATGACCCAGGTGTACTGGTCCTGGGTGCCGTGCAGGTCGGTGATGATCGTCGGCAGGGCGTTGGACACCACGGTCGACGACAGGAACGCGACGAACATGCCGAGCAGGAGGCCGATGAGGGCCTCGATCTTCTGGCGATGAGTCATCGGCACGTCGACGGCCGGCGCCACCGCAGATGCGGGTGCACTCATGAAGAAAACCTCCGGAAAAAGAAAGCTGCCCGCGACGACAGGAGACGGGCGGGAGCGAATCGGTGCGCAGGGCACACCAGATTGGTTGATTAGTGCAACTATAAAGCGTGATCGTTGCAACCAGCAACTATCGGAGGTTATTCCGAGTGTGTTCCAGGACCCACCAGGTTCCTGTCACCAGCCACATCCGTCGACTGGGCAGGAGATCTCGTTGACTGTGCGTCAGGCCGGGACAGTCGATGAAAAAGCCTGCACAGTCGACGGAATGTCCTGCACAGTCGAGGGTGTCGAAGTTCAGTCGAGGCGACGCTCGGCGTAGGCCTTCAGGTCGGCCACCTGCGTGGGATCGAGCGACGGCCGCACCCGGCTGCGCGCTTCGGCGACGTCGGAGGCGGTCACGGCGGCGGCATCGATGTCGCGACGCATCGCCGACAGCGCGGCCTCGCGCAGGAGTGCCGAGCAGTCCGCAGCCGAATACCCCTCGAGGTCGGTGGCCAGCTCGTCGAGGTCGACGCCGTCGAGCGGGACGTCTCGCCCGGTGGCGCGCAGGATGTCCCCGCGGGCGTCGGCGTCCGGCGGTGGCACGAAGACGAGTCGCTCGAGCCGCCCGGGTCGGAGGAGGGCCGGGTCGATGAGGTCGGGGCGGTTCGTCGCACCGAGCACGACGACATCCTGGAGCGGTTCGACACCGTCGAGTTCGGTGAGCAGTGCGGCGACCACCCGGTCGCCCACCCCGGAATCGGTGGACTGGCCGCGGCGAGGGGCCAGGGCGTCGACCTCGTCGAGGAAGATCAAGGAGGGCGCCGACTCGCGGGCCCGCGCGAACAGGTCACGCACCGCCTTCTCCGACGATCCGACCCACTTGTCCATCAGTTCGGCGCCCTTGACGGTGTGCACCGACAGCTGCCCCGATGCCGCGAGCGCGCGGACGACGAAGGTCTTGCCGCAGCCGGGCGGACCGAACAGGAGAACGCCGCGAGGCGGGTCGACGCCCAGGCGGGCGAAGGTGTCGGGATGTTGCAGCGGCCACAGGACCGCTTCGGTCAGAGCCTGTTTCGTTTCCACCATGTCGCCGACGTCGGCGAGGGTGATCGAGCCGAGCGCGACTTCGGGGGAATCCGAGCGCGACACCGGCCGGATGACCTCGAGGGCGCCGACGAGGTCTTCGGTGCGCAGCGCCGGCGCGGACTTCTCGGCACTCGCGCGGGTCGCGGCGCGCAGCGCGGCCTCGCGGGCCAGCGCGGCGAGGTCGCCGGCAACGAATCCCGGGGTGCGTGACGCGACCGAGGTGAGGTCCAGGTCGCCGTCGGTCGGGACGTTCGTCAGGATCGCCGACAACAACCGCGCACGGGTGGCGGAGTCGGGGAGTCCGATGACCAGTTCGCGGTCACAGAGCGAGGGATCGCGCAAGCGGGCGTCGAGGCGTACCGGCTCGGCGGTCGTCGCGACGAGCGCGATGCGACCGTCGGCGATTCCGGAGCGCAGTTCGTCGAGGATGAGGGCGGCGACCGGATCTGGTTCGGCGGGCAGCAACGCGTCGACGTCGGTGATCAGTAGGACCCCGCCCGTCGATCGGGTGCGGGCCACGGCGTCGGCGACCGTGCGCAGTCGGGCGTTGGCCTCGGTTGCTCCGGCGGTCGGGCCGTCGATGGTGACGAGCGTGCGGTGCGCACACACCGCGCGCACGAGGGTTGCCTTGCCACCGCCGGCCGGTCCGGTGACCAGGACGCCGAGCCGCGGCGCCGCACCGAGTGTGCGCAGCACCTCGGGCTCGTCGAGCGTGATCGACAGCCATTCGGTGAGCTTGGTGATCTGGGAGTCGACGCCGACCAGCTCCGACACCGGGCGGGCCGGAACCTCGGGCTCCCGGGCCGGTGGCGTCGCGGCGACCGGCTGCCGGCGCGACTCGGACTCCGACACCATGCCGAGGGCACCGGGGATCCGGGGTGAACCCGGCCCGGTCCGATCGCCGAGCGGCGCCACCTCGCCCGCGGTCGTCGACCACAGCACCGCGGTGTTGGTCTGCACGCTCACCGGCGCCGACACCTGGCCACCCGGGGGCGGGGCGGGGTCGGTGGCGGTGACGGTCAGCAACTCGGTGGTCCAGGTGATCCCGACCGATCGGGCCAGTGCGCGCGTGGCCTCGGTGGCGGCGAGTTCGGGACCGAGATCGCGGGGGAGCAGCGAGACGGCGTCACCGACGGACAGGACCTTTCCCAATAGCGCGCGACGCAGTGTCGACTCGGTGATCGACTGAGTGGCCAGCACGGAGCCGCTCACCACCACCCGGCTCGCGCCCTGGACCGCCACCGGCGCGAGAACGACCGCCGAGTTCTCGCGGACACCGGCATTGGAGAAGGCGATCTCGTCGAGGAGGGCCACCCCGGTCGGCGCGGAGGCCTCGGTCGCGGCCACCACCGCCGCCGTGACGCGTGCGCCGGTGATCGACACCGCGTCCCATTCGCGCAGCGACAGTGCGGTCAACACCTCGGGATGCACGCGGATGATGCCGCGCCGCGCCTCGGCCGCCGAGGGATTGTGACGCGCCGTCAGCGTGAGGGAGGCGGGTGTGCTCATTCGGGCTCGCTTTCGGTCGTCTCACCGTTCGTGCGCGCGGCGGGGACGCCTTGGCCGGTGGGGCGGTTCAGGCCCAGGCGTCCCAGCGAGTTGATGACCGGCCGGCGGCGCCGACCGCCGGGTGACGTCGCACGCAGGGCCCGCCGCTGTGCGCGACGTTCGGCCGGTTTGTCGTCCCAGTGCTCGGGCCGGGAGGCCACCCAGCGACGAGCTCGCCACGCGTACGGGATGTGCAGGACATATCCGGCGATCGCGATCATCATCAGCACGTACGGGAACGTCACCAACAGTGCGGCGGCCGCGGCGACGAGCACCAGCAGGCCGGCCACGGCGCGGGCCGGAATCGAAGCGGTCTTCAACGAGGACGTCGGGATGCGACTGACGGCCAGGAAGGCGACGAGCATCAGCCACCCGCCCACGGCCGGCAGGGAGGTCCACCAGCCATCACCGAACTGCTGTTCCAGCCCGATCGGTAGGAGCGCGCAGATCGCCGCGGCGGGCGCGGGTACACCGGCGAAGAAGTCCTTGGTGTACGCGGGTGCCTCGTCGTCGTCGAGCAGGGTGTTGAAGCGCGCGAGCCGCAACACGATCGCGCAGCAGTAGATCAGTGCGAGTACCCAGCCGAGGTCGTGGCCGTCGATGAAGTGGAAGTAGATGATCATCGCCGGGACCACGCCGAAGTTGATCGCGTCGGCCAGCGAGTCGATCTCGGCGCCGATGCGACTGGTCGCACCCATCAGGCGGGCGACCCGGCCGTCGATGCCGTCGAGGAACGCGGCAGCGACCAGGAGTGCCATCGCGGTGTCGACGTCGCCGTTGATCGCCGAACGCATCGCCGTGAGGCCCGCGCAGATCGCGAGGATCGTCAGCGAGGAGGGGATGACGATCCGGCCGGCTTGTGCCTGGCGGCGAAGACGCCGGCGCTCCGGCTCTTCACGCGGAACCGGGTGGGCCTGTGCGTGCCGACTCGCCGATCGCGCTGTCGGGGTGCGGGCGGTGCGCGAGCCGGGGCGGCGCCGCCCGGGATTCGTACCGGATGAGGTCATGTCGGTCGGGTTCACCGGGCCGGAGTTCACTGGTCCAGGTACGCGAACGGGGTCTCGCCGCCGACCGCACGCTGGCCGACCGAGACGCGGGGTCGGGTGCCGGCCGGGAAGTAGACGTCGACGCGCGACCCGAAGCGGATCAGCCCGTAGGTCTCGCCGATCGCCAGCGAGTCCCCGACCTTCGGCTCGCAGACGATACGACGCGCGATGAGACCGGCGATCTGCACGACCGCCAGCTCGGGGCCGGGGGCGCCACCCGCGGAGGTGGTGCGGATGGTCATCGTGGTGCGCTCGTTGTCGCTGCTCGCCTCGGGCAGGTCGGCGGAGACGAACGCGCCCGGCGTATGGGTCACGGTGGTCACCGTGCCCGCGATCGGCACGCGCTGGACGTGGACGTCGAAGATCGACAGGAAGGTCGAGACCCGGGGCAGCGGCTGCGTCCCGAGGCCGGACTCGGCGGGCGGAACGGCCTCGTCGACGAGGGCGATGGTCCCGTCCGCGGGTGCGACCACCACTCCGGGCTCGGTGGGCGTGACCCGCTTCGGGTGGCGGAAGAAGGCCGCGCAGGCCCCGGCGGCCAGCGCGGCCGGTCGGGCGATCCACCGGTGGCGGCGCCCCAGGAGTGCGACGGCGGCCGGTGCGGCGACGAAGGGCACGCCCGCCGGGTGGATCGGGGGGATGGTCTCTCGGGCCAGATCGAGAAAATGGGCGACACGGCCGGTGTCACCGGAGCCGTCCGGACGCGGACGTCGGGCCACGATCAACCTCCTCTGGCCTGTGTCCAGGCCGGGTACTCGGTGCGCACCGCATCGCCGGGTGCATCGGCGTCCACTCTAGAGCGCTACACCCACAGACCTCGCCGTCAGCGCAGGACCAGCACTTCCACCGACGATCCGGCATCGACGGTCTCGACGTCGGCGGGCACGTCGATCAGCGCGTCGGCCTCCGCGAGGTAGCGCAGGTGATGGGAGGCCGGTGGGCCGATCGGGTCCACCCCGACGACCCCGTCGGGGTGCGCGGTGTCGAGCACGCCGCGCAGGAACTGCCGTTTGCCGCGAGGTGAGCGGATGTCGGCACCGAGCCGGGCGGAGATCCGCTCCCGGTCGGCCGGCAGGCCCATCGCGGCGCGCAGTGCCGGCCGGATGAAGACCTCGAACGACACGAGCGCACTCACGGGGTTGCCCGGCAGCGTGATGATCGGTACCCGCGTCCCCCGTGTGGTGGGGAAGTGGCCGCAACCCTGGGGCATGCCGGGTTGCATCGCCACCTTCACGAATTCGACGGTTCCGGTCGCCGACAGGGCGTCCTTCACCACCTCGAAGGCGCCGGCGCTGACACCACCCGAGGTGATGATCAGATCGGCATCGTCGGCGACCTCGTCGAGGCGCGCGGCGAAGTCGGCGGTGTTGTCGGGCACGAAGTGCAGGTGACGGCCGACCGCGCCGGCCTCGGTGACCGCGGCGGTCAGCATGGCGCCGTTGGATTCGTAGATCTGCCCATGGCGCAGCGGCTTTCCGGGTTCGACGAGCTCTGAACCGGTCGACAGTACGACCACCCGCAGCTTACGCGCGACGGTGATCTCGGCGATGCCCAGCGCGGCCAGCAGGCCGATCTGCGGCGCGCCGATCACCGTGCCGGCCGGTAGCGCCCGGGTGCCGAGCTCGATGTCGGAGCCGCCGCGCCGGATGTGTCTGCCACTCACGGCCGGTGCCGTGAAGGTGACTGTCGGCGCCGCGGCCACCGGGCCCACCACGGCGTCGGTCAGTTCGACGGGGACCACCGCGTCGGCGCCCGCGGGCATCGGGGCGCCGGTCATGATGCGATGCGCGCTCCCCGGTTCGAGCGTGAGGTCATCGGTGCGCCCGGCGGGGATGTCCGCCGCCACCGGCAGCGTGACCGGGGATTCGGTGCTCGCGTCCGCGAGATCGGCAGCGCGCACGGCGAATCCGTCCATCGCGGAGTTGTCGAAGCCGGGCAGCGACAACGGGGCGTCGACGTCGGTCGACGTCGCGAGACCCAGGGAGTCCGGCACTGCGACCTTCGACGGTTCGGGCGCGCCGAACAATGCCGCCACGACGCGCTGGTGCTCTACGACGGTACGCATGTGCTCAGCATGCCAGGTGTCGGAGCGGTCGATGACGCGTCCCGGCAGCTGGTCGGGCCTGTCCTGCGACGCAGCAGCCCGAGGACTACATTCGTGCGCATGGCGCTGGGTCTGCTGCTCGACATCGACGGGGTGATGGTCACCTCGTGGCAGGCGCTGCCCGGCGCGGTCGAGGCGATCGCCGACCTCGCCGATCAGGGCATCCCGCGGATGTTCCTGACCAACACGACGTCCCGCTCACGCGGCGAGATCGCCGAGGCGTTGAACTCATCCGGTTTCGAGGTGAAGCCGGACGAAATCCTCTCGGCGGCAAAGCTGACCGCCGAACACGTGGCGACCACCTACCCGGGCAAGCGCGTCTGGGTGCTCAACCAGGGCCCGATCGCCGAGGACATGACCGGCGTGGAGTTGACCGACGATCCGGCGTCGGCGGAGGTGGTGGTGCTCGGCGGCGCCGGTTCGGTGTTCACGCACGCGACGCTGTCGAAGGTCCTCGAGATGCTGCTCGACGGTGTCCCGGTGATCGCGATGCACCGGTCGATGACCTGGTCGACGGCGGACGGCCTGAGCATCGACACCGGGGTGTACCTCGAGGGACTCGAAAAGGCCTCGGGCGCAAAGATCAAGGCGATCGGCAAACCCTCGCCGGTCGGCTTCCGGGCGGCCACCGAGATCCTGGGTCTCGAGCCGACCCAGGTGGTGATGGTCGGCGACGACATGCACAACGACGTCCTCGGCGCACAGGCCGCGGCGCTGATCGGCGTGCTGGTGCGCACCGGCAAGTTCCGCGAGGAGGCGCTGCATGCGCTGCAGCGTGACGAGTTCGGGCCCTACCCCGACCACGTCATCGACTCGGTCGCCGACCTCCCCGAGCTCATCGGCAAGCTCGGCGGAACCTGACATCTACTCCCTGAGGAGCGAGCTTGCGAGCGTCTCGAAGGGTCAGTTGGACTCGGCGGCGCGCTTGATCTTGCCCAGGGTCTCGGCCATCCCGAGCTTCAGTTCCTCTTCGAACGACTCGGCCCCACCGAAGAGTTTGTCGACGAGCACCGACGAGACCTTGGTCGTCGACCCGTTGACCTCGCGGCGCTCGGTGACCGTGACGCCGGCGTCCTTCGGCGTGATGGTGTAGCTCCAGATGGTGTGGTTCTCGGCGACCCGGAACCCGAGTTCCTGATGCGGGGTGTAGCGGACGACCTTGGACGTGGTCGGCCACACCAGCGGGCCCCGGCGGTTGATGTTGATCGTCTTGGTCCCCAACCCGACGGTGCCACCGCGGATGATCATCTTCTTGCACTGCGGGCTCCACTCGCCCATGCGCTTGAGATCGGAGATCACCGACCAGACCTGTTCGGGTGTGGCGTCGATGTCGATGGACTCTTCGATGAGTGCTGCGGTCATGGTCGCTCACCCTATGGGCTTGTTGGCTGAGGGTCAATAAGCATGTTCGGGTGCTCGAGTCAACCCGGAAAGGGCGCGGACCTGCGGCGTCGCGCCGTACTCAGACCAGGAGGGTCATGCCGATGACAGCGCCGATCGCGACGAACACCGCAGCCGTGATCCAGCCGGCGGGATGTTCCTCGGACGCATCGTGACCGGCCTCGGATGGGTCTTCCCCGCGCGACGCCCCGTCGAACAGCAACGTCCCGAGCTTGCCCGGGGTGAGCCAGTCGATCAGCACGAACGACCACATCATCACGGCGATCGCCAGCACCGAGTAAGCCGCGGTGTAGAGCAGCGCACGCCACAACTCCAGGAGTTCGGTGTCGATGACCGAACAGACCAGGACGATCGCGAGACCGATGACCATGGACGTCGTCAGCAGCACCGCGTTGCGGTTGTGCTCGATCCACACCAACCGGCGCAGCCGGCCGGGCGTCACCAGGTCGAGTGCCGCAAATCCGAGGATGAGCACAGCGATCCCGACCAGGCTGAACGACGCGCCCGCGGCCAAATTGTCCCGCAGCAGTTCCATCCGGCTCCCTCTCCCCTGACAACAAACACCGTCGGCGGGCTGCCGCCCGAGAACGACTTCAGCGAAGGCCTGCACGCGAGAAGCGCACAGGACCTTCGCTGAAGGACAGTAGCCGGGGTGCAGCCCCGTGGCACCGCTTCCGGCACGTGTCCGGAAGTCGCGGTGTCAGCCGACGCTGAGCATGTCGTAGGTGTCGATGTTCTCCGCCAGGCGGGTCACATGGTCCGACGCATCGCCGAGCGTGTGGCTGATCGCTGTCAACCGGCTGACGTAGTGGGCGATCGGGTACTCGGCGGTCATGCCGATACCGCCGTGCATCTGGATCGCCTCTTGACCGATCAGACGCGCGGAGCGGCAGATCTGCAGCTTCGCCCGCGAGGCGATGATCGGGTCGGCGATGCCGTCCGCCAGCGCGGAGGTCGCGTACAGGCTGAGGCTGCGCGCGAGTTCGAGCTGGACGTACATGTCGGCGGCCCGGTGGGTGAGGGCCTGGAAGGCCGACAGGGTGACGCCGAACTGCTTGCGCGACTTCAGGTATTCGACGGTCAGGTCCAGGCTGCGCTCCATCGCGCCGACGGCCTCGGCGCACAGCGCGGTCTGGATGCCGACCTCGGCGTCGGCGATGGTCTGCGACGCGTCGCCGGTGCCCAACCGCGTTGCCTTGGCGTCGCTGAACTCGATCTGCGCGCCGCGTCGGCGATCGTGCGTCCGGTACGGCGTCCGGGTGACGCCCTCGGCGTCGGCATCGACGAGGTAGAGGCCCACGCCGTTGTCGTCGCGTGCCGACACGATCAGCTTGGCTGCGCAATCGCCGTGTGCGACAAGGGTCTTGGTGCCGTTGAGGACTCCGTCGGCGGACGCGGTGGTCTCGACCCGCGCCTCCGGCCAGCGGTCTCCGGGCTCGGTGTGGGCGAAGGCCATCAGGAGTTCACCGGATGCCAGCGCAGTGCGCAGTTCGGTGCGGGTCGCATCGTCGGCGAGGCCGAGGAGTGAACCCGGGACGAGTACCGAGTCGAGGTAGGGCTCGGGTGCCAGCGCACGTCCGAGTTCGGTCATCACGCTGGTGAACTCGACCGGGCCGGCGTCCATGCCGCCCTCGTTCTCCGGGAAGGTGAGGCCGAGGATGCCGATCTCGGCCAACGACTTCCACACCTTCTCGCTCCAGCCGAGATCGGTGTCGGTGACCTTGCGCAGTGTTTCGACGTCGTACGTCTTGGTGAGGACCTCGCGAACGGTGTCGCGCAACATCCCCTGCTCTTCGGAAAGCTCGAAATCCATGGTGTTCCTTAGGTGAGGTCTGGGAGAGGCGTGGTCGGCTCAGAGGCCGAGGACGGCCTTGTCGATGATCTGGCGCTGGACCTCCGACGACCCGCCGTAGATCGTGACCTTGCGGTAGTTGAGGTAGGTCGGTGCGGCGAGCTGGGCCCACTCGGGAGCGCTCACCTCGGCGCTGCCGTTCGGCGCCGACGCGTCGAGCTGTGCGACCGGGAGCGAGTCGGGGCCCGCGATGTCGGCGATCAGCTCCATCGCAGCCTGCTGCAGCTGGCTGCCGGTCAGCTTGAGCAGGGACGACGCCGGGTTCGGCTTGCCGTCGGCCGACGAGGCCGCGACGCGCAGCTGGGTGAGTTCGAGTGCGAGCAGCTCGTTCTCGACCTCGGCGAGGCGCGCGGCGAACAGCGGATCGTCGAGCAGGGTGCCCTTCGCGGTGCGGGTCTGCTTGGCGAGTTCCTTGGCGCGGGCGAGCTTCGCCTTGGTGTAGCCGACGCGGGCGATGCCGTTGCGCTCGTTGCCGAGCAGGAACTTGGCCTGCGTCCAGCCGCTGTTCTCCTCGCCGACCATGTTCTCGGCGGGCACGCGGACGTCGTTGAAGAAGACCTCGTTGACCTCGTAGCTGCCGTCGATGAGCTGGATCGGCCGGATCTCGACGCCCGGTGTGTCCATCGGGAACAGGAACATGCTGATGCCGGCCTGCTTCTTCACCTCGGGGTCGGTGCGCGCGAGGCAGAAGATCCAGTCGGCGAACTGGCCGAGCGTGGTCCACGTCTTCTGGCCGTTGATGACGTAGTCGTCGCCGTCGCGGACCGCCCGGGTCTTGAGCGAGGCCAGATCGGAGCCGGCCTCGGGCTCGGAGAAGCCCTGGCACCACCAGATGTCGAGGTTGGCGGTCTTGGCGAGGAAGCGTTCCTTCATCTCCGGCGACCCGAACTGGGCGATGACCGGACCGATCATGCCGACGTTGAACGGCAGCATGTCGGGGACGAATGCGAGGCTCATCTCCTCGCGGTAGATGTGGTGCTGGATCGGGGTCCAGTCCTTGCCGCCGTGTTCGGTCGGCCAGCTCGGGGTGGCGACACCGTGCTCGTTGAGGATGCGCGTCGTGGTGACGAGATCCTCGGGGTACTGGAGTTTGCCCTCTTCGCATCGCTTGCGGACGTCTTCGGGGACCTTGGCGAAGATGCCACGAATCTCTTCGCGGAAGGCCTCTTCTTCAGGACTGAATGTCAGCTGCATGGGTTCTTCTCTACTCCTGTCGAGGGTGTCCGTATCCGGGCGATGGTGTCCGGGCGATGGCCTCCGCCATGTGTGCACTCGAACCGGGAAAACCCCAGTCGAGCCACGAATGACTAAGCGCTTGCTTAGTGATAGGTTGCACTATGCCGCGCGGGCCGGATGCTGTCAATCACGGCCGCCGCGCCGGCCACTCCGACCACTCCGACCGATCTGAGGGGGTGACCGTGGCTCCGTCCGCCGACCCGGTGTCGCAAGCCCGGCCGATGGCCGCCCGGGCGCGGCTCCTGCGCGCCGCAGTGGAGGCGTTCGCTGCGAAGGGGTTCAACGGCACGACGACCCGCGACATCGCCAATGGTGCGCAGATGAGCTCGGCAGCGGTCTATGTGCACTTCCGCTCCAAGGAAGAGCTGCTGTTCGAGATCTCCGACGCCGGTCACCGCGCCATCCTCGCGGCGATCGACGAGGCCGACGATCCGTCGGCGTCCCCCGGCGACCGGCTGCGCGAGCTGGTCCGCGCGTTCACCGAGCACCACGCTCGCGAACACGTGGGGGGTCGGGTGGTGAACTACGAACTGAATGCGCTCGCGCCCGACCACCTCGACACGGTGATGGCGATGCGTCGCGAGATCACCCGCCGGGTGCGCGCGATCATCGACGCCGGGATCGATGCCGGGGACTTCGATGTCGCTGATTCGCTCGCCACCACCAACGCGATGCTGTCCATGGGCATCGACGTCGCGCGCTGGTATCGCGAGGACGGCGCGCTGTCGCCGGAGCAGATGGGGGACTTCTATGCGGAGCTGGCGATGCGGATGGTCGGTTCGCCGTAATCTGCCGGCGGCCGGCGGCGCGTGAGGACGGTCAGTACCGCGCCGATGAGCGCGACGGCGAGCACGTAGCAGACGTAGCCGATGATCGTGCTGCGCAAACCGATGTGCGACACCACGATCCCGGCGATCACGGCGGGCACGCTGAAGGCGAGGTAGCTCGCCACGAAGACGGAGGAGAAGACCTGGCCGCGCTGGGTCGGAGGCGTGGCCGCGGAGATGTTGTCCATCGCTCCGAGGAAGGTCGCCGCCCACCCGGAACCGGCCACGATCGACCCGGCGATGTACAGGGGCAGAGATTCGACGAGCACCCCCGACAGGGAGATCAGCACACCTGCCGCGAGGGCGGGATAGCCGAAGGCGGACTTGACGGTTGACGAGCGGCCGGTGATGAGCAGCGAGGTGACCGCCGCGCACGCGAAGAAGACGAACAGGATCAGGCCCGCGGCACCGTGATTGGTGACGCCGAAGACCCGCGAGACCACCGACGACCCGAGCGACAGGTAGAGCCCACCGAGCGACCAGGTGGCGATGAGTGCGGGGGCCGACGCGAAGAAGACCCCGCGGACGGCTCGGGGCACGCTGATCTGCGGGGCGAGCGTGACCGCGAGGTGCCGCCGCGAATCGAAACCGCCGCGCTCCCCGGTCTCGGGAACCACGAGCAGCGCGATCAACAGGGCGGCGAACAGGGCCAGGATGATCTCGAAGACGAGGATGCGCGGGGCCGGGGCGTATTCGACGAGCAGTCCGGCAACGGCCACCCCGCCCGCCAGGCCCATGGCGGGTGCCGCACCGATGATCGTCGAACCCATGCGGGCGGTGGGTTGCAGGTCGACGGTCGTCGCGGTCAAGGTTCCGAGGGCGGCGCCGGTGGCCAGGCCCTGGAGGGCGCGGGCCGCGAGCAATGTGCCGACGTCGCCGGCGACCACGAACAGGATCATGCTGATGATCAGTAGCGCGAGCGCGACCGCGAGGACCGGGCGGCGGCCGATGTGGTCGGACAGCGAGCCGACCGTCAGCAGGCTCAACAGCATCGTGACGACGTAGACCGCGAAGACCAGGGTGAGCGTCAGCGCCGAGAAGCCCCACAACTCCTGGTAGACGGGGTACAGCGGCGAGGGCGCGGCGGAGGCGAACAAGACCATCACATAGGTCGCCGCGATCAGCCAGAACGCGCGATGGGGGTGTAGCGGCGCCATCTCATCTCCTTAACGCAAACGCACTTGCGTTTACGAAGTTAGCGGTGCCGAGGCCCCAAAAGCAATCAGCTTTGCAATAATGGTCGCATGACGAGTGCCAGCGCACCAGCTCAGCAGGAGTCGGCCGGGTCCGGGGCGCCCGCGCGGCGGCCCGGCGGCCGCAGCGCTCGGGTGCAGTCCGCCGTGTACACGGCGGTCGGTCAACTGGTCGGTGCCGGACGCCGCGAGACGATGACGATCCCGGAGGTCGCCGACCTCGCCGGGGTCAATCCGACCAGCATCTATCGACGGTGGGGATCCATCGACGCGCTTCTCGGGGAGGTGGCGGTCGCGGCACTGACCCGGGGCGAACCGCTGCCGGACACGGGCACGCTTGCCGACGATCTGTCCGAGTGGGCGACGATCATCGCCGCCGACATCGCGCGCCCCAAGCGCCGGGCCTACCTTCGCGCCATGGTCGCGGCCCGGGAGGACATCGTGGAGGTCTGCCCCTGCTGGGAGATCCGGCGTGAACACGCCGAGCAGATGATCGCGCGGGCACAGGAGCGCGGCGAGCCCACGCCGTCGGTGCGGCAGGTGCTCGATCACGTGATCGCCCCGCTATATCACCACGCGGTGTTCGGGCTCGAACTCGACGCCGATCACGCCGCCGAGCTGGTCGGTGACCTGTTATCGATGATCGGGGCCGGGCCGAGACTGTAGGGTCCGGGCATGAAACACGTCCACGCGTTCACCGACGACGCACTCGGGGAGCACGACGCGGTCGGCATCGCCGACGCGATCTCGTCCGGTCAGATCTCCGCCGCGGAAGCCGTCGAGGCCGCGATCGCCCGCATCGACGCCGTCAACCCACACCTCAACGCAATCGCCTTCGACGACCGCGAGCGCGCCCGAAAACGCGCCGTCGACAATGACTTCCCGCTGGGATCGTTCATCGGGGTGCCGTCGATCATCAAGAACAACACCGACTTCGCGGGCCTGCCGACCTGTCACGGGTCGGCCGCGGTTCCGCCGCGACCGGCCGAGGCCAACGAGGCCTTCACCAACCAGTTCCTGGCCAGTGGGGTCAACGTCGTCGGGGCGTCGACGATGCCCGCCTTCGGACTGACCTCGACGACGGAGTTCGTCGACCGTGAGCCGACGCGCAACCCGTGGAACACCGATTACTCCTCGGGTGGTTCATCGGGTGGTTCGGCGGCGCTGGTCGCCGCCGGAGCACTGCCGATCGCGCACGCCAACGACGGTGGCGGATCGATCCGGATTCCCGCCGCCATCTGCGGGCTGGTGGGTCTCAAGCCGAGTCGCGGGCGGGTCGAGTCGTCGAAGGAGACGCGGGACGCGCCGATCGACCTGGTGTCCAACGGGATCGTCAGCCGCTCGGTGCGTGACACGGCGCGATTCCTCGCCGACACACAGGGTTTTAAACCCGCGCCCGGGATGCCGCCGATCGGGATCGTCGAAGGTCCGGGGACCAAGCGGCTCAAGATCGCGCTGATCACCGAACCTCTGACCGGGGCGCTGCTCGACCGCGAGACCCAACGGTGTGTCGCCGAGGCGGCCGAACTCGTCGAGTCGCTCGGTCACCGCACCGAGATGGTGCCGCTGCCGGTCGATCGTGACTACGTCCGGGACTTCATCGATTACTGGTCGTTGCTGGCACTCGCGCTGGATCGCTTCGGAAAACGGGTGGTCGACAAGGGGTTCGACCGGTCGCAGGTCGACTCCTTCACCCGCGGCCTGTCGCGCAGTGCGCTCCGGCACTTCTACCGGCTGCCCGGCGCGGTCCGGGGGTTGAAGAAGTCCACCGCCACGATCCGGGGTCTGCACGACACCTTCGACGTCATCCTCACCCCGACCGTCGTCCACACGACCCCGGAGATCGGATACCTCGACCCGGCACTCGAATTCGACGAGGCGATGGACCGGCTGACCCGCTTCATCGCGTTCACCCCGGCCAACAACACCGCCGGCACCCCGGCGATCAGTCTTCCTCTCGGACAGGATGAGTCGGGCATGCCCGTGGGAATCCACTTCGCCGCCGACCTCGGCCAGGAACGCACGCTTCTCGAGTTGGCCTTCGAGCTCGAAGCCGCTCAGCCGTTCGCGCGGATCCAGGACGCCTGAGTCCCGGCTGAGCACAAACCCACCCCTTTTCCTTAGACCCACCACCTCGCAAGGTGGTGGGTCTAAGGAAAAGGGGTGGGTCTGCGAGAGCCCTAGTGCTGCACGGCCTTCTCGGCGCCGACGCCGGTGAGGGAGCGGACCTCCATTTCGGCGTTGCGTTCCGGGGTGCCGTTGTCCGACGGGGTCGTCAGCGTGCCGACGATACCGAGAACGAAGGCCAGCGGGATCGACACGATGCCCGGGTTGGCGAGCGGGAACCAGGCGAAGTCGGCGCCGGGGACCATGGCCGTCGACGACCCGGACACGGCGGGGGAGAAGATGATCAGCACGATCGTGGAGATCAGGCCGCCGTACATGCTCCACAGGGCGCCGCGGGTGTTGAACCGCTTCCAGTAGAGCGAGTAGACGATCGTCGGCAGGTTCGCGGCCGCGGCGATCGCGAAGGCCAGTGCCACCAGGAAGGCGATGTTCTGGCCGTTGGCGAGGATGCCGAGGATGATGCTCACGATACCGAGGACGACGACGGTGTACCGGGAGACGCGGACCTGGTCGGCCTCACTTGCCTTGTTGCGCTTGATCACCGAGGCGTAGATGTCGTGGGCGAACGACGCCGACGCGGTGATGGCGAGGCCGGCGACCACGGCGAGGATCGTCGCGAAGGCGACCGCCGAGATGATGCCGAGCAGGACCACGCCACCGAGCTCGAACGCCAACAGTGGTGCCGCGGAGTTCTGTCCGCCGGCGGCGTCGAGGATCTTGTCCGGTCCGACCAGGGCAGCGGCTCCGTAGCCGAGGACCAGGGTGAACAGGTAGAAGGCGCCGATCAGGGCGATGGCCCACACCACCGACTTGCGAGCCTCCTTGGCGGTCGGCACGGTGTAGAAGCGCATCAGCACGTGCGGCAGGCCCGCGGTGCCGAGGACCAGGGCGATGGCGAGCGAGATGAAGTTGATCTGGCTCGTCAGCGATCCGCCGTACTGGGCGCCGGGCGCGAGAACGTCACGTGCGGCGACCTTTTCGCTGGTCGAGTCGGTGACCGCGTCCTGCGCCGCACCGAGAATGGACGACAGGTTCATGCCGAACTTCGCCAGGACGATGAAGGTCATGATGCCGGCACCCGCGATGAGCAGGACGGCCTTGATGATCTGCACCCAGGTGGTGCCCTTCATGCCGCCGATGAGCACGTAGACGATCATCAGCGCGCCGACGACGGCGATGACGATCGACTGACCGACGCGTCCCTCGATGTCGAGGAGCAGGGCGACGAGGCCGCCGGCGCCGGCCATCTGGGCGAGCAGGTAGAACAGCGACACCGCGAGGGTGGAGATCGCCGCGGCCAGACGCACCGGACGTTGCTTGAGGCGGAAACTCAGGACGTCCGCCATGGTGAACTTGCCGGTGTTGCGCAGCAATTCGGCCACGAGCAACAGGGCGACGAGCCACGCGACGAGGAAGCCGATCGAGTAGAGGAAGCCGTCGTAGCCGTAGACCGCGATGGCGCCCGCGATGCCGAGGAAGCTGGCTGCCGACAGGTAGTCGCCGGCGATGGCGATGCCGTTCTGGGGTCCGGAGAAGCCGCGACCGCCGGTGAAGAAGTCGGCAGCCGTGTTGTTGTTCTTGCTGGCCTTGATCACCACGAACATGGTGACTGCGACGAAGGCGGCGAAGATGGCGATGTTGGCGGCGGGGCTGCCCACGGTCGCCGCGAGGACGGTCACGTCGGTGGTGTGCACAGAGGTGTCCACAGCGGGGGTGTTCACAGCGAGGGACCGCCTTCCATCTCGTTGCGGATCGCCTCGGCCTTCGGGTCGAGGTTGCGATTGGCGAAGCGTACGTACATGCCGGTGATGACGAAGGTGCTGACGAACTGCAGCAGACCGAGGATCAGGCCGACGTTGATGTTGCCCCAGACCTGGGTCGCCATGAAGTCATGCGCGAAGGCGCCGAGCAGCACGTAGACGGAGTACCAGATCAGGAAGAACGCGGTCAGCGGGAAGACGAACTTGCGCAGGGTGCGCCGCAGGTCCTGGAACTCCGGGCTCGCCTGCATCTCGATGAATTCTTCGCCGGTCGGCGCGTGTGGCGCCGGTGGTGGTTGGTCGACGGTCGACACGTTTCCTCCCAGGGTGACGTGGCCACGTGTGTGATGGCCATACGAGAGTCAGCCTGGATGAGGTGCAGATCACATGGCAATCGGGTGTCCTGGGTCACACGCCGAAGCCCGCGGTCTGTGCGACGGGCGGTCGGTCAGATCCGACGAACGGCGAGCGGTCAACTGGCCGATCGGTCAGGTGTCGGGTCGTCCGGGCCCCGCCCGGGGGTGCGGTCCACTCCCATCCCGACTCGCTCCGGCACGTGCATACGGGCGAAGGTCCGTGCGAGATCGGCCGGTACCAGGCGGCGGGTCGCCATGCTGACCAGGACCATCGTGCCGAAGGCGAGAGGCACCGTCACCGCGGCCGGATACCCGATCACTACCTCGAGCCACCCGCCGAGCGCGTCGTCGTCGACGACCCCGGCGATCGCCAGCATCGTGGCCGACCCCGAGGACGCGCCGCCGACGACGAGCCCCGCGATGGCGCCGACGGCCGTCAGCCCGCGCCACCAGATGCCGAGCACCAGCAAGGGGCAGAGCGTCGACGCGGCGACCGCGAACACCAATCCGACGGTCCGGGAGAGCTCCAGCGAGGCGGCCGCCAGCGACAGGCCGATCGGGATGAGTCCGCCGATGACCGCGGCCAGGCGAAAGTCGCGGACGCGGCCACGCAGGAGGTCGGTCGCGAGCGCGCCGGCGACCGACACGAGCAGCCCCGATGAGGTGGCGAGGAAGGCGGCGATCGCCCCCGCAGCGACGAGTGCGGCCAGGATCTGGCCGGCGATCCCGCCGACCGCCGCACTCGGCAACAGCAGGACCGCGGCGTCGGCAGTGCCGGTGATCAGCAGCTCGGGGACGTAGAGCCGCGCGAACACGCCCAGCAGGATCGGGAACAGATAGAACAGCGAGAGCAGAGCGATGACGGCCAGCGCCGTCCGCCGAGCCGATCGACCGTCGGGATTGGTGTAGAAGCGGACCAGGACGTGCGGCAGACCCATCACTCCGAGGAATGTCGCGATGATCAGCGACAGCACCTGGTAGAGCGGATGGTTGCCGCCGAACCCCCCGCCGGGGGCGATCCATTCCGCGTTCTGCGTCGGTGCGCCCGCGACGACGGGGGTGGCTGCTCCGGCGTCGAGGAAGATGGTGGAACCCGCGGAGATCACGTGCGGTCCGGTGGTGGCCACGGGTGCGTCGTCGACGACGACGCCGTCCAAGGTTCCGGTGACCCGGACCCCGGCGGTCTCGGCGACGGTGACCGACACGTCGGTGGTCACGTCGACCGTGGTCGCGGTGGTGATGCGTGGCGGCGCCGGTTCCCCGACGGGCGCGGGGTCCTGGGCGAAGACGCCGATCAGGACGAGCGCGGGAACCGCGATCGCGGTCAGCTTGAGCCAGTACTGGAAGGCCTGGACGAAGGTGATCGATCGCATGCCGCCGCCGACGACGTTCACGATCACGATCACGCCGACACCGACCACGCCTGCCCACACCGGTGCGCCGAGAAGAATGTTGAGCGTGAGTCCCGCGCCCTGGAACTGCGGGATGAGGTACAGGACGCAGACGACGACCACGACGAGCATCGCGGTCTTTCGCACGGCGGTGGAGGCGAGCCGGAACTCGGCGAAGTCGGGCACCGTGTAGGCCCCGGAACGACGCAGCGGCGCGGCGACGAACAGCAGCAGTCCGAGGTAGCCGGCGGTGAATCCCACGGGATACCAGAGGGCGTCTGCGCCGTACTTCGCGATGAGCCCGGCCACCCCGAGAAAAGATGCCGCCGAGAGATATTCGCCGGAGACCGCGGCCGCGTTCCAGCGTGAGCCGACGCTCCGCGAGGCCACCAGGAAGTCGGACGTGGTGCGCGAGAACCGGCCTCCCCAGGCGCCGACCGCGATCGTGGCGATGGCGGCGGCGAACAGCCCGACAGCGGTGAGGACGTGAACCTCGGTGGTCATGACGGGCCCGGTTCGGGCGAGTCATCCCCGACGGAGTCGGCCAGATCGTTCCCGACGGAGTCGGACAGATCGTTCCCGACGGAGTCGGCCAGGTCGATCCCGACGGAGTCGGACAGATCATCATCGACGAGGCCCATGAAGTCGCGTTCGGCCTGTTCGGCGAGATGCACGTACAGGCGACCGGTCAGGTAGAGGATCGGGAAGGCGAGCACGCCCAGCACCAACCAGATCAACCGGATTCCGAAGACGTCGGCGTCGGCGATTCCCGGAAACAGCCAGGCGGCAAGGGGTATCGCCGCGGCCACCGCGAGAAGGGTGCCGCCGAGTCGGAGGCCGAGACCGAGTTGAGCGCGCATGAGGCCCCGCACGAGCGCGTCGCCGACCTCGGTCTGTTCCTGGACCTCGACGCGGGTGCGCACCATCCGTGCTCCGCGGCGGGAGGCGAGCACCACGCGTTCACGCTGGGGAGGAGGCTCAGCCATCATCTCGGCCGGTGGGAGAACGATACTGGCGCAGCGGGTCCCGGATGAGACGGTCTTTGAGCTCGCGGACCTGTCGGCGGCTGACGGGCAGTTCGACGGCCTCGGATGCACCGTTGGCGCGGACGCACACCACGGTGCCTCCGCCGACGGTCCGCAGTCCGGTGACCATCGGCAGCGAGACGAGGTAGGACCGATGGACGCGCGCGAAACCGGTGTGCTGCCAGCGTGACTCGAGGGTCGACAAGGGGATGCGCACGAGGTGGGCGCCGGAGTCGGCGTGTAGGCGGGCGTAGTCGCCGACGGCCTCGACCCAGGAGATCGAGTCGCGCCGGACGAGTGAGGTCACGCCGCTCATCTCCACCGGGATGACGTCGTCCGATGCGATGCGACGTTTGGGACGAGCGGCGGGTGGATCGGGTTCGGTCGCGCGTCCCGGACTGTCGAGGCTGGCGCGGACGCGTTCGACTGCCTGTGTGAGACGTTGTTCGCGGAGTGGTTTGAGCAGGTAGTCGACGGCTCCGACCTCGAACGCGTCGACGGCCCGGTCGTCGTGGGCGGTGACGAACACGATCGCCGGGGGCGAGGCGTATTTCGCGAGCACACCGGCGAGTTCGAGTCCCGACAGGCCGGGCATGTTGATGTCGAGAAAGATCGCGTCGACGCGATGCTCGTTGAGTTCGCGGAGGGCGCCGGTGGCGTCGGAGGCGGACCAGACCTCGGCGACGTCGTCCTGCCGGTTCAGCAGGTAGCCGAGCTCGTCGAGAGCGGGTGGTTCGTCGTCGACCGCGAGAACCACCAGTGCGGTCATGGAGCACCTCCCGCGTCGACGACAGCCCGCAGTTTACCGTCCGCGGGTTCCGACGCCCGCCGAATCCATGCGTTCACGCCCGGATCCCCGCTCGGAACTTGGGAACGCGCATGCCCACTTTGGTGCCGGCGCCGACGGCCGTCTCGACGACGAGCCCGTAGTCGTTGCCGAAGGCGGCGCGGAGCCGGTGGTCGACATTGGTCAGGCCGACGTGCGCGCCCTCGCTGTGATCGAGGGCGTCGAGGGCGCCACTGCGCAGGAGTTCCGGTTCCATGCCCACGCCGTCGTCCTCGACCGTGATGACGCAGTCGGTGCCCTCGTCGGCCGCGACGATGGTGATGGTGCCCCCACCTTTCGACGCCAGGCCGTGGCGTACCGCGTTCTCGACGAGTGGTTGCAGCGCGAGGAACGGCACGACGACGTTCAGGACCTCGGGTGCGACATGCAGTTTGACGTCGAGCGCGTTGCCGAAGCGGGCTCGTTCGAGCGTCAGGTAGCGGTCGATGTTGCGCAGTTCGTCGGCGAGCACCGTGTATTCGCCTGCGGCCCGGAAGGAGTAGCGGGTGAAGTCGGCGAAGTCGAGGACGAGTTCGCGCGCGCGGTCTGGGTCGGTTCGGACGAAGGAGGCGATGGTGTTGAGCGCGTTGTAGATGAAGTGCGGGCTTATCTGAGCGCGCAGGGCGAGAACCTCGGCGCGGTTGAGTCGTGCGCGTGAGGCGTCGAGGTCGGCGAGTTCGATCTGGCTCGACGCGTACCGCGCGACTTCGGCGATGGCGCCGAGCATTCCGGGGCCGGGCCGTCGGGTGGTGGCAACCACGAGGACCCCGACGCCGACATCGTCGGCGAGGAGGGGCTGGGCGACGAGCGCACGCACCGGGGACTCCGCGCCGCTGGGTTCGGTGAGCAGGACGCGCCGGAGGTCGCCCAGTGCGGAGGACGCTGCGCGGTCGGCGTGGCCGAGCATCTCGTCGTCCCAGATGTCGTCGCCGTCCGGGAGATGGGCGAGCCGGCTCGGTTCACCGTCGTAGAGGGCGACCGCCTCGGCGGCGGTGAGGGTGTGCAGGTGTGGCAGTGCTTCGCGAGCGGAGTCCGCCGACAGTCCGGTGCGTAGCGAGCGCGCGGCGAGGGACGCGGTGTGCAGCGCCAGGTGGACCGCACGTTCGGCCGGGGTCCGGACGACGCGTCGCGTGCGGATCAGCACCACCGCGCCGACACACGCGAGTAGCCCGAGCAGGACGAGTGCGATCGTCACGCCGCTAGACATCGGCGCTCCCGTTGCTGCTGTCGGCACCGTTGCGGTTGCGTCCGCTGGAGAGTGAGGAGACGGCGAGATCGATCAGGGCGTGCCGGTCGGCGTGCCATTTGGCGGGCGGAAGGTGGCCGTGCGTGTCGAGGTCGGTGAGTCCGTGGGCCGTCGCGAAGAGCAGCGCTGCGTGGTGTCGCGCGGCGTCGGCGCCGACGATGCGGCTCACCAGGGACACCAGGCCGTCCTGCGCGCGTACGGCTCCGGGGATCGCCGGAGCGCCGGCCGGAGTCGCGAACATGAGCCGATACAGATGCGGCCGGTTCAGTCCGAGGTCGGACAGGGCGTACAGCGCCGATCGCACGGCGTCCTCGGCGGACAGGTCCGGGTCGGACGAGATGACGTCGAGTCCGTCCGCGACGACCGCCCACGCCTCGGCCGCCACCGCCGCCAACAGCTCGTCCTTTCCGACGAAGTGTCGGTATGCGGCGGACCGGGAAACGCCTGCGCCGCTGCCTACCTCGCGAAGAGTGACCGCTTCCGGTCCGCCGTGGTCGAGGAGGGTCGATGCCGCCGCCAGCAGTGCCTGGCGGGTGTGTGCCGCGCTCTCCGCCCTCGTGGTCATCGCCCCACCCTACAGTTGACACCGTCAACCGAATGCTGTTTTCTTGAGTTGACAATGTCAACTCAAACGGCGGGAGCCGAGATGAACCAATCCCACACACCGACTGCGTCCTGGACGCTGGTCATGACAGGGGCCACCAGAGGCCTCGGCCTGGTCGCCGCCCGTTCCACCGTGTCGACCGATCCGTCGTGTCAGCTCGTCGTGCTCGCTCGCGGGGGTGGACCCGCCGGCTTCGTGGACGGCTTCGGTGCAGGCGCAGAGCGCGTCGTCGTCGTCGATGCCGACCTCGCCGACACGGCCTCCACGGTCGCTGCGGCGGCGAGGATTCGGCGGATGCTCGACGACACGGCGCTGCCTCCCCTGCGGGGCCTGGCGGGAAATGCGGGCGTCCAGTTCGTCGACGATCACCAAGCCGGCGCTGATGGACTCGAAGCCACCTTCGCGGTCAACGTGTTCGCGAACCATCTGCTGATCGGTGAGCTCGGTGGACACCTGACCCGCGGATCCCGGATCATCATCACGGTGAGCGACACGCACTTCGGCGACTTCCGGCACAACCTGGGCATGGTCCCCGCACCGCAATGGACGACCCCGGCACGCTTGTCCCGACCGGGTGCGTTCGGAGGCGCGAGTCCGTCCGCGGGCCGAACCGCATACTCGACCAGCAAACTGGCCGCGATTCACCTCGTCCACGAGTGGGCGCGACGCCTGCCCGACGGAGTCGAGATCGTCTCCTACAATCCGGGTTACGTGCCCGGTACGGACCTGGCCCGCGAGGCGAGCGCGCTCCAGCGGTGGATGAACAAGTGGGTGCTTCCGGGTCTGGCCCTCGTCAGCCCGTTGGATCGGGTCCCCACGGCGGGCCGACGTCTGGCGTCGGCGATTCTCGGTGCGCCCCAGGCGGATACCGGCGCCTATGTCGACCGTGGGCGGGTGTCCGACTCGTCAGCGGAGAGTCATGACCCCGAACGCGAGCACGATCTCTGGGACCACCTCGAGGAGCTGCGTTCGGAGATCAGTCAACGTCAGTAGGTAGCCCATTCGCCTTGCGCGTACCGCAGGATCCGGGGGTCCATCAGGGTCGACGGCGGGAGGTCGAGGCGTTGCCGGTCGAGCGGGAAAACTGTGGCGGCGGCCAGCTGTTCGGGGCTGAGAAATCGGATGGGGCCGGGCGCCTCGACGGTCGGGGTGACTGGGCCCCCGGCGCCGGCCAGGTGAAATCCCCAGTCGCCGAAGGACGGTACGTCGACGTGATACGGGGTCGGGTCCAGTCCGGCCGCGCGCATGGTCGACGCCACGCACCAGAACGATCGCGGTGCGAAATACGGGGACCCCGCCTGCACGACGACCCGGCCCGTCGGGGCGAGATGCGCCCGGACCATCGCGTAGAACTCGGTCGAATACAGCTTCGCGGTGGCGGAGTCGTCGGGGTCGGGCATGTCGACGATGATGACGTCGAAACGCCGGTCGGTGCCGCGCAGCCAGGAGAACGCATCGGCGGCGATGACCTCGGCTCGGGGATCGGTCATCGATGACCGGTTCAAGGCGGTGAGCCGCTCGTCGGTACGGGCCAACCGGATCATCTCCGGGTCGAGTTCGACGAGCGTGATGTCCCGGGCGTCCGGGTAGGTGAGGACCTCGCGGAGTGCGAGTCCGTCACCGCCACCGAGGATCAGGACGTCCTCGCGCTTGCCGGACATCGCCGGATGTACCAGTGTCTCGTGGTACCGGTGCTCGTCGACGGAGGAGAACTGCAGGTCGCCGTTGAGATACAGGCGGGTGTCGGCCGCTGCGCCGAAACGGTTCTCGGTGATGACGATGTCCTGGTACGCGCTACGTTCGGCGGCGACGATCGGATCCCGGTACAGCGCCTGCCGGGCGGTGATCTCGAAGCGGCCGGAGAGCATCAGTCCCGCGACCAGCACGGCGACGACTCCGATCGCCGCCGCGGACAGCACGAGCATCTGGGTGCGCGACATCGACTTCCGGAAGATCACGAAGACGAGGAAGCAGCCGGCGGCGGCGTTGACGAGTCCGACCACCAGTGCGCCCCGCAGCTGGCCGAACCAGGGCAGCAACAGGAACGGGAAGCACAGGCCGCCGATGAGGGCGCCGATGTAGTCGACGGCGAACATGTCGGCGACCGCGGAGCCGGCCTCCTGGCGTCGGATCCGTTGCAGCAGAACCATCAGGAGTGGAATCTCGGCGCCGATCAGGATACCGAGCACGAAGGCCACGAGAACAAGAGCGGGGGTGTACAGCTCGAGGTAGGCGAACGCCGCATAGAGCGCCATCACCGACAATCCGCCGATGAGTGCGAGCAGCAACTCGATGACCGCGAAAGCCGTGACCGATTGTGGCTGGAGCGGTTTCGCGGCGAGCGACCCGATGCCCATGGCGAAGACCATGACCGCGAGGACGATCGACGCCTGCGTCGCGGTGTTGCCGATGAGGAACGACCCGAGCGAGACCAGGGCTAGTTCGTAGACCAGGCCGCATGCAGCGCAGACGAACACGACGGCCAGCAGTCCGGCGCGCGCGAACCTCGGCCGCGCCGCCAACGCGTCCGGAGCGGGTTCGGTCGCCACCGGCCCGGGGTCGTCCGAAGTGGGTTCGCGGCCGGTCACGAAGGGAGTGGGGAGTGCGGTGAACCGGTCACAGGATGGAGGCGGCGACGATGACCGACACCCCGATGTGGGCGATGCCCTGCACCCAGACAGCCGGGTGGCTCTCCGATTGCACCAGAAGCTCGCCGAGATTTCCGGGAGTCAACAGATCGATGACGAGGAAGGTCACCGCCATCACGACGAGGCCGATCGCCGAGTACACGGCGGTGTAGGTGAGTCCTTCGAGGAGCCGGCCCTCGCTCGCGACGATGGCGGCTGTGACGATGACGGCGACCGAGAAGAGGTTGGAGCCCACCAGGATGCCCGCGTTGCGGTTGCGGTCGGTCCACAGATGGGATCGCAGCTTCCCGGGAGTCAACAGATCCAGGATCGCGAAGGACACGATCATCAGGATCACGCCGACACCGGCGTAAGCGCCTGCTGCGTAGGCGTTCTCAGCGATATCAGCGAGCATGGTGTTCTCCGTTGGTTGATCGGACGAATTCGGTGGAACGTGCCGGACGGACACTGATCATTTGCCGCCACCGCCGCTCCCGCCACCGCGGTTGCCGCTGCCGCTACCCGCATAGCGGGGTGTGGGCACCCAGAACGCGCCGACGTAGGGGTGATAGTGGTGGTATCCCGACCGGTAGTCGCGGCTCAGCATCACCCGAGTGGTCCCGGCGGCCAACGGGAACAGTCCCACGAGGTAATCGGGGTACTGCAGGAATTGGGTGCCGGAGACGTTGCCCGCGCCCGTGGCGCCGGTCCGCTGGTCGCTGGGACGTTCGGCGTCGCGCAGCTCGCCCGCGACTTCCGCGGGGGTCCCGTTGGCGACGTAGGCGTCGACGTCACCCTCGTCGAGCGCGGTGTCACGCTCGTAGTTCTGCGAGATGTAGTCGCGCGCCGACCCGCCGATACCGCCCCCACGCGCGACTCGCGCGGTGCACGCACCGATGAGCGCGAAGACGGTGAGAACGACGATCACGCCGATGATGATGTTGCGCGTCTTGTTGATACGGCGCCGCGGGTCCGGGGGCCCGCCGGGCGGAGGTTGATCGGTCATGGACGGGTCACCGGACCGCGGTCGATCTTGCTGGAGGTGATCACTACCTCGGCGGCTTTGGGATAGGTGTGCCAGGTGTGCCAGCTGATGGCATCGTCGGTGGACTCCGTCACGATCGCGGTGACGGCGTGCGGCTCACCGGGGAAGTGTCCCATCACGCACGGATGCCCGGTGGCCGACTGCTCGGTGACTCGTGCGGTGAGCTGTTCGACCAGTGCGGCGAGTTGATCGGGGTTCACCGGCTCGACACGTGAACTGAAGTAGTAACCGCTCTCCTGAAAGCTCTCGGGCAACGCCGAGGTCACCTCCGGCAGGCAGGCGACGGTCTCGCAGATCCGTTGCGCGCCGTCCTCGACGAGCACCTGATGGCTCGCGCCGAGTAGCCGCACCGACACGGTGATGCCGTCGATCTCACGGTCCTCCTGCGCCAGCGGCTCCTGCAGTGGCGCGCTCAGCGAGAAACCGAGTTGGGCCGCGCTGGTGTCGGCGTAGGCGACCGCGAGTTGCGCGGTGGGGTCGCCGGGGCGTTCTGGGTTCTCTGTCATGCGTCGCGGGGGTCTCCGTGCTCAGGGCGTCTGGTGGCGGGTGGTCGGTGTCGCGGTCAGGGCGTCTCCGGGGCGGGGTTGGTCGGGTAGATGCGGTAGTCCGCGCGGGACAGCAGCTCGCCGCGGGCGCACTCCCAGCCGCTGCCGTAGTCCTCGAATGACAGACGGTCGTTGCCGGCCTGGTAGTCGTGGTAGGCCATCCGGCCCGAGGCTGCGACCCCGGTGGTCCCCGCAGAAGTGAAGCGCGCGGAGCCCGCTTCCTCGGACTGGTATCGACGGCCCTCGATCTCGACGGTGTCGGGGCCGGGCGTGACGGTGGCGCCGGGGAGCTCGTGCCACAGCACGACCTCGAGATCGGGATCGTCCTCGACCGAGACCCATGCCTTGGACCCGACACCGGTGTCGAGAAAGTTCTCCGTCCAGGTGTAGCCGTCCTGCGTCAGGCGCAGCGTGCCACGAACGGCGTACGTCTGACCGCGCAGTTCGACGAGATCGCCCGGTTTGAGGTCGCGGGGATCGCCGTAGACGGAGTCGTCGTCGGCTGACGAGAAGGGGTCGCCGGGCCGATAGGTCCGCTCGCGCAGGGCGTCCTGCTCGGCCTGCCGGGCTTTGCGGTTGCCCAGGAAATTGAAGATGACGACCACCGCGATGATCGCCAGTAGCGCGACGATGATGATCAGCAGGAATTCCACGGTTCAGACCCTAGTCGACCGGGCGGCCCGGGATGGCAGTCGTCGAAGGTGCGAATGACCGATCCGATGAGCACCGCCCGCTGCCTCGGATTCTTCCCGCACGTGGTCCGCTGCCGAGCCCGAGCTCCACCCGGCCGTCGGACAGCTGGTCGACCGTGGCCGCATCCCGGGCGAGCAGGGCTGGGTTGACGGACGCCGCGTCGAGGACGAACGGGCCGACGCGCAGTCGCTGCGGCCGACCGCGTCGACGTGACGGGTTCGGGTGCTGCCTTGCACTCGCACTGGTCGAGTGCTAAAAACGAGGTTGGCACTCACGAGCTGTGAGTGCCAGGTCGGGACGGTGAGGCCGGTACCGAATGACACACCGGTCGTCCGTCGCGGGCACCGAGTTCCGGCCATACGAACCTAGTGTCACCCCCTTCGGAGGATCACTTACCCATGGCCAAGCAAATTGCGTTCGACGAAGAGGCCCGTCGCGGCCTCGAGCGGGGCCTCAACAGCCTCGCCGACGCCGTTCGAGTGACGTTGGGACCCAAGGGTCGCAACGTCGTTCTGGAAAAGAAGTGGGGCGCCCCCACGATCACCAACGATGGCGTGTCCATCGCCAAGGAGATCGAGCTGGAGGACCCGTACGAGAAGATCGGCGCCGAGCTGGTCAAGGAAGTCGCCAAGAAGACCGACGACGTCGCGGGCGACGGCACCACCACCGCCACCGTTCTCGCCCAGGCACTCGTCCGTGAGGGCCTGCGCAACGTCGCTGCCGGCGCCAACCCGCTGGGTCTGAAGCGCGGCATCGAGAAGGCCGTCGAGGCCGTCACCGAGTCGCTGCTGAAGAGCGCCAAGGAGGTCGAGACCAAGGAGCAGATCGCTGCTACCGCCGGTATCTCGGCAGGCGACCCCTCGATCGGCGAGCTCATCGCCGAGGCGATGGACAAGGTCGGCAAGGAAGGCGTCATCACGGTCGAGGAGTCCAACACCTTCGGCCTGCAGCTCGAGCTCACCGAGGGCATGCGCTTCGACAAGGGCTACATCTCGGGCTACTTCGTCACCGACGCCGACCGTCAGGAAGCCGTCCTCGACGACCCGTACATCCTGCTGGTCTCGGGCAAGGTCTCGACCATCAAGGACCTGCTGCCGCTGCTGGAGAAGGTCATCCAGGCCGGCAAGCCGCTGCTGATCATCGCCGAGGACGTCGAGGGCGAAGCTCTCTCGACCCTCGTCGTCAACAAGCTCAAGGGCACCTTCAAGTCCGTCGCCGTCAAGGCTCCGGGCTTCGGTGACCGCCGCAAGGCCATGCTGGCCGACATCGCCATCCTCACCGGTGGCGAGGTCATCAGCGAAGAGGTCGGCCTCTCGCTCGAGGGTGCGGGCGTCGAGCTGCTCGGTACCGCACGCAAGGTCGTCGTGACCAAGGACGAGACCACCATCGTCGAGGGTTCGGGCGATCCCGACGCCATCGCCGGTCGTGTGGCCCAGATCCGCGGCGAGATCGAGAACAGCGACTCCGACTACGACCGTGAGAAGCTGCAGGAGCGTCTGGCCAAGCTGGCCGGCGGTGTTGCGGTCATCAAGGCCGGCGCGGCCACCGAGGTCGAGCTCAAGGAGCGCAAGCACCGCATCGAGGACGCCGTCCGCAACGCGAAGGCTGCCGTCGAAGAGGGCATCGTCGCCGGCGGTGGCGTGGCCCTGCTGCAGTCGGAGCCGGCCATCGACGCACTCTCGCTCGAGGGTGACGAGGCCACCGGCGCCAACATCGTCAAGGTCGCGCTCTCGGCTCCGGCCAAGCAGATCGCGATCAACGCCGGCCTCGAGCCGGGCGTCGTCGCCGACAAGGTCCTCAACTCGCCCACCGGCACCGGCCTCAACGCCGCCACCGGTGTGTACGAGGACCTCCTCAAGGCCGGCATCAACGACCCGGTGAAGGTCACCCGCTCGGCGCTGCAGAACGCAGCCTCGATCGCGGCTCTGTTCCTCACCACCGAGGCCGTCGTCGCCGACAAGCCCGAGAAGAACGCCGCAGCGGCCATGCCGGGTGGCGACGAGATGGGTGGGATGGGCTTCTGATCTCCTGATCAGATCCCTGCGTCCTCTCCACGCAGAACACACCAAAGGCCGGTCACCCGAGAGGGTGGCCGGCCTTCGGCATTGCGGGCGGCTCGAAGCCGCAGAGGTCGTACGGTTGGCGGACGTGAAAATCGGGCGGCATCGGCCGACGACGGGGGTGTCCCATGGCGACGAGCGAGAACGTGGGGGACATGTCCACCACGGTGTGCGTGGTGGGAGGGGGCATGTCCGGTCTGATCGCGGCACGCGAGCTGCGTCGCCGCGGTGTTGACGTCCTCGTCGTCGAGGCCGCGGACCGTCTCGGTGGTCGAGCACTGAGCGAGACGACCGTGCTGGGGTCGCGAGTTGATCTTGGCGGCCAATGGCTCGGCCGCGACCACCACCTGCTGAAGGAACTGGCCGCGGAATCGGGAGTCGACGAATTCCCGATGCACACCACCTTGATGCCGACGCTCGTCGACGGCAACCGCCGGTTGCGGGTGTTCTCGCCGGCGGTGATCGCAGCGGGGGCGGCCTTGACCGCCTTGTCGGCGGTTGTGCAATTCGTGGACACCCAGCGCTGGAACTCGGTGGCAGGGCAGACGTGGCTCGACCGGGTGCCGGGTCGGGCCACCCGCAGAATCCTCGAGATCTCCGCGCAGATCTCGTGGACAGGTGACCTCGACGAGATGTCGGTGCACGCGATGGCGACGGCGATCCGGCGACAGCACGGCCTGGGCACGATGCTCACCACTGCCGGTGGAGCGCAGGACTCGCTGCTCGTCGTCGGGGTGGGCACACTCGTCGATGCGATCGGTGCGGAACTGGGCCCGGCGGTTCGGACCGGACACCGCGTGACCGCGATAGTGCACGATGACGACCACGCGCTGGTGACAACCACACGCGGCGACATCCGTTGCGCCCGCGTGATCGTGACCGCGCCCGCGCCCCTCCTGTCTCGCATCGCCTTTCAACCGGCGTTGACGCGGACGCGTGCGGCGCTGGTCGACAACACCTACATGGGAGCGGTGTACAAGGCCATCGCCGTCTACGACAGACCGTTCTGGCGCGAGCGCGACGGCGGCGAACTGGTCGTCCTCGACGCCCCCGGACGCGCCGTCTTCGACACCACACCCCCGGGAGGTCCGGGTCACCTGTGCATCCTGGTCGGCGGGCGGGAGGCTCGTCAGCTCGACTCGATGGATCTCGCAGCGCGGCAGGCGAGCCTGCTCGGCGGCCTCAGTCCGTTCACCGGTCCCGGGGTTCTCGAACCCGTTGGGTGGCACGAGAAGTCATGGCACCTCGACGAGAACGTGGGCGGCGGGTACATGGTGTTGCCGCGCCTCGGGACATCTGACGGACTGCCGCCCGTGGACTGCGCCCCGTTCGGGGCGATCCACTGGGCGGGGTCGGAAACGGCCGAGGTGCACCCCGGTTATCTCGACGGGGCGATCGAATCGGGGCTTCGCGTGGCCGATGAGGTGGTGTCGACCCTCTGAGAAGAGGTGATCACCCTCTGTAGGTGATGTTCCTCGGCGTGGCGTACGCCACAGTCAGTGCACGAGCGGCGTTAGCGCCACAGTTGCCGCTGAGACCGAGGAGAACAGAGATGAACCGTTCACGCCCGCAGTCGATTCGTCGCCGGAGGGGCCGCACCGCGGTAGCCGCAACCGCTCTGCTGGTCGGGAGCCTGACCGCCTGCACCGTCGACTCGGCCGCGTCCGACGACGGCGTGGTCGACGTGGGAATCCTGTCCGAGTACACCGGCCCCCTCTCGCTGTACGGGCCCGCATGGGAGAGCGGGTTCCGGGCCGGGCTGGAGGAGCTCACCGGCGGAACCTATGAGGTCGACGGCACCAAGATCGACATCGAGGTCAAGGACAGCGCGGGTGATCCGGCCACGGGCCAGACCGCCGTTCGAGAACTCCTGGGCAACGGCACCGACATCATCGTGGGTACCGCCAGTTCGTCGGTGGCGGTGTCGGTCGCCCAGACGGCTGTCGAGAACGATGTCGTGTTCATCGCCGGAGCCGCGTCGACCCCCGCCCTGAACGCCATGAGCCCCGGCGTCTTCCGCACATCGGTGGACGTTCGCACCGTCAACAACGCAGTCCTGGAGATGATCAAGCAGAACGGTGGCAAGCGCGTCGCCTACGTCGGTCAGGACTACGACTACGGCCAGACACAGGCCGATGCCATGGCCTCACAGGCCGGCGAGTACGGCCTGACCGTCGAGAAGTTCCTGTTCCCCACCAACACTCACGATTTCACCGCCGGAGTCGCGAAGGTACTGGCCTCCGGCGTCGACACCATCTACGTCGGCTGGACGGGTGAGGGACTCGCCCAGCTCTTCCAGGCGTTGGTGGCGCAGAACGCGTTCGCCGACGACTCGCCGGTGACGGTCACCTCGCTCGCGCCGCTTCCGCAGGAGTACGCCACCGTCGCGAACGCCGTGGGCGACAAGGCGCTGGCCAATTTCGCCCTGGTCTCGGTGTACGCCGAGGACACGACCGGGACACCGGCCGAGAAGGTGGTCGCCGAGTACGTTGCCACCGAAGCGGAGGACACCGAGATCGGTGCCCAGCAGGCCTACGGCTACCTCGGCGCGCTCGCACTCGTCCGCGCGATCCAGGAGGCGGGTCCCGGTCTGGCGCCCGCCGACGTCCACAAGGCCTTGGCCGGTGCGAAGTTCGACGGTGTGCAGGGGCCCGTCGCAATTCGCGCCGAGGACCACCTCGTCGAATCGCCGATGTTCGAGTACCGCCTGGTGAACAAGGACGGCGCACTCCGCCTGGACGTGGTGCGCGAGATCGCCTTCGAGCAGATCGCACCACCGGTGGACAAGGCGCTGTCGTGACCGCCGGAGACATACCGGTCCTGTCTGTCACCGACGTCAGCCTGTCGATCGACGGCGTGCGGATTCTCGACCACGTGACCCTCGATGTCCCGAGAGGCGAGCTGCTGGTCCTCATCGGACCCAACGGGGCAGGGAAGACGAGCCTGATCAACGTCCTGAGCGGGGCGATGACTCCCTCGTCCGGCACGGTGCGGATCGGCACTCACGATGTCACGCGATGGGCGCCGCACCGGCGGGCGCGGGCAGGCGTCGGACGAACCTTCCAGACGTCGAACCTGTTCGTGGGCAGAACAGTTCACGAGAACGTCCGGCTTGCTGCGGTGGCGGGACGTCTCACCTGGCGAAACGTCCTGCGTCCCGCCCGGCCGACCACGGAATTGGCGGGCAACATCGCCGCGCATCTGGAACTCGTCGGATTGGCAGGGCGTGCAGGCGATCTGGCGGCGAACCTGTCGCACGGAGACCGCCGGAAGCTCGAGATGGCGATGGTGCTCATCAGTGACCCGGAGGTGATCCTGCTCGACGAGCCGATGGCCGGAGTCAACACCGACGACGTCCCGGGGCTGGTCGAACTCATCAAGAAGGTGCATCGCGACAAGGGCGTCACCATCGTGATGGTCGAGCATCACATGCACGTGGTTCTCGACCTGGCGCAGCGGATCGCGGTGCTGGTCGAGGGTGCGTTGCTCGCAGCCGACGCGCCCGACAAGATCGTCGCCAATGCGACCGTACAAGCGGCCTATGTGGGGGAGCCGTTGTGACCGAGAATAATTCGAATCCAACCCTCGTGGTGCGCGATCTGCGGGCCTGGATCGGCCAGTCCTCGATACTTCGTGGTGTCGACCTCGTCGTGCCGGCGAACTCGGTGACGGTTCTCCTGGGCCGCAACGGCGTCGGGAAGACATCCACACTGCGGGCCGTCCTGGGGTTGATCTCCAGGTCGGGCGACATCGAGTTCGACGGGCGTCGGATCGGGTCCATGCCCACTCACCGCATCGCCAATCTCGGAATCGGTTATGTCCCGGAGGACCGCGACGTCTTCCACGGACTCACCGTCGCGGAGAACCTCCGGCTCGCCGAACGTCCCGGAACAGAACCTGACTACGCACGCGTCTTCGAGCTGTTTCCCGAGATGAAGAGCCGGGGAGGCCAACTCGCCGGCAGCCTGTCCGGGGGGCAGCAACAGATGGTGTCGCTGTCGCGTGCGCTGCTCAACGAGAACAAGCTGCTGCTCATCGACGAACCCACCAAGGGGCTGGCCCCGCGGCTGGTGACCGAGTTCGCCGAGGCGCTCGAAGCCGCCACCGCGAACACTGCGGTGCTCCTGGTGGAACAGAACCTCGCCGTGGCACGTCGGCTGGCCGATCACGTGGTGGTCATCGACCAGGGAGCGGTCGTCGCCGCCGGGCCGGCCGCAGAGATGTTCGACGACAATGCGGGCATCCGCCAGATGCTCGGGGTCGGCGACCCCACTCCGTCCGGGAAGGCAGGCCGATGAGCGACCTCGTCCTGATTCTCGTTGCCGCACTGGGCCTCGCGTCCCTGATCTTCCTGCTCGCCTCCGGGCTGTCCCTGATCTTCGGGCTGATGAGGGTGCTGAGCTTCGCCCACGGCTGCTTCCTCACCCTCAGCGCATACATGGCCTGGTTGCTGATGAAGGAGATCGGTACCGCTTCGACAGGCGGACTGGTACTCGGAATCGTCGTCGCCATGGCCGCCGGTGCGGTCGTCTCCCTGGTCACCGAAGTGCTGGTGATCCGTCCACTCCGCGGTCGCGAACTCGAACAACTGCTGGCCACCGTCGGCATCAGCATCGCGGTCGTCGCGCTGCTCACCGGCATCTGGGGTCCCGACCAGCATCTGGTGGAAGTACCGGGCTGGCTGCGTGATTCGACGGAGATCTTCGGTGCCGCGATACCGAACGTGCGGTTTGCGTTGATCGGTGCTGCGGCCGTCGTGCTGATCGCGATCAAGGTCCTGCTCTCCCGCACCCGTTACGGGATCACCATCCGGGCCGGGGTGGAGAACCGGGAGATGGTGTCCGCCCTGGGAATCGACGTACAGCGTTCATTCACGCTGGTGTTCACCATCGGTGGCTTGCTCGCCGGGCTCGCCGGCGCACTCACCGCCGTGTACTACCGCGGTGTCACGCCGTACATGGGCGACGAGCTCATGATCCTGGCGTTCATCGTCCTGATCGTCGGGGGTCTCGGCTCGATCGAAGGGGCCGCGATCGCAGCGGTGGCGCTCGCGACGGCGCAAGCCCTGGCCAATTTCTACATCGACGCCGGCGCCGGCGACATCGTGATCGTGGTCCTGATGCTCCTGACGCTCCTGATCAGACCGCAGGGCATCCTCGGACAGAAAGGACGACTGGCATGATGCCGACGACCAAGTCATCGACCGCGCAGTCATCACCCGCCCAGACCCCGACTCCCGAGGCATCGGCCCAGACCAACGGTCGACGCCTGCCGAGGCCACGACACCTCCTGGGTGGGGTGCTCATCGGCATCGCGGTGATCGTCACGCTGCTCGTGCCCCTGTTCAACGTCTCGCTCGGCGGGCTCCTACCCGGACCGCTCAACAGTCCGGGCAGCATGAACCTCCTGGCCCTGATGCTGGTGGCCGCCGCGACGGCGATCACTCTGGATCTGGTCTTCGGCTACACCGGACTGCTCTCGCTGGGGCATGGCGTGTACTTCGGTGTCGGCTGCTACGCGGCGGTGATGTTCGGCAACATGGAGTCGGTGGGCTTCGGGCTCGGCGTGTTGTTGGCCCTGGCCACAACACTTCTCGTGTCGATTGTGGGCAACGCGTGCGCTCTGAAACTGACCGGGTTCGGATTCGCGATGGCGACCCTTGCGTTGGTCCAGTTGTTCGCAATCTGCGTCGAACGGGGCTATTGGGGGCTGGGCGGCGAGGTCGGTGTGACCTACGACTTCGGGGTTCTGCCGGCCAACTTCACCGGACTCGTCAACGCGCGCAACGTGTACTGGCTGGCGGTGGCGACCCTGGTGGTCGTGTACGTGGTTGCGCGACTGATCGTGGCGACCGAGGCCGGCAGCGTGTGGCAGGCGATCCGGGAGAACGCGCTGCGCGCCGAGGTACTCGGGATCAATGTCTATCTGTACCGGCTGTTCGCCGCGACCACGGGCTCCTTCCTGGCCGGGTTGTGCGGGATCGCATACTCGGTCGTGATGGGCGGCGGCAATCCAGGCATCGTCGCTCTGACGTACTCGCTCGGGTTGATCCTGATGGTCGTGCTCGGTGGGCGGGGATTGCTGTGGGGTGCGCTCCTCGGTGGGCTGCTCTACACGTACCTGAATCTGCGTCTCTCCGCCTTGTCGACGCTGCCCGCGATCCAGGATCTGCCCGCGGTACTGAGTGTCCCGCTGACGCAACCGCAGTTCATCCTCGGCGTCATCTTCGTCCTCGTGATCCTGTTCCTGCCGGGTGGGCTGGCGTCGGCCATCACCGGGCGGCGACGCCGGTCGGACGCCGCGGCGTCGTGACGGGTATGAGGCGCCGGCGCGCTCCCCATGAGG